>DATJLK010000167.1:0-40139 GCA_035509615.1 Allostellaceae bacterium | reverse complement strand
CGCGAGATTATGGACCCTTTCCCTATGTTCCGATCAAGGATCGGCCAAAGCTGACCTGGCCAGGCGGCGCCCGGGTCGCGGTGTGGATCATCCCCAATATCGAGTTCTTCCCGCTGACCCGCGGCATCGCACCACAGCCGGGGGCGCCGGCCGGGAACCCGCCATCGGTGCGCGCCTGGGCGCAGCGCGACTATGGCAATCGGGTCGGCATCTGGCGGATCATGGATGTGCTCAGCAAGCACGGGATCCGCGCCAGCCCGACGCTCAACAGCGATATCTGCGATCATCACCCGCAGATCGTCCGCGCCGCGATCGATCTCGGTTGGGAAATCCTCGGCCATAACCAGACGAACAGCGTGTGGCTCGACGCGCTGGGCCCCGAGGAAGAGCGCGAAACGATTCATCGCACGCTGTCGCGGATCGCCGAGATGACCGGCAAAAAGCCGCTGGGCTGGCTCGGCAGCGGGCTCGCCGAGACCTGGCATACGCTCGATTTCCTCGCCGATGAGGGCTGCCTTTATGTCGCCGACTGGGTCAATGACGACCAGCCATACATGATGGACATCGGCGGCCGGCCGTTGGTCTCGATCCCGTATTCCTATGAGATCAACGATGCGCCCTTTATCAACACCCGCTTGGGCACGATCGACGAGTTCGAAACCGCGATCCGCCGGCAGTTCGACACGCTCTATGCCGAAGGTGTGGAATCCGGACGGGTCATGGCGATCTGCCTTCACCCCTACCTGATCGGCGTGCCGCATCGCATCGGCGGGCTTGATGCCGCGCTCGGCTATATCCGCAGCCATGACGGCGTGTGGTTTGCCACTGGCGAGGAGATCGTGCGCCACTGGCTGCAATCCGGCGCCACCTTCTGACCAATTGGGCGTGACGACTGTTGCGATCGAACTCGGCCCGGCAGCAGGATTCAGCACGATCTATATATGCCCGAACAGGGCGGCGATGGCGAAGAGGACGCCGCTGATGCCGAACAGGATCAGCGGGTTGAGCTTTGGCCAGCGCAGCAAAATCACAGTCGCCACCGCCGCCGCGGTCCACACCGCAGCACCACCCGCTGCCTGTAACACCGCCAGCCCCCCCGCCAGGACCAGCCCGGCAGCAATCGGCGCCAGTCCCTGTTCGATGGCGCCATGCCACAGCGAGCCGCGCCATCGTCCCCACACGCGAGAGACACCAAACACGAGGAGCGACGAAGGCAAGTAAAGTGCGATGGTCGCGGTCAACGCGCCGCCCCAGCCCGCGACCTTCCACCCGATCAATGTCGACAGCATCGTGCCGGGCCCGGGGGCCGCGCGCGAGATGGCAAACAGATCGGCAAATTCGCGATGCGTCGTCCAATGGTGGACCGCGACTGCTTGATGCTCGATTTCAGCCAACAGCGACGCGCCGCCGCCGATCGAAAACAGCGACAGCGGTCCAAAGACCAGGATCAACGCCAGCAGACTGCGCCAGTCCCCGGGCATCTCAGCCGTGCCCCGGCCGCAGCAGCGCCAGCCCGATCCCGACCGGCGCCAGGCACAAGATGACCGGCAGCATCGGCCAGCGCAGCACGCCGACCGAAATGACGGTTGCGATCGTGATCATCAGCTGCCCGATCTGGGCGCGACCGCGCGGCACCAATACCAGCCCGGTCGCAAAAGTCAGCCCGATCGCCGCCCCGGCAACCCCGTCGAGAAAAGCATGCGCCATCGAGCTGCCGGCGATATGGGCAAAACCTGCCGCCAATCCGATGACGATGAACAGCGGTCCCGACAGCAGCCCCAGCACCGCGACGATCGCCCCCCGGCCGCCCTGAAGGCGCTGGCCGACCTGCACGGTAAGATTGACGCCGGCCGAACCGGGCACCACGCGACTCAGCCCGACCGCCGCGAGATAGGCCTGGTCGTCGATCCAATGTCGGCGCTGCACCATGGCGCGATAGAGCCAGGCCGCGGTACCGCCGCCAAAGCTGGTCACACCCAGCCGGAAGAACGCCGCGAACATCGCCGCGAGACTGACCGGCGCGGCCCCGGATGCGCCTTGCTGGCTGATCTCGGCCATTTTTCACCTTGCGCGAAACGCCGCGCCAGCGCCCGAAGCGGGTTCTTGAGCTTTGTCTGGCGACTACCGGGGAGTGGGCCTCGTCATCTGTCCCCGCCCGGCTTTTCCCGCATGCGGGGAGGGGCGGGGTAGGGACGCCGATGGCCCGGCGGTGACGGGCTTCAGAACTGGTCTTGGTCGCGGCACCGATATCGACGGCGGCTCATTGCACCTGTTGCTTGAGTTTGGCACAGCGGTCGAGGATCGGCAGGATCTCGTCGGCGCCGGCCGCCGGCAGAGTAAAATTGACCCTGACGGCGCCGAGATCGCGCAACCAGTTGAGTTTATCGGCGTCCTCGGGCGCGCCGCCGATCGTCACCGGCAATGATGCGGGGTCGCGCCCGGCATCGAGCGCCATCTGACGAAAGCGCGGCATGTATTCCGCGGGATCGCCGCTGCTGGCGTTTGGATACCAGCCATCGCCATACCGCACCGCGCGCCGCGCCGCGTATGGAAACGCGCCGCCAAGGATGATCGGCGGCCATGGCTTTTGCAGCGGCTTTGGCCAGGTCATCATCGGCGTGACCTTGACGATCTCGCCGTTGTATTCCGCCGTGGACTTGGTCCAGATCTCCTTCATGGCCTCGATCTGCTCGCGCATTTTTTGCATGCGGGTGGCAAAGACGGTGCCGTGGCTTTCGATCTCTTCCCGGTTCCAGCCGCCACCAATCCCGAACAGAAACCGACCGCCCGAGACCTGGTCGATCGAGGCGACGAGTTTTGCCGTCTGGATCGTGTCGCGCTGGATCACCAGACAGATGCCGGTCGCGATTTTGAGGTTCTTGGTCGCTGCCGCTGCCGCAGCCAGCGTCACAAACGGGTCCATCACATCGTAATAGCGCTTGGCGAGTTCGCCGCCGCCGGGTGCGGGCGTTTTTCGCGGCACCGGGATATGCGAATGCTCGGCTGCCCACAGCGAATCGAAGCCGCGCTCTTCAAGCGCAACGGCCAGTTCGGCCGGGGTGATCGAATAATCGGTAAAAAAGATCGATGCGCCGAATTCCATGGCTGCGTCCCCGCTAATTGGCCTTGGCGAACGATCCTAAGTTGCGCGGTGCGCGCTCGCAAGCAGCACGGCCCGCGGACGATCATTCCGGTACGCCCACGTGATGCCCGCGGCCGCGATGGTCGCCGACACTCTTGCTTCACCCGCGACTTCGTCCCCAAAGCAGCCTGGTCCAGACCGTGGCGCGGCGCGGGTCCCGGTAACCCCGTGCTTCAGCCGGTCCCTTCGACCAGGATCACGCGGGCGGTCGAATTCGCCTGTCGGATCGTCAATGCCTGCTGGTACTCGTCGGAGTGGTACCAGCGTCGCGCGGTGTCGGCGTCGGGGAATTCGATGACGACGATCCGGTCCGGGTCGGCATCGCCTTCAAGCAGTTCGGCGCTGCCGCCGCGGACGATAAACCGGCCGCCAAATCGCGCGATGCTGGCCGCGGCGAGCGGGCGGTACGGCTCGTAGCCGGCGGGGTTGGTCACCTTGACATCGGCAATGACGTAAGCGGGCATCGGTTTTCCTCTCGTCAGCGGCATCATCGTCTCGATCACACTCTAACACGTCGCGCCAGGAGCCCATCCGCTTGCCGCAGTCTGAGGCGCCCCCACATGCTGCGGCGTGCGTCCGCACAGAGAGAGGTGACCCGTGAGCGCCGGATACGACTTTCCTTGGCCCACCGATCATTGCGTCACTCCCGACCCTGCAGTGTTCCCCGAGGTGTACGAGGGAGTGCTGTGGCGTCGTATCCTCGCCTACATGGTCGATCTGGTGTGCATCGCGATCATCGCGGTCGGGGCGTGGGTGGTCTTTGCGGTGCTGACGGTCGTGAGCCTGGGGCTGTTGGGACCGCTGCTGTGGTTTCTCTTTGGCCTCGTCCCGCTGGCCTATCACACCCTGCTGTTGAGCGGTCCGCGGTCGGCGACGTTCGGCATGCGCTGCTTTGACCTCGAATTGCGGTCGGTGACCGGGGCGCGGCCGAGCTTTGGGCAAGCGCTGATCCAGACCGCGCTGTTTTATGCAACCGTCGGCCTGACCGGCTCGCTGATCCTGCTGGTCGCCCTGTTCAACCGCCGCGGGCGGACATTGCACGATTTTCTCGCCGGCACGGTCATGATCCGGACTCTGCCGGCGCCATGACCGTGTGAGGGAGTGGCCGGCCTCGTGTCTCCGGCAGAAATGGCGCGACAAAGACGCCGAGAATAAAGAACAAGCCGACGATGGTCGCCGCCGGGCCATAGCCGCCGAGCGCGACAATCAGGGTTCCAGCGATCAACGGCCCGATGCAAGAGATCCAGCGCGGTGCGTTGAAGCAGAACGCCACCGCGGTGCCGCGCATCCTGGTTGGAAACAGCTCGGGCAGCCAGATCGGCGCCCATGACCAGATCCCGCCGGTGAAAAAGCCGAACACGGTGACGGTAACGAGCAAGGCCGGCATGCCCTTGGCCCACATGTATACGACCGGGGTCAGGATCAGGCACATCGCGTACCACAGCATTGTTGTCGGCTTGCGGCCGATCCAGTCGGCGAGAAAGCCAAGGCCGACAAAACCAAAGATCGAAGCGGCGGTGCTGACCAGCCCGGCGATCGCGGAATAGTAAGGTGCCGACATCCCGGCCCTGGCGGCGACGGTGCCGACATAAGTCGGGATGAACGTGGCGACCCCCCAGAAGCCGAACGTCACCGAAAACATCATCAGAAACGCGGCGATCAGCCGCCAGCGGACAGACCGGTCGAGAAACATGTCGGTGACCGTAAAGCGGGTCAGCGCCGCCGCTTCGCCATCGAGTACAGCACCGCTGCGCCGCTGCGCCTGGGCCGTCCGACGGCGCTCGTTGGCGTCTTCCCAGCGCTGCGACTCCGGCATTCCGCGCCAGATCCACAGCACCAGCAGCGCCGGCAGAATCCCGACCAGATACATCAGCCGCCAGGAGTGCGGCCCGAGCCCGCCGATGACCAGCCAGACTGCGGCGGCAATAAAGCTGCCGATCCCGGCGCCGCTCTGCAACAGGCCGCCGCCCTTGCCGCGTGCGTGATCCGGCCATAGCTCGGAGACGATCGAGGCGCCGGTCGCCCATTCCGAACCGATCCCGACGCCGACCAGAAAGCGCAGGAGCGCGAAAGACTGCCAATTCCACGCGATGGCACTCAATCCGGTGGTCAGGGAATAGGCGAGGATCGCCAGCATCATCGTCCGCTTGCGGCCGATGTAATCGGCGATGATGCCGCCGACCACGCCCCCCGTTGCCCAGCCGAACACGGTCGTCGCCAAGACGTAGCCGGCATAGCGCGGCAGAGCGTGCAAATCCGCCGGAACCAGCAGCTGATGCAGCGCGAAGCCGACGGTCAGGAACAGCGCCTGTATCTCGAACCCGTCGAACAGCCAGGCGAGGTTAGAAGCGACCAGAACCCGCCATTGCTGGCGATCGAGGGTGCGATACCAAGGAATAGACGCAGCGATTGCGTCTTGAGACATGTCCTTCTCCTGTTCAACGAAGTCGGCTTTGCCGACATCTTGTTGTCAGCGGTGGTCGTTGCCGCCGCCTGAAGCAAATTATTTCCCGGGTCGCGCCCTGTCAAACCGGCGCTCGCCATTGACTGAGCGAAGCGCCGGCGGCGATCGGTATTTGGCCTGGGAGGGCTACATCCCTTCGCGCATGACGGGGTTGGTCAAGGTGCCGATGCCGGTGATCTCGATGTCGATCGTATCGCCGTGCTTGACATTTTCGGGGGCGCCCTCGGTTCCCATCCACACGACGTCGCCGGGGTAGAGCGTCAGATATTGCGACATGCGGCTGATAAAGGTCGCCGGGCCAAACAGCATGTGGTCGGTCTTGAAGCGGATCTTTTCATCGCCATTGACGCGAATGATCGTGTGCGCCGCGGCGAGATCAAAATCGGTCTCGATCCATGGCCCCATCGGCTTGAAGGTGTCGGCGTTTTTGGCGCGCCACAGGGTGCGGTCCCCGGCCTGCCAAGTGCGCTCGCTGAAATCGTTGCCGATGGTCCAACCAAGCACACAGGAGAGCGCCTCACTTTCGCTCAGATGCCTAGCCTTGCGTCCGATGACCGCGACGAGTTCGCCTTCGTACTGACAGCGTTCGGTCGCGTCCTTGGGGATTACGATCGGCTCGCCGTGAGCGATCAATGCGTTGTTGGCCCGATAGCCGATATCGGCCGCCTTTGGCAGATTCGGCTCCTGGCCGCGTTTTCTCGCCGCCTCGATCACATGCTCGGCATAGTTGAGCCCGGCGCAATAAAAGGTGCGCGGTTCGACCGGCACCAGCAGTTTCACCGACGCGAATTTGTGGCGCGTCGCGGTTTTTTCGTAGCCGGCAAACGGATCGCCCTTGACTTCGGTGATCGTGTCGCCCTCGAGGATACCATAAGCCGCGTGACCATCGGCCTCAAACCGTATCCAGCGCATTTTCGTCTCCTCCGTTGATTTTACCGCCGCGTGCTAAAATCGACTGCGCCGCGACGGTACCCAATCCACACTGCCGTTTGTCGACTTTCTGCATCAGGTCGCTTGCCCGAAGGTCGGAGTGTACTGAGCCCGTCTGCTGGGCGCTCGAAAGGGGCCCGACGCTCGCCGGGGAACGGCTTTCGCATCCTATCCCGTTTCTGTTGCGAGCGCGAAGCGGCCGTCTCGAACGACGCAAGCCGCTTCCGGCGCGGTCGCGATGCTTTGACATGCGGGATGAACAGGAACCAGGTAAGCTGCCCGAAACGCCAAGTCAGGGTTTCGCGAGACCCGAAGGCGACTGAACCATGCCCCGGCCAACCTCCCCCGGCCAGCCTCTCCGGGCCAACCTCTCCGGGCCAACCTCTAAAGACCGCGCAGGAACTCGATCATCGCGGTGTTGACCGCCGCGGCGCGCTCCTGCTGGGTCCAGTGGCCGCAACCCGGCAGAATGATCGTCCGGCGCAGCCGCGGCACAAACTGCACGAGGTTGGGCACAAGCTGGTCCATGCCGCGGAATGCCAGGACCAGATCGCGGTCGCCGGCGACGTAGAGCGCCGGAACGGATACCGTCGCCCCGGCAAAGGGAGCAAGCAGCTCCCAGTTGCGGTCGATGTTACGGTAATAGTTGAGAGCGCCGCGGAAACCGGTACGGCCAAATTCGGCCGCGAAGAAATCCACATCGGCTTCGGTTAGCCATGCCGGCAGTGACGGTGGGTTGGCCGGTTGCGAGGCCAGCCGCGCGGCGAGACCGCCGTGCCGCGGCACCATGCCGACCTGTTCCTTTGGGACCTGGTGCGGGTTGTTGCCCGAGTTGGCGAACAGGACGCTGCGCAGGTAGCGCCGCACGTCCCGCCCGATCTCCGCCTCGGGCAGGTCCGGGGTCTGCAGGTAGAGCTGATAAAACACCGCGTCTTCGGTTTGCGGCATCAGCGTCGTCGGCCGCGCCGGCCCTCGCTGCCAGTACGGCACGCTGAGCCCGATCACCGCGTGAAAGCGATCCGGCCGCATCAGGGCCGCGTGCCACGCCACCAATGCGCCCCAATCGTGGCCGGCAATCACCGCCCTCGGCGCAGCGAGCGCGTCGAGCAGCCCGACCATGTCGCCGACGAGGTGAAAGACGGTGTACTGGTCGATCTCGCGCGGCTGGTCGGTCCGGCCATAGCCGCGCATGTCGGGCGCGACCGCACGGAACCCGGCCTGGGCGAGTGCCGGCAGCTGATGGCGCCACGAATACCAGGATTCGGGAAATCCGTGGCACAACAGGACGAGAGGCCCTTCGCCCTGTTCGGCCACATGCATGCGGATGCTGTTGGTGTCGACAGTGCGGTGCGCCAACCCGTTCATGCGATGATTCTCCGCTGGAGGCGGGGGCACTTCGCCTCGAGATCTGACGGGTGTCAGATCGGCGTCTCGCCTTTCAGCATCAGCCGGTAGAGATAGCGCCGCTCACTCATGTCGTAATCGGGATTGGCCTTGTGAATCACGCTGCGATTGTCCCAGATCACAAAATCGCCATGCTGCCACTGGTGGCGATATTCGTATTTTTTCTGGATCGCGTGCTCCATCAGCCCGGCAACGAGATCGAGCGCCTCCTGATCCTCCAGGCCGACGATCCCCTCGATCCGCACCGGGTTCAGATAAAGTGCCTTGCGCCCGTTTTCGGGATGGGTGCGGACCAGCGGATGAATGCCCGGCGGCGGCACCTGGCGGGCGCTGTCCTCGCTGAGCGGCCGTAATTCGCGCGGGCTGTACTTGCTCAGATAGACGTGAACCGCCTTGAGCCCGTCGATCCGCGCCTTGGTCGCCTCAGGCAGATCGTCATAGGCAGCATGCATGTTGACATATTGGGTATCGCCGCCGGAACTCGGCAGCGACACCGGGAACAACATCGTCGCCTTGGGCGGAGCCGGGTGATTGGAGTGGTCGGTGTGAAACGTCTCGCCTGAGATGTAGCGCTTGCCCGGTACCGTCTGTTCGTTCGAGACGTAGTAGACCTGCGGGTAGCCCGGCACGTGCATTTCGCGTTTGTCGTGCTGGAACAGTTCGCCAAAGACCTGGGCGGCGGCGATGAATTGCGGCGGGGTGAATTGTTGCCCGCGGATCACCAGCACGTGATGTTCGGCAAAGGCGCGGTTGAGCGCGGCATGCGTCTCAGCGTCAAGGCTCCGATTCAGATCGATGCCGCGGATTTCGGCGCCAGTGTGTGGCGTAAGCGGGGTGATCGTGTAATCCATCAATGGTTTCTCCTTGCGTCCGGCTCACGCTGCCACCCTTCGCTACGCGCTGTGCGGAAGGGAGACAAGAGCGGCCGCCGACGGGATCCGGCGAGCCGCGCGGCCTGCCGAGATTGCCCCTGATCGCAACCCGATACAATTCGGTTTTGGCCGGGGTCGGTTTTGGCCGGGGTCGGTTTTGGCCAGGGTCGGTTTTGGCCAAAGCAGATCGCCGCTGCCAGCGGGGGCCACGCCTGAACCATGACATGTGAATCATGGTCGCACCTTATGGCACCTTTCGCGTCCTGCTCTAAGGTTGCGCCGGCAGGCGGACGCCGCCGGGGCCGATCAGCCCGGGATAGGGCGCCTTGAACCGCCAGAAAGTACCGGTCGTCGCTCCCTCGAAATAGACATACTGATTATTGGGCCCGCCAAACGCGAAATTGGTGGTCGCAGCGTCACCATTCGGGATCGGCACAAAGCCGATGATCAGACCGCGCGGATTGATTTCGACGATGCCGCCGAGCCCCGCGAGCCCGGCCCAGACATTCCCTTTGACATCGTAATGCACGCCGTCGGGGCCGCTGTTGCCGGGGACATAGGTGCCGGCCTTGACCCCGGCAAAGGTCAGGTGCAGTGGATCGCGCGGACATTGCGGGCAGCCGAGATTGGGACCGGTTTCAAACCCGGCATACCACATGCGTCCGGCGCGGAAGTCGCCGATTGCCAAGGTGTTGTCATCGGGCGACACGGCGATGCCGTTCGGGAACAGGCCGCTGTCCATGATGCGGCGCAGCACCCCGTCGCGCGAGTATTGATAGACCGCACCGCTGCGGTCCGACACGCTGGGTCCCGGCCCGGTTCCCCACGGGTCGGTAAAGAAGAGATTGCCCTCGGCGTCGAAATCGAGGTCGTTGGGGCCTTTGAACAGTTGGTTGCCATAAGTGTAGACCAGCGTCCTCAGCTGCCTCATCTGCGGGTCGTAGACCAGGATGCCGAGATGGCGTGAGGTCAGATAGAGCTTGCCATCGTGCCAGCGCGTACCCTGCGGCTCGCAGGTCTGGCCCATTGCCGCGGGCGGGTTGCAATTGACCACCGGCACAAGCTTGCCCGCCGGTGTGAGATACGAGATCCAGCCGGAGCCGATCGCGACAAACCATAGATTGCCTCGGGTATCAAAAGCGCCACCCTCAAGAAACCGGCCCTGCGGCGTACCGCCGACATCGGCGAATTTCTCGACCGGCCCGACCCCGGCTGGCAATGGCGGTAATCCCCAAGGCTGAACCGGCATCACGGGGGCGGCCGATGCCGCCGTCGGGGCTGGTGCCGGCGTCTGCGCCCAAACCGCTCCTCCGGACCCGGCAACCGCAATGCCGATCCCCAGCACAAGCACTCTCAAATGCGCGACCACCCATCGGTGCGTGTTCATGACATCTCCTCCTCGGCAGCCGGCATTTTGTCGGGCAATCTCGTATTAATCGTGCAGTCATTTGCAGCAACCGGCCCGATATTAAACCGATAGTATCGCCCAACTTGGTCGGCGGCTAGGCAGCCATCGGTCAGGTCAACACGGCTCGATCATTGCGGCAAAGGCGGGGCAGCCCGGCGCCAACTCGCGTCTGCATCCGCTCGCGGCATCCGGCGGTGGAGCGGCGCCGGATATTCGCGTTCGGATAGAAAAACGAAAAACTGGCGCTCGGCGGTTCGCGCGATGATCGCTCGGCGGCCCACGTCAAGCGGGCTTGACGCGCCTCTCTTCCGGGCTAGGTTGACGTGATATGTCGCGGAGATAGTCACCACCGAAGAAGCGGCGCGCGCTGTGGATAGCGAGACGCGGATAAACCACCGATTTGCTGTCGTGATGTGCGCCGATGTCGTCGGCTATTCGCGCCTGATGGGCATCGACGAGGAAGGCACGCTGGCGGCGCTCGGCAGGGTTCGCCGCGAACTGATCGACCCGGGGATCGAGGGTCATCAGGGTCGCATTGTGCGAGCGATGGGCGACGGGCTGCTTGTCGAGTTTGGCAGCGTCATTGCTGCCGTGCGATGCGCGATCGAAATCCAGCAGCGAATAGGCGCACATACCGCGGCGATAGCAGCCGATCGACAGATCCGTCTGCGCATCGGGATCAATCTTGGCGATGTGATCTCTGACGGCGACATCATCTACGGGGACGGTGTTACGGTCGCCTCGCGCTTGGAGAGTCTGGCCGAACCGGGCGGAATCAACATCAGCCGGGCGGTGCGCGACCAGGTGCGCGACCGCCTGCCAATCGCTTTGGAAGATGTCGGCGAGCATGAGATCGCGAATATCGCTCGCCCCGTCCGGGTGTTCCGGATCCTGCCCGACCGGCAGCGGCAAGAAACCGCAGGGCGAATCAAGGCGGTCGCCCGGCCGGTCAAGCCGAGCCTGGCGGTTGTGCCGTTCGAGAACCTCGGCGGCGGGGCCGAGGCCGAGTTTTTTCTCGACAGCGTCGCCGAAGATCTGATCACCGAACTGGCCCGGCCGCGCTGGTTTTCGGTCGTCGCCCGCAACACCTGTTTCACTTTCAAGGGCAAATCCGCCGATTCGAAGCAGGTGTCTCGCGAGCTGGGCGTGCGCTATGTCGTCGCCGGCAGCCTGCGCAAATCCGGCGCCCGGGTCCGCATCGGTTGTCAGCTGGTCGATGGCGAGAGCGGGCGACAATTGTGGTCCGACCGCTTTGACGGGACTTTCGAAGACTCTTTCGAGTTGCAGGATAAAGTCACCGAGAGCGTTATCGGCTCGGTCGAGCCGGTGCTGCGCGTTGCCGAAATCGAGCGGGCCCGGCGCAAGCCGGAGGCCGAGCGCGACGTCTATGAGCTGACGCGCTGTGCCTTGCCGCCGAGCTTTACCGAGACGGCCGACGACAATGCCGAAGCGCTGCGCTTGCTGTCGCGAGCGCTGGCCATTGATGGCGGTTATCCGACCGCCAACGCGCTTGCTGCGTGGTGTCACCAGCAACGTTATCTGATGGGCTGGCCGGGCGCGGCAGCGGACGATCGGCAGCAGGCGCATCGGTTCGCCCGGCTCGCGATTGCGGACGGCGCCGATGTCCCGCTGGCGCTGGCGGTTGGCGCGGTCGTGAGCGCGGTTTTGACGCGCGACCACGACGCGGCGCTGGCGGCGGTCGATCGCGCGACGATGTTGAACCCGAATGCGGCGATCGTCCTCGGTTTCGACGCCCTGACACGGTGCTTTTGTGGGGTCTATGACCAGGCGATCGAGCATGCCGAAAAGGCGTTGCGGCTGAGCCCGTTCGAACCGCTCGGCTATCATGCCGCGCTGGCGCTGTCCCTGGCGTATTTGCTAACCGCGCGGGCCGAGGAAGCCCGGACCTATGCCTATAAAGCAATCGAGGGAAATCGAAATTTCGCGTTTGCCTATTGTGCGTTAGCCCTCGCTTGCGTCGCGCTCGGCCGCTGCGACGACGCGGACGATGCCGTGCGCCAGTTGACGCGGGCAGCGCCCGGGTTTCACCTCGCGACGCTGCGGCGGCTCCGCTTTGCCGATGCCGAGCGTCTGGGGCCCAGCCTCGATTTGCTGCGCGCCGCGCATCTGCCGGATTGAAGGTGGCAAACAGTGCCGGTTCGCCGCCCGATATGCGACGTGTTCGGCCAAGGTTTACAATTGCGCCGCGGTGTGAGCGGTCTCATAAACAACCGCCATTTTGCCCCCCATCTCTGCCGCAATTTGGGACGACAGAAAGACGATCGTGTCCAGAATGTCCAGAGACCGTGGCCGACGTCGCCTTGCAGCGATCCTGGTCGCCGGCTATAGCCGGTTGTTCCCCGGTGACGAAGCCGAGCGGTTCGCCGGGCTGAGTTCTTTTGCGACCGAAATCATCGAACCTCTGGCGCCCGAGTTCAGCGGTAACATCTTCAAGCGCGCCGGAGAGTTGGTGCTGATCGAGTTCGACAGCGTGGTCGAAGCGGCGCGTTGCGCTGCGGCGATGCGGGACGCCGCCGCGCGGATGAACCGGCTATTGCCGAACGAGCAGCGTATTGCGATGCGCATCGGGATCAATCTCGGCGATGTTATCGCCGAGGGCGGCGACATCTTTGGCGACGGCGTGAACATCGCGGCGCGCATCGAGGCGCTGGCGGAACCGGGCAGCATCTATGTCTCGGGGATCGTGCACGATCAAGTCGTCGACCGGCTCGACGTCGATTTTGAGGATCTCGGCCCCAAACAGCTGAAGAATATCCGCCGTCCGATCCATATCTACCGGATGGGCGGCAAAATCAGCGGCGATGCGGCAGCTTCCGCTGCTGCGACGCCGGCCGAACCGGCGCGGGCAACCGGTTTCGACGATCGCCGAGCGATTGCGGTGCTGCCCTTCAACAATTTCAGCGGCGATCCCGAGCAGGAGTTTTTTGCCGACGGCATCACCGAGGACATCATCTCACTGCTCGCCGGCTGGCGCGCCTTCCCGGTGATCGCCCGCAATTCGACCTTCACCTTTAAAGGTCAGACCGTCGATATCAAAAAAGTCGGGGAGCAACTGGGCGCACGCTATGTCGTCGAAGGCAGCGTGCGCAAGTCGGGCCACCGGGTCCGCGTCACCGCGCAGCTGATCCAAGCCGATACCGGCCACCATATCATGGCCGAACGTTATGACCGCGACTTGACAGATCTGTTCGAATTGCAGGACGAGGTCGTGCGCACGATCGCCGGCGCGATCCAGCCCGAACTCCTCAAATTCGAACGCGACCGCATCGCCGAAATGCCACAGCACAATGAGGACGCCTACGCCTTCTATCAGCACGGCATGTGGCACCATTACCGTCAGAACAAGGCGGACAACAGCGAAGCGCAGGCCTATTTCCGGCGCGCCCTGGCGCTCGAGCCGCAATATACGCAGGCGATCGCAGCTCTCTCTGTGGCGCTTACGAGTGCGGCGATGCTGGGTTGGGCCGATGCGGCCGATGCCTGCTTCGAGGAAGCTTATACCCTGGCACAACAGGCGGTTTCCTTCGACCCGCGCTATCCCAACGCCCATTTTGCGCTTGGTCTGGTATGCATGTGGACTCAGCGCCTGGAGCGTGGCAGCGCGGCGTTCAAGGAGGCAATTCAGCTAAATCCAAGCTTTGCCGCGGCCCACGTCCTTCTCGGGCAGATGTACCTCTATGCCGGTCGGCCGGAAGAAGCGATCGAGCAGGCGGAAAAGGGCATTCGCCTCAGCCCCAGTGATCCGCGGCTGTTCATCTGGCTGCCGGCCCTGGCCGGGGCTCATTATCAGATGCGGCACTACGACGAAGCCGTCAAAGCCGGACGTCGCTCGTGGTCGTTAAACCGCAATTGGCCGCATGGCCTGCGCTATGTGGTTGCCGGGCTTGCTCAACTGGGAAGGATCGAAGAGGCACAGTCGGCGCTTGCCGAGCTGAAGCTGATGGACCCGAACCTGGAATTTTCGGCCAGCGTGTTTCGGCGGAATTGGCCTGATCCGGCTGATGTCGAGCACATTCTGGAGGGGCTTAGGAAGGCCGGTTTCGAATAGCAGCTGGCGAAGTCTTCGCCCGGCCGCGGCCGACGGCAGACAAGGCGAATAGTCCGGCAGCGAGGATCAGCCCCGAAGCAGGCTCGGGCACCAATGTGCCTTCGTCGATCGGCGAGGCGTCCTCGAGATCGAGCCCGGGGCAGGCGCCATCGGTCGGCGTGCAGGGCGGTTTGCCGATATCGGCGTCATAGAGGAGGGTTTGATTATAGATCTGCGTCGGGATGCTCGGATCGGGGTCCCACGAATTCGCACTGAGTACGGGGTTCCCGCTCAGGACGCTCGTTGTCTGGAATCCGTCACTAAATTGGTAAGTATAGGTGCCATTGTCGAGGGCGTCGACCAGATCCTTCAGCGGTACAGTCTTGCAGCGAGAACCACCGTCACCTGGGGAATTAAAATCGCCGCTCTCGTTGATCCAATATTTGTCTTGTTGAAGCTGGCAGACGGCAACGGTATAGTCAAAAATATCGTTCAATTCAAACGGCGTACCGGTAAAAGCAAGCTCCAGGGATTGACAAGCTTTGGTACGGCCAAATTTCATGCAGTCCGAATAAGTTGGTGTTGCCGTGATGCCGGAAGTATCCCCAGGCAGATCAAGCTGGTCGAACGTGCCGTATTCAAGGTAGGCGCCAGCCGGCGCCGTCAAGGTCAATGTCTTTAGCGCTTCGTTCGGGCGCCCCTCATTTTCGAAACTGACCGAAAAGTCGCCGTGGCCTGTCGGGTCGGTGACTTGGGTGACGATATTGGGTATCGGGTTGATCAATCCGCTGAGCAGGACTTGGTTAAGCTGTTCTGCGACCAGCTGATCGGCGGTTCCGGCTGCGAGTTGAGCGAGGGCGTTGCTGGTACTCGTGGGTGTAGTGCGACTGTTGCCGGCAGTCTCCAGGTTGTTGGCCGCTCCAGCACCAAAAGTCGTATGATCGAGATCAAGATCGTGACCGACCTCGTGGGCGAGGGTATCAACCCGCGACCCGAGCCCGAGAAGCGCATTCGAAGCGATCGCGACGCCATTATTGCCGACCCAGGCCAATCCATAAAGGGTACCGGGCTGGCTCGCCGGCGGGGATAGCTTGGTGATGAAGAACATGTTAATTGTCGTTGGGTTGGCGCTCAGCGGCGGCGCCGGATTTGGCTGGTCGCGCATCGAAATCGATGCCTGGTCGGAAAGTGTCTGGAATTGAGAGCTTGAGCAATCAGACCCGTCGCTGGAACAGTTGGTGACGCTGACGGTCAAAAAACTCCCAGCATTTGGGTATTGCACCGCCGGTAGAAAGGTAACGTCGATACCGGCCTGATTCCAAATCGCGTTGGTTATGTTGATGCCGGTTGCTGCATCGGTAAACCCGATGGCGCCGACCGCGGCGGTCTGATAATTCTGGCTTTTATTGTTTATCGGGGCGCAACCGGTCGTGGTTCCGGCGGCGCCGGAGCATACGTCGATCGGCTGAACCGAGACAAAGTCGGTGACCGGCACGGCAAGCGCGTTACCCGGGCTCAGAAAGGCAAACACCGTTATGAGCGTGAACGCCAGTTCATAAACCGATCGCGGCATGAGATTGTGGGCCACCGGCTACCTTTCCCTTAACCTTATTCGGCGGATTTCGCCGGGCCAAGAAAGCAAGGGGAGGAATGATACCTGATGCAAACTGGTTTATGTTGCATTTTCGACGCGCCACATTTCGATTTATTTTATTATCGGGGTTGGCTAAAAGCGCCGTTTTGCGATAAAAATCATGCTTGATCAATTGCTTGTATGAATTAACCAAAAATATTTGAGCACAACGCAGGCGCCGCCGGTTTATGCCGCCGTTCGCTTGGTTTGATTCGCCGATCAACTCGCGACACCGGTCGAGGATTGCAATCCGGCCAGGGTCTTTATAAGATCTTCGACCTCGGGTGCAAGGCCGGAGCAAGCAATTTCACGGGGGTTGAACCTAATGCGCCTTCCGCTTGGTTCTGCGGCGATTTCTGCTCCGGCGATCGTCATCGCAATTTGGTTGTGCACCGTCGGTCAAGCCCTGGCCGGGGATGGCGGCTCCGATGCTGGTGATGTACAGAGCTTTCTCAATGGGGTGTGCGGTGATTTCGGGCTGACCCAGGCTCAGTGCCCCCAACTCCCGACGGTGACCCAGGGCATCCTCGAACTTGCCGGGTGGCTGAACGCCACCCCTGAAGCGGTGCGCCAGGGGCAGGGCTATCCCAACAATGCTTTCGTTGCCGGCAATGTGGTCGCGCCGCAATCTCCGGTTGCGTTCTCGAACTTGACGCCGCTTGCTTTCGTCGGCTCCCGTACCGCAGGCGGAACGGTCATGCCGGTCGCGCTGAGCGACGCCAACGCCACCAGCTACTTTTACGCGGTGCTGACCAACGGCGCCGTCGGCGGGTACACCCAGCCAACCACCCTCAATCTCGGTTTCGATTATTTGCTGCGGACGATCCCGACCTTTGTGGCGAATCAGACCGTGGCCAAGATCTCACTGCCGCTCGTGGTGCGCTACGCAACAAGCGGCAGCGAGCTGTTCGTCTGCGGTTCGCTGGGCTGCCCGCGCAGCGAAGCGACCTTGGCGATCACGGCGGCCTGTACCGGCGGCCCGACCTGCCTCGCCGGCAAAATTACCGGTGACTTTTTCGGCACCGGAGCCCAGGAAACTTTTAATGCCGCCGATCTCGGCGTGACCTTCAGCGCCAGCTTTGGCCCCTCAGCAATCTCGGCAGCACCGCATGCGACGTTCACGGTGCAAATCCCGCTGGTCCTGACCGCGGGCAATGACCCGCTGTATTTCAACTTTAACAACATCGCCAACACGACGGTGTGGGAGAACGATGATGTCGGGTCTACGGCGGCGGTGCTCGGTCAGGGCGCCTCGATCGGGACTCCGCCCTATTCGGCGCCGCCTTGCGCCAATCCAGCCGGTACACCGTGCTCGCCACCTCCCCCAGCCCCGCCACCGCCATCGACCTATGGGATCTGTGCCAGCTTTGCCAACAACTTTACCGGGCCGGTTGCGAACGTGGCGCCGGCCGTCGCGGCGTTTGTGCAGATTCAAACGGATGGAGAGACCTTTTCTTCGGCGCCTCTGCCAAGAGCGGGCTCGCCGTTGCCGACATGTCCGTTCTAGTGGTCCGAGTCGGAGGCCCGGTCCCCTCCCTGCTGGCATCATGCCCTCAACACCAGGTTCGCCGCCCAGGGCGGCCAACCCTGTGCCGGCGGCCCTGTGCCGGCGGTCTTGGCGGCCCGTTGTCGCCGGCGCGACAGCAAAAAAACCACAGCCATCCGTTTTCCTCGTACCACCCGCGCCGCAGGGTGGGCGCGATGATGGACTGCCAGTCGTGCCAACAACCGCGGGGAGGCAACGCAAATGACGAAGACGGGCCGCCCCGCCGGTGCTGCCCTTCCCACAGCAGCGGCGGTACAGCGATTTCAATGATCCCTGGCAAAGAGATAGCACCCTGAATACCGGCGTGCTCTTGGGCAGCCTGTTGCTGGTTGCGATCGTAGAATTCTGCCTACCGTGGCGGCAGCGCGAGCTGCCGGCGCTGCGGCGGCGGTTCGGCAATCTCGGCATCTGGCTACTCAACATCGTCCTCGTCGGGTTCATCTTTGCGCCGACGGACGCCTTTCGGCCCCGGCTCGAGGCGGTTTCGGGTTTGGCCTTGCCCTCCTGGCCGATCGCCAATCGGTGGTTAAGCTTTATCGCGGTCTTTCTGCTGCTCGATTTTCTGGTCTATGCCGTACACCGCTGTCAGCACGCGGTGCCGTTTCTGTGGCGTTTTCACGCGCTGCATCATTCCGACCCCGAGGTCGATGTGACGACCGCGGTGCGCCATCACCCGGTCGAGTATGTGCTTGCCGGCGGGTTCTACTGGCTCGTGATACTGGCGCTCGATGTTCCCCCGGCGCTCGTGTCGGCCCACGCGCTGACGCTGTTCGCCACCGCCGCGCTCACCCATGGCAATATCAGGCTGCCGGGATGGCTCGAGCGGGTCTTGCAGCCGATCATCATCACCCTCGACTTGCACCGCGTCCATCATTCGATCGCCGCAGACGAGGCGAACGCCAATTTTGGCGGGGTCCTTTCAGTTTGGGACCGGCTGTTCGGCACTTATCTGCAACTTCCGCGTGGGCAGCTGGACCAGATCGTTTTCGGAGTTCGAGGATTATCGAGCCGTGAAGGCCCGCCTCGATCAGCAATATCACCACCGCCGCGGCTCTCAAGCCGGGCAGTGCGCCAGGCCCCGGCCGGAGATTGATCCACAGCGGCGCCAATCCGCGAAACCCGGACTGACGCAGGCAGTGCGCCAGGCCCCGGCCGAAGATTGATACAGCCGGCGCCGCCACTCCTCTCCGACAAGTCAGCAAGCGGAGGGATCGACTTTGCACGGTCCTGCGGTCGTCCGGTCTACAGCACAACCAGGCTGGTTTTGCGACCCGTCCCCCGTGTCGGGCATATCGAGGCCAAGCCGGGCATCCGATGCGCCGCGGCTCAAGCCTGTCGCCAATATATCATCAGCACCTAATCATTGAATTTATTGGCGTCCCGGCGCCGACGATGATGAGCACTATGTCTACGCCATAGCCCTATGACGGGGGCACCTGCGGAAGGCGCTGCGTTCGGAGATCGCTTTGCGCCCGCCAGCACCAACGGTAGAATGTGGGCCTGCGGAGCATTGGGGGTGCTCGAGCGGCTCCGGGTGCTGAACGAGGCAGCATGGCGTCCCGTCCTTATCTTAACTATAGAGGCCGAGAACTCCTCGCAATATTTGCGACTAACGGTGAAGACGCCGGAATCCTTCAAGCGCTTCGTGCCGAGCTTATTCACCGTAAGACGCCCTCGATGCGTGACCTTCGAACCCAGGTAGACGAAGCTCTGGCGCGCGTCCGGAAAGCCTCCGAACCGCCGCCCGTCTCGCGGCCCGTAGTCGGCGATCAGCGCCGGCCTGAGTTGCCACTGGATGGCCGCGAGGCAGCCCCATGGAATGGGCGGTCCGCGCCGTCCCGATCATCCAAGCAGGTGGCCACGCCTCCCGAAATGCCGAATTCCGCCGATAGCGATGCGGCGGAAGAGCCAATAGGGGCTGTTCGAGGAAAAGTCGGCTCCATCCGGCCCTGCGGCGCGATTAGCGGTGTGCCAAGCCGTTGGACGTTTCCGGAGAAACCCGATTTCGAGCTCGAATTGGGCAAAAACCCCACTCGAGTCGAAAGGTTTGTTGCGGCTCTCCGAGCACTGGTCAAAGACATGCGCAGGCGTGGTAGCGGCATGCGCACGGTCACCCTCGAATACGGCAAGGCGATCCCCTTGGACGGCCGCCAGCGAGGTTACCGCTTTCCATATGACGGTGACGCGGAGCTGTTTGAAGGCGCGAAGGTCACTATTGCAATCGGCAATCGTAGCTGTGACGGCCGGATTGTCTCGGTCTCCAGCCAGTGGCTCGTTGTGTCATTCGATGAGGACCTCGGCGCAACCATCGGCACTTGTGTATTGCGCATCGACAATACGGCGATGATCGATGCATTGGCTGACCGTCTGGATAAGATCCGCAGCGGTGAGGCAAAGCTGAACCTGACGCTTGCCGATGATGTATTGGATAATCGTGAAGCACAAGTGGCCAGCCGTGCAGTTAGGAACTCACCAAAATCCGACCCACAACTGAATGCTCAGCAGAAAGAATTTGTTGAGCACGCAATCATCAATGCTGTCACATATCTTTGGGGGCCACCGGGTACTGGCAAGACACGTACCCTTAGTACTCTAAATGAACTACTTTTTGACGCTCAAAAACGTATTTTTATTTGCTCAAATACCAATCAAGCTGTAGACCAGGTCCTTATAAAACCTTTGCAAGACGCTCACAACCGCTCACCCGGCCTTAGACGACGGCAGAGTGCTTCGGATCGGCAAGACGGAGGGCATCCTGCCGGAATTCACGGAATTCGTGACCCTCGACGGCATCGTGCGAAGGAAATCTGTGGATCTGCAGCGGCGCAAGAATCTGTTGGAGAGCGAAATCCAGCGCCTCCGCCAATCGACTGACGCGGCGCATCGTATATTGGACGCGTTCAAGAGGTTGGACGGTGCAGAGCACGAGCGCAACAACCTGGCTCACGAACGCGCAGCGCGTGAGAAGGCTGTTTCCGAAGCCGAAGCTGCCGAACGGCAAATTGCAAAATCTGTCGCGGCCCTCGAACGCGAGCTTGCAGAGCGTATTGGTGCGGGGGTTATGCGCCGTCTACTGATGCGTGCAGAAGCCACTATCCGGGCTGATCTGGCGAAAGCGCGGCGACGTCGGGACGACGCCATTTTGCAGGTTCGATCTCATCGTGGCGCCCTCGAAAATGCGGAACAATTGGTGAAAGAGCAAGAGGTAATTGCGCGGCACGAAAAGTTGGCAATGGCGCTTCAAGGCCAAAACAGAAGCACAGCAAGAAAGCAGGTAGACGAGGCGGAAGAGCGCATTGCTCCCGCGTTAAGAGAAATAGCCGAAATTAATAGAATTTTAGAAGGGATCGAGAAATCGGTCGTGGCAGAGGCAAGGATCATCGGCGCAACGGTGACCAAGACTTACCTTACCCCTCAGCAATTTACGAATTTTGACGCTGTCATCATCGATGAAGCGTCGATGGTGATGTTGCCAGCAATCTACTACGTCAGCGGCTTGGCCAGAGAGAAGGTGATAGTATCTGGCGACTTTCGCCAGCTATCGCCGATTGTACCTACCGAGCAGGCGGCTATCCAGGAGGTAATTGGTTCGGACGTCTTCCAGGCCGCCGGCATCACTGAAGCGGTAAAGGCCCAGAGGACACCCAAGCGGACGGTCATGCTAACCGACCAATACCGCATGAATGACACGATATGTCGCATGATTTCTGCGTGGATGTACAGCGGTCGTCTGAGAACGCAGGCCGGCTCTAAAGCGACGGTGCGTCATCCCCCGTCACCATTTGGCGGTTCTCTAGCGGTCATTGACACCTCCCCGATTCAGCCCTTCGTCAACAGGCATGGCTCTTCGCGCTACAACCTCATGAACGCCTTAGCTGTCCGGAACCTCGTTCGGCATTATCGCGAAACCGGCTTTGCGGTCGAGGGCGCTAGTGGTCCCGCTGACCAGGGCCACTTAGGGGTATGCACGCCGTTCGCAGCTCAGCGGGATGTATTGAAGCGCCTGACGAGTGGAAGCGGCGTAATCGTCGGAACTGTGCATCGCTACCAGGGTGATGAAAAAGTGGCGATGGTCATTGATGTCCCGGATAGCCTCGGCGAACGGTATGTCAGCTTGTTCGCGCAGGCCGGAAGTCCGGAGGATGCTGGCGCCAAATTGTTCAACGTCGCGGTGAGCCGGGCAAAGGAGCACGTCATCTTCATTGCCAACCTGGATTACCTCGACGCCAAATTGCCTGCTGACGCTTTCCTTCGCGGGCTACTTTATGAGGCTTCAACAAAGGGGCAGATCGTTGATGTCCGCGATGTCCTCGCGATGTGGCCGATTGTTGATGATTTACGGCGGATAGGACGCCCGTTCGCACTGGACCCAGAGACACTCCGCTCGGGTTTGTTCCGCCAAGCCGACTTCGAGACCGTGTGTGGCGCCGATATTGAGCGATCGACGAAGGGAATCGCGATCTATTCGGGATTTGTAACTCCGCAGCGCGTAGCAACGTATGAACCGCTTTTCCGCCGGAAGATCGCAGAGGGCGTGAAGATTCGCTGTGTGACCCGGCCGCCGGCACGCAATGGGAGTATCTCAGCCGATTTGGGTCGAGATGCGCTCGACGGTCTGGAGGCAATGGGATGCATCGTTGATACCAGGTGGGACATCCACGAGAAGGTCGTCATCATCGACGATGAGATCATCTGGTTTGGTTCTCTGAATCCACTGTCCCACACCAACCGGACTGATGAGATGATGGCAAGAGTTACGGGTAAGCCTGCGGCGTTACAGTTGGCCGCATTTATGGCGGTCACGACCAGCGTTAGCCCGGACAAGGCCGACGGGCTTTCGGTCAGCGGTGAGAATCCACGCTGTCCTGACTGCGGTCATCGGACGACTTACCGACTCGGCAGCTACGGCCCCTTCTGGCAGTGCGAAGATGACTGCGGTTGGAAGCAAAATGCCGGCAGGACAAACACCTCAAAAACGTCATTCGCAGGCGCCGAAACGCTCCCCAAGAACGGCACGCAGTGCCCCATATGCAGCGGGCCGACCGTCCTCCGACGTGGGCCTCACGGGCATTTCTATGGCTGTGCGAACTACCCTACTTGTAAAGGCATCGCAAAAGAACCTGCACGAACAAGCGGGTCATCGAAGCCACGACAGGCGTCAGCAACGAGGCGTCGCCGATAAGATTCTCCCGTTGGCGGGCAGCATAGGAGGTGCAGAAGATGGTCATCACGCCGCGCCATTCCTCATCCACTCGGGCTGCCATCTGAGTGCGATTCGCATCCTTCACAGGTGTCCCGCGAATGCTCGCGGACCTGACAATCCCGCTGCGGTCCTCGTGCAATCAACGCGGTCCTATCCTCGGCCTGGCGGACGGTCACATCGCATTGCCGCCATTCGCTGCCAAACGCTTGTTAGCGGGTCGAGGGATGGGAATGGAAGGACGCAGCAACGCCGACCCACGGACGGCAAGATAAAACGAGCATGGCTGACAGGTGATTTACCTCGTTAGGTCAATAGGTTACCAGATAGTGACGAAGGTGACCAAGCTGGCGGTTTTCGGGAAAACGCAACGGAATCAAAGCCAATTGCGCCATCCATTAGCTGAGTTCGCCCAATTCGGATCGACGGGAGCAGGACGGCAAGGGAAAAGCGGCACCATCCGGCGCGCGCAAGTGGTTGGTCGGGTTCATCTTTTTGGCTATCCGCTCCCATCGGGCGGATGACGCTCAAGGCATTTTCTTCAAGGAATTCAATGCCCCAACCGCCGTTCGCCACCTTGGTTCCGGCGGGTCCGACTCGCTTGTTTGTGTTGCTTCAGGATAATAACCAATTGCCGTGATCGAGCCGCGCGACCCAACCCCGACGGGCAGGTGCTCGTGGTGGACCCGGAAGGCCGGTCATTGGGTCAGGTTCGTGGTGAAGCGGGTGCCGGTGTCGCCGCAGAAGCCGCACGGCATCGACTACTCGCTCACGATGCACGGGCCGGAGGGTGAGTGGCTGGTCGGGTTCGATAACGCCCATCCGGTCGGCCGGCGAAAGCGCCGTGAACCGCAGGACCATCGTCACCGCCTGCGGAGCATCCGGCCCTACCACTACTGGGAGGCGGTGGACGCAGTGTTGCGCGAGAGAGGAGTGATCCCACGACGACGCTGAAGGTCGGCATCGCCAGCTACGAGGACATGAAGGCGCGCACCATGGCCGTAGCGCGCGGTGAACATCACATGGCGGCCGACGAGCCCAAGGTCTGGTTCACTTCGACGGAGTCCTTCGCCAAGGTGCTCTCGGCCGGCAATCGCGAGCTGTTGCGCGTCATCGCCGAGAAGGCACCCGGCTCGCGCGATGAGCTGGCACGGATCACCGGCAAGGCCAAGTCGAACTTGTCGCGCACGCTGCGGACGATGGAAGGTTACGGCCTGGTGCGCCTCGAACGCGGCGAGCGTGGCCGGATCACGCCCAAGGTGACGCAGGATCGCGTGGAGCTGGACCTACCGCTCACGCTGTCGCGCAAGGCAAGCTAAACCATGACCGCGTTGGCGCGAGCAGGCCGGACCGTCGCCAGCCCGTCAAGGCTGGCGCGTTCCGTCCCACCGCTTCGCGGCTGCGGCCTTGACCGGCTGTCGCCGGCCCGGCCGGGGCTTGCCAAGCGAATCAAGGTTCGAAATGAGCGCAAGCGCTCCCCTCACCACGGTTTTGCCGGGAAGGAGAAGAGTGTTGTGGGATAGAGATCGGTCGTTCGCCCGAAGACTATGTCGCGCGATGCTGGCGGGATGTCCCATCCGCGTATCAGCCTGGGCGTCCCGCCCGACGACCTTTACATCACGCCGGAGCCTTGGCCTCGCATTGGCCGGCCGCCGAAGCATGATCTCTCGGCTTGGACCGTCACGGAAGATTGGCCCGACGCTGCGCCGATCAGCAATGCCGAGGTGGATGTGTTCGAGGCATGGTCCGGCGACCTCTTCGACGAACTGCTCGGGCCGTGCCGCTGACCTGACAAGGAGACACTTGCCATGACCGTGCCCCAAGTTGGCACCCAGGGGTGCGCCGCCTGTTACTTGTGCGTCTCGACGGCGCGGCACGCCGAGCACGAGGTCTCAAGCCCGGACCAGAAGCGGTAGGGCGAAGCCTATTGCGCGGTTCGCGGTTACGAACTGGTCGAGACCTACGTGGAACCGGGCGCGTCGACCACGAACGACTCGAGTTCCAACGGACGATCAAAGCTGGCAGCAGCAAGCCCGCCCCGTTCGACGTCGTGCTTGCCCACTCGTTCAGCCGGTTCTTCCGCGACCACTTCGAGCTCGAGTTCTATCTCCGCAAGCTCGCGAAGAACGGCATCAAGCCGGTCTCGATCACTCAGGAAATCGGCGACGACCCGATGCACGTCATGATGCGCCAGATGATGGCGCTGTTCGATGAGTACCAATCCAAGGAAAACGGCAAGCATACGCTCGGGGCCGTGAAGGAGAATGCGAAGGAGAATGCACGGCAAGGCTTCTGGAACGGCTCCCGCCGGCCGATCGGCTATCGCGTCGTCGCGGCCGAGCAGCGCGGCGCAAAGGTCAAGAAGCGGCTCGAAATCGACCCGCTGCACGCCGACACGGTGCGGCTGATTTACCGCCCGGCGCTGGAGGGCGACGGCAAATCCGGCGCCATGGGCGTGAAGGCGATGGTAAATTACCTGAACGCGTGTCGCATCTTCACCCGCGACGGCGGCTGGTGGCATCGGGCAGCTTCATGCAGCTTCATATAGTGCTGACGCGGACGACCTATATCAGCCGCCATGAGTTCAACAGGAGCAGCCCCAAGAGCGGGCGGAAGCCGACTAGTGAGATCGTAACGGCCGAGGCGCCGCTGTTGATCGGCCGGCCCACCTTACGCCGTGCAAGCGCATCTGCGCGCGAGGAACCCGAAGGTCACGCCGGCGCGCGTCGTCAGCGGCCCGACTCTCTTTACCGGTATCTGCTTCTGTGCCGACTGCGGCGGCGCCATTGACGCTCAGGACCGGCAAGGGCGGGGCTATCTCTACTACACCTGCTCAATCAAGGCACGGCCGGGCGAGACCGGGTGCAAGGGCCGCTCGATCTCCATGGAGAAGCTGGACGACCTGGTTCCCGACCACATCGAGGATTGGTTGCTTCAGCCAGAGCGGCTTGAGGAAGTGCTGGCATCCGTTCTCGACCGCCGCCCGGAACGCGCCGAGCGCCGCTGCGAACATATCGCCGAGCTACACCAGCGGGCCGCGGAAGCCGATTTGCGGCTCATGCGTCTTTATGACGCCATCGAAAGCAACGGCCATCAGACCATCCCGCCCGCCATGGTGCGGAAGTTTGCTGCAACCGCTCGCGAGCGGATACGGATCGCTGACGGCGGCTATCGCCGCGACCATCTCCGAACGCTCGCCCAGCGCGTCGAGGTCACGGACGGCGAGGTCCGCATCATCGGATCGAAGAGCAATTTGCTGCACGCGCTCGCAGCCGCCTCGGGCGCGCGGCCAGCCACATTTGCGGTTAGCAGTTCGGTTCCGAAGTGGCGTCCCCTACCGGATTCGAACCGGTGTTGCCGCCGTGAGAGGGCGGTGTCCTAGGCCTCTAGACGAAGGGGACGAGGCCGCGCTGTTCATAGCCGGGGCCGCGGGCGACGGCAAGCGCGTCGTCGCCGATCGGATCTCGGCGGCTATTCGCGGAAATTGACGTATTGTAGCGGCTGCTCGATCTTCAGTCCGCGGATTACCGCAATCGCATTCTGCAGATCGTCGCGCTTCTTGCCGTTGACCCGCAATTCCTCGCCTTGCATCGACACCTGCACCTTGAGTTTGCTGTCTTTGATCTCGCGGATCAGTTGCCGACCGAGATTGGCGTCGACCCCTTGCCGCAATGCGATCGTTTGCCGGACCGTGTTGCCCGAAGCCTTCTCCGCCGGCTTGAAGTCGAGGGCGCCCGGTTCGATCTTGCGCCGGGTCATGTGCACCTTGAGCAGTTCGTGCATCTGCTTCAGCTTCAGATCGTCGTCAGCGACGATCGTCAGGACGCCCTCTTTGCGTTCGATCGAGCATTTACTGCCCTTGAAGTCGAACCGGGTCGCTATTTCGCGGGTGATCCCGGCCACCGCATTGTCGACCTCGGCGAGATCGATTCGCGAGACCACGTCAAAGCTCGGCATGCGCCCCTCCTCGGGTCTTGAAAGCCTGGCGCTCTTTGGCCGGCGATATAGCGCAAATCGGCGATGGGTTCAGTGGCGATCTTTGCGCGCGAAGACCGGAATTTCCATCGCCTGCTGCAGAAAGGCCGCGACCCGCCGATAGGCCTCGTCATAGGGCAGGCGCTGCGGCGGCGCGGTCGTCGCCTCATCGATCGAGTGGCGCCGGGCCCATTCTTCGACCGCGCGGGTCAACTCCGGGTCGGCGAGGATGAAGTCGACGGCCTGGTTTTGCGTGCCCGGGGTCGGCGCACCGTTCTCGGCGCTAAGCTCGCGATAGAGCTCGGCCACATATTCGATCGCGTGTCGGATCAGCAGGGTATCTTCGGTGAGGCCGGTCATCGGTTTGGCTCCGTACCGCAATGGGCAAAAGGACAACACCACGGCACGAGCGGTGTCCGCGTCAGTCGCGCCGCATATAGGCCCGCGCCGTCGCCGCCAATCCGATGTCGGGTGCGATCGCCGGCGCCCATCCCAGGGTGCTGCGTGTCGCTGCGTCATCGACGAGGAGCGGCAAGGTCAGCCGCCGCACCGCCGGTCCGACCCCCGGGACAACCCGAAACCCGGCCAGCAGCGCCGAGGGAACCGCAAACAGCGATATCCGCCGCCCGGCCCCGTGCGCCAGCGCCCGCAGCAATTCGGGGATCGACAGATCGATCGCATCGCGCGCCAGAAACACACGGCCGCGAGCGGCCGGATGAATGCACGCCAGCTGCAACAGGTCGACGAGGTTGTCGCGACAGATCAGACTGCGACGCACTTCGATCCCGGCGAACGGCAGCGGCATCCCGCTTGCCGCCAGCCTGATCAGCGCGCGCAAATTCCCCTTGACCCCCGGACCATAGACGAGCGGCGGACGCAGGATGACGAGATCGAGCCGATGCGTCTTGGCGGCTGCGGTGATCGCCTGCTCGATGGCGAGCTTGGCGCGGCCATATGCATCCCGCGGTGATGGCGGATCGCTGTCGCGCCAGCGGCTGCCCGGCCGGGTCGCATCACCCATCGCCCGGATCGAGCTGACATGAACCAGTCGACCGGCACCGGCGGCACTTGCCGCGAGCGCCAATGCCGCCGCCGCTTCAGCCTCGATCGCGCCCGCCGCTGCACTCACCGGGCGATGCGCGCTGGTGGCGAGATGGACGACGATGTCGACGCCTTCGAGATGGGGAGCCCAATCGGTTTGCGGGTCGATGGTGCCGATCGCGCGCAACACGACCCCGGCGATCGGCGACGCGGCTCCCCGCGTCAGACCGCGGACGGTATGACCGTGCCGTACCAGTTCACCGCATAGCGCGCGGCCGATAAACCCGGCGGCACCGGTCACCAGGATATGCGGCAGTTCTCGCCCTCCACGGTTCTCTTCCCGAATGATTGCGCGCGCCGATCCTGCCGATGCATTAGAGAGACGCAAGCAGGAGAGAGACGCAAGCAGGCGGGGTAGAGAGACCAAGCGCGCGGCAGTGCCGCCGTCGGCCTGTCCGCACCACGACCACCCGATCCGCAGGTGACCTTGTACGATACGATCAACCTCGTTGCTCCTGAAACCGCAGCCGCTAGCGATGGCAGGCCGCGGCCCAAGCTGCTGTTTCTGGTGACCGAGGATTGGTATTTCTGGTCGCATCGCCTGCCGGTGGCGCGGGCGGCGCGCGACGCCGGCTTTGAGGTGGTTGTAGCAACCCGTGTCCAAGATCACGGCGCGCTTATTGCCCAAGAGGGATTTGCCCTTAGGCGGCTCCCCTGGCGGCGGCGCGGCGACGGAATGGCCGCATCGGCACAGGCCATCGCCGCAATCGCCCGGCTCTATCGCGCCGAGCAGCCCCGGATTTTGCATCATGTGGCGCTAAAGCCGGTCGTGTTCGGCGCTGTGGCGCGCAAGCTTGCGTTTGGCGGTGCGGCCTGCGCGCCGGCGGTTATCGATGCGATCATGGGGCTTGGTTCCGGGTTTTCCGGCAGCGGCATCGGCGGGCTGCTGCGCCGGCCGGCGCTGGGCCTGGCGCTGCGGTTGGCGATTGGCTACAGCACGAGCCGGGTCGTGGTTCAGAATCCCGAGGATCGTGCGGCGCTCACCGCGCTCGGGATCGGGCGGTCGCGCATTGCGCTGATCCGCGGGTCCGGGGTGGATATCAAGCGGTTTGCCCCGTTGCCGATGCCGGAAGGCGGCACGGTCAGGGTGGCTCTGGTCGCTCGCATGCTGCGCGATAAAGGTGTGCTCGACGCGGTCGCCGCGATCCGCTTGCTGCGCGCCCGCGGCCTGCCGATCGAGCTGATCCTGGCGGGCCCGCCCGATGCTGACAATCCCGGTTCGCTCTCGCCGACCGCATTGTCTGCGCTTGCGGCCGAGCCGGGTGTCACCTGGCTCGGGGCGGTCGCGGATGTCCGCGAGGTGTGGCGGCGCGCGACGATCGCAATCCTGCCCTCGACCTATGGCGAAGGCGTCCCCAAGGCATTGCTCGAAGCCGCCGCCTGTGGCCGGCCGATCGTCGCCAGCGACGTGCCGGGCTGCCGGGAGGCGGTCCGCAATGGCGAGGATGCGAGCGGGCTGCTGGTGCCGCCGCGTGACGTCGGAGCGCTCGCCGAGGCGATCGCAGTCCTTGCCGCCCACCCGGCGCGATGCGAGGTCATGGGGCGCAATGGCCGAGAGCTGATCGAAACCGGTTTTGCCGAGGAGATCGTCGCCCGCGACACGCTCGCGCTCTACCGCGCCGCGCTGCTCGAAGCCGCACGGCTCGAAAAGATGCCCGTGCCGTGATCCGCATCTGGCTTGCCATCGCCGCGATCGGCGGATTTTGCTCGGTGGCGGCGGGGGCGATCGCCGCCCATCTGCCCGGCGGCCAGCACGCAGCCGAATTGCTGCGCACTGGCGCGCTTTACGGCATGGTGCATTCAGCGGCACTGGTCGGCGCCGCCGCAATTGCCGAGCGCAGCGATCGCCGCCCGCTCCTGCTGCAGATCGCGGGCTGGAGCTTTGCCGCCGGGATCTGTCTGTTCAGCCTCAGCCTGTTCGCGCTGGCATTGACGCGATGGTGGTGGCTGGCCCTGGTCACCCCGTTCGGCGGCACGGCGTTGCTGATCGGGTGGGCCGCTCTCGGGCTCGGCGCGCTTCGTCGCCGTTGACGCCCGGATGTGCGGCGGCGCCCGCTCGCAACGGCGACAAATTATCGTCCGAATAATTTATGGCGCGGATAATTATGGCGGGCGTCGTTGTTATGCGACACTCGGGTCCATGTTTCAGGTAGCGAGAGCCGACGATGGCGACCCTGCTCTTTACTCACGCGGATTGCCTCGATCACGATCCCGGGGCGCATCATCCCGAATCCCCGGCCCGCCTGCAGGCTGTGCTGGCGGCGTTATCCGCCCCGCAATTCGCCGCTCTCGACCGCCGCGAAGCGCCAGAGGCGGTGGTCGAAGACTTGTTGCGGGTTCACCCGCGTCATCACGTCGAGCGCATTCTGAACGCGGTGCCGCGCGCCGGCCATGTCGCGATCGATGCCGATACCGTCCTGTCGGCAGCCTCCGGCCGGGCCGCGCTGCGGGCGGTGGGAGCGGTCAGCGCGGCTGTTGACGCCGTTATCCGGAGAGAGGCCGATAACGCCTTTTGCGCGGTCCGGCCGCCCGGTCACCACGCCGAACCTCGTCGCTCGATGGGTTTCTGCCTGTTCAACAATGCTGCCATCGGCGCTTTGCGGGCGCGCGCGGTGCATGGCCTCGAGCGGGTGGCGGTCGTCGATTTCGACGTGCATCACGGCAACGGCACCCAAGCGGCCTTTGCCGCGGACGAAAGCTTGTTTTATGCCTCGACGCATCAGTATCCGCTCTATCCCGGCACCGGCGCCGCCGATGAGACCGGGGTTGGCAACATTGTCAACGTTCCGCTGCGGCCGATGTCGGGGTCGGAGCCGTTTCGCCGCGCGTTCAACGAGCGCGTGCTGCCGGCGCTCGATGATTTCCGCCCCAGGCTGATCATCGTCTCTGCCGGGTTCGACGCCCACCGCAACGATCCGCTGGCGCAACTGATGCTGGACGAGAGCGACTATGTATGGGTCAGCGAAGAGCTCGTCAAACTGGCCTCACGCCATGCCTCGGGACGGCTCGTCTCGACGCTTGAGGGCGGCTACGATTTGACCGCGCTCGGCGCCAGCGCTGCCGCCCATGTCGGGGTGTTGATGGCCGCATGAACCGCGCCAAAGTTCGGCTGTTGCATTTTTATGTCTGCCATTCGATTTATTCGTTCAAAATGGCGAGAGGCTGCTGCCAATCTCGCGTTATTTGCTAAAATAGAGCACGCATGGACGAGCCCAACCCACCCAGCGATATCGCCGAACTGAGCTTTGAGGACGCGCTCGCTGAACTCGAGCAGATCGTGCGACGGCTCGAAGCCGGGCAGGTCAAGCTCGACGAGGCGATCCTTTCCTACGAGCGTGGAGCCCTGTTGAAACAGCACTGCGAACGCAAGCTCAATGAGGCGCAGCAGCGGGTCGAACGCATCGTCATCGGCGCCGACGGCGCCATTGGCACGGAGCCGGCAAAGCTTGACTGATACCTTGTGGTCGGACGCGGTCCCATTTCCTGAGGCGCTGGCGCAGGCGGCGACCCTGACCGATTCGGCGCTCGACCGGTTGCTGGTCGTCCCGGACGGCCTTGAGGCGCGAGTAATCGAGGCGATGCGCTATTCCGCGCTGGCGCCCGGCAAGCGGCTGCGTCCGTTTCTGGTACTGGCGGGCGCGCGTTTGTTCGGCGTCGCCCGGCGCTATGCCCTGCAGGTGGCGGCGGCGATCGAGATGGTCCACGCCTATTCGATGGTGCACGACGATCTTCCAGCGATGGATGACAGCGATCTGCGTCGCGGCCGGCCGACCTGCCATAAAGAATTCGACGAAGCGACCGCGGTTCTCGCCGGCGACGGCCTGCTGACCGCGGCTTTCGGGGTGCTGGCGCAGCCGGATACGCATGCGGACCCGGCGGTGCGCTGTGAATTGGTGGCAGCGCTCGCCGCGGCCGCCGGCCCCGCCGGCATGGTTGGGGGTCAGATGATTGATCTGATTGCCGAGCACCGGCCGCTCGACATTGGTGCTGTCACCCGGTTGCAGCGGATGAAGACCGGGGCGCTCATCGCCTTTTCGTGCGAAGCCGGCGCGATCCTCGCCCATGCTTCCGCCGAAGCGCGCGCCGCACTGCGCGGCTACGCCCACGATTTGGGCCTGGCCTATCAGATCGCCGACGACCTGCTCGACGTCGAAGGATCGGCGGCCGAGATCGGCAAGCCCGTCGGCGCCGATGCCGCCGCAGGCAAGGCCACGTTCGTGTCGATCCTCGGCATTGAGCGGGCGCGAAGCCAAGCCGAGCTGCTGATCGACCAAGCCGTCGCACATCTTGATTTGTTCGATGGAAGGGCGGAACTTTTAAGAGAGGCAGCGCGATTCGTAATCAGCCGACGCACCTGAGGAGCTAGCATTGGACTCAAACCCGATCCGCCCGATATCGAATCGGACGCCGTTGCTTGACCGGATCGATGTTCCGGCTGATCTGCGTCGGCTACCCGAATCGGATCTGCGCCAGCTCGCCGATGAGTTGCGCACCGAGCTGATCGATGCGGTCTCGATTACCGGCGGCCATTTCGGCGCCGGGCTTGGCGTCGTCGAGTTGACCGTCGCGCTGCACTATGTGTTTGATACGCCGAATGATCGGCTGATCTGGGATGTCGGTCATCAGGCGTATCCGCACAAGATCCTGACCGGGCGGCGCGACCGTATCCGCACCATTCGCCAGGGCGGCGGGCTCTCGGGTTTCACCAAGCGCTCCGAAAGCGAGTACGATCCATTTGGCGCCGCCCATAGCTCGACCTCGATTTCATCCGGGCTTGGCATGGCGGTTGCCCGCGACTTGCGCGGTGAGCGGCGCAACATCATCGCCGTTATCGGGGATGGCGCGATGAGCGCCGGCATGGCCTATGAGGCGATGAACAACGCCGGGGCGATGGATTCGCGGCTGATCGTCGTCCTCAACGACAATGACATGTCGATTGCGCCGCCGGTCGGGGCGATGAGCGCGTATCTGTCGCGGCTGTTGTCGTCCAAATCGTTCATGTCGCTGCGTCACATCGCCAAGGAGGTGGCGCGGCATTTCCCGAAGCCGCTCGAAGACGCGGCGCGGCGCGCCGAAGAACTCGCCCGCGGCTTTGTTACCGGCGGCACATTGTTCGAAGAGATGGGATTTTATTATGTCGGCCCGATCGACGGCCACAACCTCGATCATCTGCTGCCGGTCTTGAAGAACGTCCGCGACACCAAGGAGACCGGGCCGATCCTGGTGCATGCCGTGACTGAAAAAGGCCATGGCTATCTCTCGGCCGAGCAGGCCGATGACAAATGGCATAGCGTGGCCAAGTTCGACGTGATAACCGGGACCCAGGCAAAATCGAGTTCGAAAGCGCCGTCCTACACCAGCGTGTTTGCCAAAGCCCTGATCAAAGAGGCGGAACTCGACGATCGCATCGTGGCGATCACCGCGGCGATGCCGTCGGGCACCGGGCTCAACCTGTTCGGCGACAAATTTCCGAACCGCTGTTTTGATGTCGGCATTGCCGAGCAGCACGCGGTCACCTTCGCCGCCGGTCTTGCCGCCGAGGGGATGAAGCCGTTTGCGGCGATCTACTCGACATTTTTGCAGCGCGCCTACGACCAGGTCGTGCACGATGTCGCGATCCAGAAATTGCCGGTGCGGTTTGCGATCGACCGCGCCGGGTTGGTCGGCGCTGACGGCCAGACCCATGCCGGTTCGTTCGACGTGACATATCTGGGCTGTCTGCCAGGGTTTATCATGATGGCGGCGGCGGACGAGGCCGATCTCGTCGACATGGTGGCAACCTGCGCCGCCTTCGACGATGGTCCGTCGGCGGTGCGCTACCCGCGCGGCGACGGGATTGGCGTGCCCTTGCCCGAGCGTGGTACCCCGCTTGAGATCGGCCGTGGCCGCATCATGCGGGAAGGCACGACGATCGCTCTCCTGAGCCTCGGCGGCCGCCTCGGCGAATGCATGAAAGCGGCGCAGGAACTGGCATCCTATGGCCTATCGACGACGGTCGCCGATGCACGTTTCGCCAAGCCGCTCGATATCGATCTGATCAACCGGCTGGTGCGTGAGCATGAGGTCCTGATCACGGTCGAGGAAGGGGCGATCGGCGGTTTTGGCAGTCATGTGCTGCATCATTTGTCAATGAATGGCTTGCTCGACCACGGCCTCAAGATCCGGACGATGACCCTGCCCGATGCCTTTCTCGACCACGATAGCCCGCAGACGCAGTACGATAAGGCCGGGCTCAATGCTCGCCATATCGTCGCAATGGCGCTTTCTGCGCTGGGTCGCGAAATCGTCGAACAACCGGCTCGGGCGTAATCCGGGCTTTTTGCCGGGCGATTTAGCCGCTCAAGCGATTTTGCGGTGGTGAGCGCAGGCTGATTTGACGGCGAAGCAGCGGGCCGATCAATTACTCGCTGACCGCGGCCTCGCGGAAAGTCGAACACGAGCGCAAGCCCTGATCCTCGCCGGGCTGGTGTTCACCGGTGAGCGCCGGGTCGACAAGCCAGGCGAGATGCTGACCGCGGACACGACGCTCGAAGTCAGGGGCCGCGACCACCCCTGGGTATCACGCGGTGGCGTAAAGCTCGCACATGCGCTTGATCAATTTGCGATCGATCCAGCCGATTGTATAGCGCTCGATATCGGCGCTTCGAGCGGCGGCTTTACCGATGTCCTGCTGACCCGCGGCGCCTGCCGGGTTTATGCGGTCGATGTCGGCCACGGTCAGTTGGCGTGGAAGCTGCGCCAGGACCCGCGAGTGGTCGTTTGCGAGCGGACAAATGCTCGAACACTCAGCCGTCGACAGGTCGCCGAACCGATCGACATGATTACTTGCGATACCAGCTTTATCGGGCTGGCGACAGTGCTGCCGGCACCATTGGCGCTCGCGGCCGAACGCGCTGCTCTGGTGGCGCTGGTGAAGCCGCAATTCGAGGCGGGACCGGCCGATGTCGGCAAGGGCGGCGTGGTCCGCGATCCGGCGGTCCATCGCCGGGTTTGCGACCGCGCCGCCGCCTGGGTCGCGGCGCAGCCCGGCTGGCGCGTGGTCGGGATCATCGAGAGCCCGATCCGCGGGCCGGAAGGCAATCGCGAATTTCTGCTCTACGGACGGCGTGGTTCAACGGCGACCTAAAGCCTTGCGGACTCTGCTTATTGTCGACTCATGCCAATTCCGATCGTTGCGCCACCACCTCCAAGACGGTCTGCAGGTCGCGAAAGCGGAATGGTTTTTCGAATAACGGCGGCGGTCGTTCCGCCGGCGCGAGGTCGGGTCGGAACTTGTTGCCGCTCAAGGTGAAGGTCGGTATTCCAAGTGCCTCACAATTGAGCGCCAAACTCGTTTTATGACTGTGTTCGAGCACCAGGTCGGTGACAACGACATCGATCTCCCGCGTCGACAGTGACGTGGCCGCTTCGACCGCATCGGCGCAAGTCTCGACCGCGTGACCGCAATCGGAGAGAATTCCGGCGAAAAACTGGCGGATGCGTTGATCCGATTCGGCAAGAAGAATACGGGTCATTGTTTGCCTTCCGGGCCGGCAAATCCGGCTGACGGATGATCGAAACGGATAACTGATAAGAAACGGTGAATTACCGAGGCGTCCTGAGGCCGCAATACCTTATTTTCTCGAACCACACGCCGCCACGTCGCCAGCTGTACCGAACCAGACAGATGACTCCCATTCACCCGTCGCCCGGTGGAAGCGGAGGTCTAGGGTAACCGCTCGGCGCTTCCTCTCGGGACCTGCGTTCGCGGGCATGACGACAGAAAAGAGCGGGCCCCAAGAGTTACGTTCGGACCACCAGCGGCTCGTCATTTTTCACGATCGGTTGCCCGGCAGCCGAGCCTGAACGGTGATGGCCCCCGCTACCAAAAGCAACCCGTTTGGTCGCGGTCAGAAAGTTAATTGTGAAACGAGGCTGAAACTGCACAAACCCGTAGACATTCATGGCCAACCTGTCCGAAAGTGGCGCCGTCGCAATCAAACTTTTTCGACTATCCTCTTCAGCGAATTTCAGTTGGCCGCAGGGGACGCCATTGGATCTTCAGCTGATCGATCGGGTGAAGCGTGTGACGCTGGCTCGTCGGCAGGAGGCGCCGACCGGCCGTAACTTCTTGTTTTTACAGAGCATGCCGATGCGATTTTTCGAGCGTCTCGGCATCGCGCTGTTGCGGCGCGGACATGGCGTGCATCGGGTCAATTTCAACGGCGGTGACCGCCTGTTTTGGAAGCTGCCAAACAGCGTCGACTTTCGCGGACATGAATATGAGTGGCCGCAATTTCTTGACCAGTTGGTCACAGACAGAGCGATCACCGACATCATCCTGTTTGGTGACTGCCGGCCCTTGCACCGCGCCGCGATCCGGCTTGCCAAAGCCCGCCGATTGCTCACTCATGTCGTCGAAGAGGGTTATATCCGCCCGGATTGGATCACCTTCGAGCCAGGCGGGGTCAACGGCTATTCCTCGATGCCAAAGGATCCGGACTGGTACCGCGAGCATGCGCGCGACCTGCCGACCTGGCAACCACCACCGCCCGTGCCAAGCCGGTTCCGCCGACGGGCGTTCGAAGATGTCCTCTATCATGTCGCCTCGATGGCGGCGGTGTTGCGCTTTCCCTATTATCGGACCCACCGCCCCTACCATCAGTTGATCGAATATGCGGGTTGGCTGCGCCGATTGGCGTTGATGCGCCGGTTCGAACGCCAAGCCGCCGCAGCAATCGAGTCGCTGACCGGCGACCCGGTCTATTTGTTCCCGTTGCAACTCGACTGCGACTATCAGATGCGGGTGCATTCGCCGTTTCGTGCCACGCATCTTGCGATCGATTTCGTGCTTCGCTCCTTCGCGCAACATGCGCCGCCGACCGCGCGGCTTGTCGTCAAACTGCACCCGTTGGACAGCGGGCTTGTCGATTGGGCCGGCATGGTCGGTCACATAGCGGCCGAGCAGTTAGTGGCCGAAAGGGTGACGGTACTGGACGGCGGCGAACTGCCAAAGCTGCTGGAGCGTTCCCATGCCGTGGTGACGGTCAACAGTACGGTCGGCAGCCAGGCCCTGGCCAAGCACTTGCCGGTGATCGCGCTGGGCCAGGCTATGTACGACATACCGGGGCTGACCTATCAGGGCAGCCTCGACCATTTCTGGACCGATGCCAAACCGCCCGATCCGGAGCTGTTCGATGTTCTGCGCCGCGTGCTCGCCGCGCGCTGCATGATCCCCGGCTCGTTCTTCAACGAGACCGGGTTGCGGCTTGCGGTCGAGGCCGCGGTGACGCGGCTTGAAGCAGTCCAGGTACGGCCGGCGCCGCAACCTGCGGAGCAGCCGCTCGCGGTTCCAGCCGGACCGATCGCGACCATTGCCGCCCAATAGCGGCGGGTGCGGCCCGGGCGGGTGCAGCCAAACAAGGCGGGGCGGCGAAAGCGTCGGCGAGCGCTACGGTGCGGTCGGACCGGTCTCGCTTTTGCCTATTTTGTGCCGCCCGGGTTCGGCGCGGCCTGCCCGGACCGCGCTGCCAACTGGGCAAGGGTCAAGACGTGCGAGGCGCCTTGTCGGATCTCGCGGCGCTGGAATCGCTCTCAGATTTGCTTGCGTACAAGTTCGGCCACAAGCACATTGAAGTCGGGATGAGGGAGTAGCGTGGCAATGCCGATCGAGGAGGGGGCTGTCCCTGAATTTTTGCGTATGGATCAAAGGGTCAGTTCCGACCCGGCCAACGCCAAGAAAACCGGCGATTGGCACGGCTGGCCGACAAAGGACATCAGACCGGTTACGCTAGCCGACAACGAAGGCCGCACGGTCCGGATCCGGACGCCGGTCATGGATCTCGAAGGGCCGATCACGCCCACCCCGCTGCACTATACCGTTCAGCATTTCGCCGTTCCCCCGGTGGTCGAGACCGGGTCCTGGGTGTTGCGGGTTGAGGGTGAGGTCAAGACCCCGCTAACCCTGAATTTTGATCAGTTGCGGCGATTTCCCGGTCGCAGTGTGCGCACCGTCATGGAATGTTCGGGCAGCGACGCCACGTTCTTCGAGTATTTCAAGGGGGAGGGGCCCAAACCCTCTCGTACCCAGGAGGGCATGATCCTCAGCGGCAGCGAGTGGACCGGCGTGCCGTTGGCCGCCGTGCTGAACGCAGCTGGGCTGACCCACAAGTCACGCTATGTGCGGGCCGAAGGCAGTGATCTCGGCGTCCCGCCGACGGCGGCCGCGGGCACCGAGCCTTTCTACTATGACAAGGGCTTGCCGATCGAAAAGGCGCTCCATCCCGACACCATCCTGGCCTGGGCCCAGAACGGGCAGTTGCTCGAACATCTGCATGGTGCGCCGGTTCGGCTCTTGGTGCCCGGCTGGTCCGGCAACTGGTCGGTGAAATGGCTCACCGCGCTCGAGGTGGCGGAACACGAGCCCGACTGCTGGTACCACTATCAGTTCTATTACTACGGAAACTCGCCCGACGATCCGAATAAGGAATTGATTACTACGATCGGGGTCAAATCGATCATCACCCAGCCCAATGACGACACCGAGCAGATGCCTCCCGGCATCCATATGATCCGGGGTTACGCGTGGAGCGGCGGTGGTGCGATCAACCAGGTCGAGGTCAGCATCGACGGCGGGGAGACCTGGAATTGCGCCCATATCGAACAGCCGCGCGACCGGTTTCTATGGGTCCGCTGGTCGTATCGCTGGGACGCGCGCCGGAAGGGCTCCTATACCCTGATGTCGCGGGCGACCGATGAGATCGGTCGCGTGCAGTCGCACGAACCGCGATACAACAACATGCGCAAGAATTTCAGCGCCATTGTCGGCCATCCAGTGAGGGTGGGGTGAACGCCGTCTCGGACGATCGTCGCGCCCTGCCGCTGCCGTTCGCAATGCCGAGAGCTTCGCGAGGAGCGTGACAATCGCAACGCCGACGCCGCAACCGCCGCCTCATGCTCGAGCGTTGCGATTGGCGACAGCATGTCTCGCTATCGCGCCGTCCGTGCCGCCCCTGACGGCTCGCGAGCGTGGCATATGATTGACGCGGCCTGCGCGGATCTAATCTATAGCGGCCGGGCACGACGCAAGCTGCGCGGCGGGCGCCACCGCCGGCGTCGCGCGAGGGGAAAGGGAGCCGATGGACATGATGACCGAAGATGCGCGCCTGCCGTGCGATATCGATGCGCAACCCGTCGTGCGGGCGGCGGCGGCCTTGCAGCCGGTGATCCGCAGCTATCGCGACGAGATCGAGCGCGAGCAGCGCCTGCCGCGGGGCCTGTTCGGCGAATTGCGCGCTGCCGGGTTTTATCGCCTGGTGATCCCGCATGCGCTCGGCGGATTGCAGGTCGACCCGCTGACCTATCTGCGCGTCGTCGAGCTGTTGGCCGAAGGGGCGGGCTCGGTCGGCTGGAACCTGGCAAACAACGGCATCGGCCAGCTTGTGACCCTCGGTTTGCCGGATCAGGGGGTCGACGAGGTTTACGCGCAAGGGGCCGATACGGTCATTGCCGGCACCGCAGTGCAGGGCGGCGGACAGGGAGTGCCGGTCGAGGGCGGCTACCGCGTCAGCGGACGCTGGCAGTTTGGCAGCGGCTGTCAGGAAAGCTCCTGGATGCTGGGCAGTTTCCAGATCCTCGATGGCGGCCAGCCGCGCCGCCGCCCGGATGGCGGCATGCTCTATATGCGGGCGGTTTTTCCGCGGGCGGAAGCGGAAATCGTCGCGGGAAGCTGGGATGTGGCCGGGCTGCGCGGCACCGGCAGCTTTGACTGGACGGTCGACGACGTCTTACTGCCCGAGCGGCGCACGATGATCCATGCCGGTGCGCCGCTCGACAACCAGTGGAACCGCTGGCCTGGGGTCACCTACGCCTTGCCGGCCCAATGCTGGGTCGGACCCCATCACAGCGCCGTGATCACCGGCATCGCCCGCGCCGGTATCGACGCGCTGATCGAGCTCGCCCGGGAAAAGACGCCGCGCGGCCGTACCGGCATGCTGTGCGAGAATCCGCAGGTCCAGGATGCGGTCGCGCGCGCCGACGCCATCCTTAACGCCGGGCGTGCCTATCGCAGTGCGATGATCACTGAACTGTGGAACCGGGTTGCCGCGGGCGAAGAGACCACGCTGGAGCAGCGGGCCCGCTGCCGGTTGGCCGCCGTCTATGCCGCCGACAGCGCCCGCCAGGCGATGGATCTGGTGTACCGCCACGGCGGCAGCACGTCGTTCAAGCGCGACAGCCGGCTCGCCGAGTGCTGGCGCGATCTCCATGTCGTTGGTCAGACCGTGACGATCGCGCCTGAATGGTACCCGATCGGCGGCCGCGTCTATCTCGGGATGGATCCCGGCTCGCGCATGCGCTAGCGCCGAGGCTCATTCAGGCGGGCGCGATCGCGTCATCGTCCGACGCGCGTTGGCAAGAAACCTGTTCGTAAGTGAAGC
>DATJLK010000166.1:0-18785 GCA_035509615.1 Allostellaceae bacterium | reverse complement strand
GGCGACATCCTCGCAATCGGCGGCGACGCGGCGCGCGCCCTTGAACAATGCCAGATGCGTGTCGCCTTGCGAAAGGTAGGGCAGCAACTGGCCTGACGCGGTCAGGATCGTCATCCCGGTATCCCAGCCGTCGCGGTTGCGGCTGCCGAAGAGTGCCGTCTGCCTGATGATTGCTGCCGCGGGCTGACCCGCCGTCAGCAATCCCTGTATCGCCTTGGCGATGACAAGTCCGAGATTGTGGGCGAGCCCGTCTTCGAGGCGCTGGCGCCAGTGCCGGGCCGGATCGGCGTCGCCGAATACCGGCTTGACCCAGATTTCACCCCCGGCCCGGATCTCGACCGGACAGGTCGGCAGATCATCCGCCCACAGGTCAAAGGTGCAGCCGCTCGCCAGGTCAAAGCGCGCATGGTGCCAATGGCAGGTCAGGATGCCGTCATCGGTGCTGCCGCGCTCGAGTGGAAAACCCATATGCGGGCAGCGGTTGTCGAGGGCAAAGACACGCCCGTCCTCATAGAGCACGAGGATCGGTCGATGATGGCCGTGCACGACAAGCCGACCGTTGGCTTTCAACTCGTCCAGGGTTCCGGCGCGCACAAAATCGGAAATCACGGTATCCATGCCCAGCTCGCTCGAATGCCGGTGACGGCGGCCCAACGCAAGGTCCCTTTTGGCAAGGTCTCTTTCGATAGCTATTTCGCCGTATTCGCCGCGGCCGCAATAGGGACGCCGATATTTTCCGGCCGGCTGGTCGAGATCGACCGGATGGTGCCCGTGCCTCCGCGCACCACCCAGCCCTGACGATGCCGGTGCGCAGGTTTTGCTGGCGGCAGCCGGGCCGGGAGTACCTTGCTCGGGGACGTCACCGCACCCGAACAGCGTCGCGCCGCTGCCTGCTTCCGGTTTGACGAGTGGCCGGTCCTGGCGTCGGAAGCCGTCGGCGAGGTGGTGGTGCCGGACTGGATCGTGCAACCACGGATCAACAATGTTTGGCGGGCGCGCCGTCACGCCGCACCAGATGCCGCTAACTAGACCCTTGGCATCGAGAGCAGGATTCACGCATGAAATGGAAGCTCTGTTTCCATTTCATGCGATCCTGCTCTAGGGCGGCCCGCACAACAGTTTGACACGTTCGCGTAGATTTCGCGCGAGAAATGCCGCCTTCAGCGTTTGCCAGAGTTCCTCATAGGCGATGACAAAGGGGTTGTTCGGAGCCGAGCGCGGATGCGCCAGGCCATAGCGGATCTGAATGTCGGACTGTTCGGCCTGATATGATCCGAATAAACGATCCCAGATCAGCAATACGCCACCATAGTTTTTGTCGATGTACTCGGCATTGCTGGCGTGATGCACGCGATGGGCCGAGGGCGTGTTGATGAACCACTCCAGCCAGCCAATGCGCGGTACGAGTTCGGTATGGACAAAGAACTGATAGGAGAGGCTCGCAGACACCATGCCATAGACCCAGAAGGGATCGTAGCCAACCCAGACGAGCGGCAGATAGAACAGGAAAATTCCCGAAAGGATCGGGGTCCAGGCGAGGCGGTAAGCGGTGGTGACCAGCATCTTTTCGCTGCTGTGATGCACGCTGTGCGATGCCCACAAGAACAGTACCCGATGAGAACAGCGATGCTCGATGTAAAATGCGAGATCGACCAGCACAAACAGCACGATTAGGCTTGGCCAGTGGTGAAACGAGACCGGGATCGTCGTCAGCCTGAACCGGTAGACAAAGCCGGCGATGACACCAAAGATCAGACCATAGACGGCAGCTTGGGTGATAAAGTGGCCGATGGCCATGCTGAGCGAAACGCCCGCATTCTTCCAGGGGTACGATCCCTGCCGGCGCAGGATCAGCAAGCCCTCGACCACGGTCGCCAGCAGGAAAACCGGCAGCAGAATCGATGTCGCCGGGTTGGACGTCCGGCCCAACAATTGATCGAAATCAAGGTAGAATTCCATCTATTAATCTCCCGCCCGTCGATTTGACCCCGGCCAATGGGATGTCCCAGCCGCCGGGCTGAGCATCTTCGACCCATATGTCCGGCCCCGGGGTTGAGCCCTGCCGGGCGAGCGCGCCTCGCCGTGCAGGACATCCGGATGCCATTGCTCCCCGGGCGGATAGCGCGATTGTCTGACAAAATTTTTAACAGCCGGCTTTTAATTCAGGCGGAATTTGTCTGTGTGCCGCACCTTGGTCCCGGGCGGATCAGTTTATGCCCTGCATTTTGTAGTCTGCCATGTTGTGGCATGCCTATCAGCCTACCCCTGAGCCCTTGCCGCCGAACCCGCAACGCATCAGCCCCGCCGGATCCGCGACGGTCTTGACCGGCGCGACGCCCATCGCCGACCCACTCAGTACCGGGATAACACCTGGGGCGATCACGCGCTCACCGATCGTCACCCGCTTTCCGATCGAATGCTGCAGCTCAGCGCAGCGCCGCCAGATAGTCGGCAATCGCCGTGCGATCGGCCTCCGGCAAACCCTCCATCAGCGCCGGCATCAGCGAGCTGTTGCCGCGATCACCATCCGCGTAAGCGGTCATCGTGTCGACCAGATAGGACGGAAGCTGACCGGCGAGGCGAGGCGCGATCCCGGCACCGCTGATTCCCCCGGTCAGGTCCGAGTGGTGGCAACCCAGGCATCCCGCGATCGCGGGCGGGGCGGCGGGCGGTTTCGTCGGCGCTTGTGCCGGCCACTTGCGATGCCCGAAATCGGTAGCAACCCGGGCGATTTCCGCTTCGCTCAGGCTCTCCGCGATCGATGACATGATCTGGCTGGCGCGGTCGCCGTTGCGGTAGTCGGTCAGCTGCTTTTCGAGATACGCCGGCTGCTGCCCCCAGATAATCGGCACCGCGTGATCGGATGGCAGTCCTTGGGCGCCGTGGCACGCAGCGCAGAGCTGCTCTTTTGCTGCGATCGAATCGGCAAATGCCGTCCGGTGCCCGCCCGAGCACGCCGCGACCGCCAGGGATAGCGCGGCAACGTTTCGCGCCAACTGGCCGCGCGAGGCCGGCATGCTCGCCGGGCGTTCAGCGCATCCCGGTTGGTGCGATCGCACTCTGCCAATCGTCATCGCGGGTTTGACTCGTTTCTGTTTGGCGCGCCACATTCCCTCGAACCATCGCGTTATTGGTAGGCCGCAACTCATGCTGACGATAGATGCCCAAGTCCACGCCTATGAACGCAACCATTCAGGCCGCCCGTGGCTCGGCACATTGCACGGTCCGGCGGAAGTCACCGGCGACCAGATGGTCGCCGCAATGGACGCGGTCGGCGTCGATGGCGCAGTGCTGGTCTCGCCGTTCTCGATGTACCGCTACGACGCCAGCTATGCCCTCGCAGTCCACGCCGCCCATCCCGGCCGGTTCGGGCTGGTCAAGCCGGTCGATCCAAACGATCCGAAGGTGGCTGATACGATCGCCGACTGGGCGGCGGCCGACGGCACGGTCGGGATCCGGTTGATGCTGACCCGCGGCGCTTCGGAGGATCCCGCCGATCCCGGCATCAACCGGGTTCTTAAGGCGGCGGCCCGGCATTCGCTGCCGGTAAATATGTCGTGCTGGGGGCGCCTCGCGCAGACCGGCGAGTTGGCGCGGCGCAACCCCGATACGATCCTGGTGATCGACCATCTCGGACTGCAGCAGCCATTCGAGCCGCCGCCGCCCGCCAACCCCTTTGCCGATCTGCCAAGGCTGCTGGCGCTGGCATCACATGCCAATATCATGGTCAAGATTTCAGGCGCCTGCACGCTGTCGCACGAACCCTTCCCATACAAGGATTTGTGGGATCCGCTGTGCCGGGTCTTTGACGGCTTCGGCCTCGATCGTTGCATGTGGGGCACCGATTGGACGCGCGCGGTGGCGTTGCTGACCTATAAAGAGGGGGTCGAGGCGTTTCGCGTCACCGATCGGCTGTCTGACAGCGACCGCACCAAGCTGATGGGCGAGACCCTGACGCGGGTCTATGGCTGGTCGCCGTCAAGCGCATGACGGGTCATACTCGAATGCCGGAATGCTGCCATCCGCGAGGCGCCTAAAGCCGACCCGCGGCGAGGTGTGCCCTTCGCCCATCCGTCGCTTTGGCTGGGTTCCCCCTTGCCGCCATGCGGGAGAGGGTGACCCGGCTGTGATCCGGGTGAGGGTTCGCCCGCACCCGCTGCCAGCTTACCAGCGGTCAGGCTTGCATCGTCAGCGCGGGCGGAAATATTCCTCATAGGGGGTGTCGTTTTTGATCAACAGGCCGCCGTCGACGGTCAGAGCGATGCCGGTGATCATGCGGGCGGCGTTTCCGGCCAGGAACAGCACCGGGTCGGCGATATCCTCGGGCTCGCACATGCGGCCGAGCGGGATTTTCCGGCCGCGTTCGGCCTTGGCCTCGGCGCTCGGCAAGGCCCCGCCAAAGGCGGTCGCGGTCGCGCCCGGGCACACCGCGTTGACCCGGATGTGGTCGGGCGCGAGTTCGTAGGCGGCGTGCCGCGTCAGTCCTAACAGCCCGGCTTTTGAAGCGCTGTAATTGGCGGTGCCGCCAAACGAGATGCGCAGGCCGGCGACGGAGGCGATGTTGACGATCGCACCGCCGCCACGGGCGCGCAAATACGGCAACACCGCCCGGATGCCGTTGAACGCGCCGGTCAGGTTGACGGCGATGACGCGGTCCCAATCCTCCGCGCCCATATCGGCAATCATCCGCCGCACCGTCACCCCCGCAGCATTGACCAGGATGTCGATGCCACCCCTGGTCGCCGTGACATCGGCAGCAAGGGCGGCAAAGCCGGCGCGATCGGTGACGTCGAGCGGGTGAGCCGTGGCGGTGCCGCGGCTGCCCGCGATCTCGCTCGCGACCCGCTCGGCCGCCGCGCGATCGCGATCGACCACCGCAACATGTGCGCCAGCCACAGCAAAGGCGCGGCAGGTCGCAGCCCCGATGCCGTTGCCGCCGCCGGTGACGATCGCGACCTTGCCGGAGAAATCCTCAGCCATCCTGTCCCTCCTGCGCACCTCGCTGGCGCCGGGAATGTGGCCCTACGTATCGCATCGTTACAACGGGATTGCTACGCCAAGCCTAATCCTTGGGCGACACTTTGCGTCGACCCGCGGGCTCACAATGACATTATCGCCGGGATCCAATCGCATAGCCTGCAGGCGATCGGCATCGTCGAGAATGGCTGTGGCCACCGGATCGGCCGGGCCGCGCGAGGTTCCGACTGCTGCCGGTGGCGACAATTCGATATGGCCCGAGTGGCGCAATCCGCACGATCGCGGCGGTTCCGAATGCCCGGATGTATGTGCAGCAAGCGCCAGTCTTCGCGCAGCCGGCGGCGCACAAAGCCTTTGACGGCGCCGATGCGCAGCCGCAGGCGCAACCCGGACCGATTGGCATCGTGGTTGCACGGGTCAGGATCTGTGCAGCTTGGCAGGAGGCGCCGATGACGCGTGACGAACTGACCCGCAAAATCCTTGGCATCAAGCGTTCAAAAGGCCTGACATGGAAAACGATCGTCGCCGAAATTGGCGGCGGCTCGGCTGTCTATTTGACCGCGGCATTGATGGGCCAGATGAGGCTGCGCCCCGACCAGGCCGAGCGCGCGGCAAAACTGTTTGGCCTTGACGGCGAGGAGCAGAGCCTGTTGCAGGACATCCCCTATCGCGGGTCATTGCCGAATGCGGTGCCGAGTGATCCGTTGATCTATCGCTTTTACGAATTGGTGCAGGTCTACGGCACGACGTGGAAGGAGTTGATCCAGGAGGAATTCGGCGACGGCATCATGAGCGCCATCGACTTTGACATGGCGATCGAGCGCCAGCCCGACCAGAAGGGCGACCGCGTCAAGCTCACGCTCAGCGGCAAATTCCTGCCCTACAAGGAATATTGATCGGACAGGCGACTGCGCGGTCGGTCAGGCTACGGTGGGGTGCGGGTGTGCGGGCCGCGCGATCTCTGCGGCCAGCGCCGTCAATCTGCCTTCACGTGCTGCAGAAAATGCAGCAGGTCGGTGGTGAACTGCCCCGGGTCTTGCAGAAACGAGAAGTGACTGACTTGCGGCTGCAGCAGCAGCCCCGAACCTGGAATATTCGCGGCGATGAATTCGGTATTCGCGCGCTTGATCGCCTCGTCATGATCGGCATCGACAATCCAGGTCGGGACGACGATGCGCTGCAGATCCGCGGCGGTCCAGTTTGGCTGGGTTGCCCACATCCTGGTGATCTGGGCGAGAAAGGCTTGGAACTGGTCGGGAGTGGGCGAGAGTTTCTGATACTCCTTCCGCGCGCGGGCAATAAACGCGTTGAACACCGGGCTCTTGGAGATGTCGGCAACCCCGCTCGGATCCGAATTGGCAGCAAAAGCGAACAGCTTTGACACCCGGTCCGGATGAAGCATCGCAATGTCGAGGCCGATAATCGCCCCATCGCTCCAGCCGACGATCGCCGCCTTGCGAATGTTGAGAAAATCCATCAGCCCGATCACATCTGACGCCATCAGATCGTAGCCGTAAGGCTCGTTGTTGCGCGTGCTGCGGCCATGGCCGCGGCTGTCCATCACAATGACCCGATAGCTCTTTTGCAATTCAGGGACCTGGTTGCCCCAATAATCGGCATTGGCCAGCCCGCCATGCAGCAGGATCACCGGTGCACCGCGGCCAAAGATGGCATACCAGATCTTGATGCCGTTGATCGGCGCATAACCGCTCTCGGCCGCTTTCGGCAAGCTCGGAGTGGGTGGCAAGGTCAGCCACTGCGGCTCGGCGTTTGCGGTCTTTGCAACCACGGCGATCGCAAATATTGCGACAATCATCAACTGCCGCATCTAAAGCCCCCCATATTGTCGGCCGGATTGCACATTATCGGCGCCTGCATCGGAGCCTGCGAGATTGACGCTGTCCCGTCCCTGGTTTTCTTCCTCAGAGATCAAGGATTGTTAATCGAACGGCTGACGACAACGCCGCTGATCACCGGTCCGGTCACGGTGTTTATCAGGGTGAAGACTTTCTGCAGCTCGGTCAGCGGCGCGTTGGCAACATAGATTACATCCTTGTCCTCGATCGGGAAGCGCTTGGCGTAGAAATAGTTTTTGGCTTCTCTGAGATCGAGGCGGTAGACCACCGGAGAGCTGCCATCAGGCCCGACAGGCAGAACCGGGGCCTTGAGCGCGTCGACAACCGAGGGGGGCTCGAAGCGAAACAGAAATATGCCCCGCGGATCGGCGCGCAGATCCTGCAGCCCGCCGACCTTGGCGAGCGCTTCGTCAAGAGTTATTTTCTCGGCGCCAAATGGCACTTCGGTGTTTTGCGTCGTCGCGCCAAACACGGAGAAGGTTTGCGGTATCTGGACCAGGGTTAAAACGTCACCCGGCCAGGCATAGATGTTCTCGGCGGGGTCCGAAACGAGCTGCTCCAAGGGAATGGTTACAGTTACCCCGGCGCGCGATAGACGGACGAAGGTCTCATAAATCGGAGCCTTGCTCCCGCCGGCGGCGGCAATCAGATCGAGCAGGCGATCGCCCCCAACAGAGAGCGGTACCCGGGCCCCGCTGACAACCTCTCCGGATACGGTCGCGGTATTGGTGACGCTCTTTGGGACAGTGACGATCGCCTGCGGCTCGATCGCCTTTTCCGCCAGGCGCTGCTGAATTTCGTCCTGCACCTGCAATGGCGTATGCCCGGCAACCGGAACGCGGCCGGCGAACGGCACGCTGATCGCGCCGTCAGCCGCTACGACCTGGTCGGGAATCGTCGTGCCACTGGCTCCCGAGGAAGCGCCCTCGGTTTTCACCGGCGCGCTGAAAAGCCCTCCTCCGGCCGCCTCCCAGATCGTCACCGCCACCGTATCGCCGATCCCAATCTTTGGCGGTGGCGGTTTGCCATAAGATCGAAACCGCGCGTGAAAGCTTGCGATCGGTTGCTCCGCCAGCATAGTCACGACGCGGTTGTCGACATTGACGAGATCAAACTGCCGCTGCCCGTTCTGCACTGATTGATCAAAGACCTGGCTCACTGTCGGGCCCGAGGTGGGGAGCGTCGAGCACCCGCCCAGGGCGACGCCGAGGCAGACCAGAACAAAGACGAATTTCATGGCGCGTGGCAGTTGCTGGACCCCCGATATATTCTACTGATTTGATTAATTGCGCGATAGTCCTCCCGCGCCGGTCAAATCGCCGCGCGCCCGCCGGCAATGCTGAAACAGTTCAGGCCCTCAGGCGGAGCGGTATCCGGCAGGCCAGCTCAGCACGAATACTTCAGGACAGGCAATGATCCCTACCCCGCTGCGGCCCGGCCGATATTGCACTCTGTTGCCGGGTTCAACCGTTCCGGCCGGCGCGCTCGACCCGAATCATGGCGAGATTGCCGCTCCCGAGCCTGGAGGCGAGATCGATTCGGCGCGAAACGCCGCGTCAGATCAGCGCGGCCCGACCCGTTGGCGCTGACGATGACGGGTCCGTCCAGTGTCATTGGAACCCAGCGGTCAAAAAAGGAGCGCCGCGATGATCGAGCGTTTGGCGGCATCGTGCTGCCGACGCTGCCGGCGCCTGCCGCGAATCATCCGGTGTTCTGACGGGTGACGGGCGCCGCAGCATTGCGTCACCCAGCCCGGCGGTAGCGACCGTAACAGAAAGCGCCGACTCGGGTTTGCGCGCCGACCCGCGTTGCAGTCGCTCGCAATCGTCCGCCGTCTGTCAGCGATCTGCCGGCACATTCGCCGCCAGACCGGTGTCAGTACCTGCCGCCGAGCTTGCCATGGTCCCAACTGGTGGTTTTGCGCGGGGTGATTTTGAGGACGACGCGCTTGGGAGCGCTGTCGAGCGCACCCCGCCGGCCGCTTTCGGCGGCACTGCGGCGGTGGTTCACAACCTGGCGCACCACCTCGACATCGTCGATGATCTCGCAGGTGCCGCGCACCATGACACCGCGCAGTTCGGCATAGCGCCCGCCGGTTTCAACCATCAGACCGACCTTGGGGTTGCGGCGGATATTCAGGACCTTCTGCGCCTTGGCATAGGAGGTCATGTAAAAAACGCCGTCCTCGACATAAAACCCCATTGCCACGACATGCGGAAAACCGTCCTGGTCGATCGTGGCGAGCGCGCATTTCGAGTTGTCGCGCAGAAATGCCGCCTGCTCTTCCGCGGTCATCCGGATTTGCCGGCGCCGAGGCAACGCCGCCTCACCGCGGTCGGCCGGGCCGCCCTGGTCTGCCGCCTCGCTCTGATCCGCCGCCATCGTCACACCGTCTGCAGGATCTCCTCGCGCGGCAGTCCCTCGCCGACCAGCGGCCGCCAGTCGCCGGCGCGCGGCACCACGGTTTCGGCGGCGCGTAGCCGGTAATAGCTCGGCCGCACACCGGCCGGGACGCCGCCTTCGCCCGCGGTGTTGACCGCCTGGCGCAGCAGCCGGCGCAATTGGATGATCGCCTTGTCGGCCGGTCCGAGATGCTCCTTCGAGCGGTCGACAATGGCGCCCATCGTTTCCTGGATCGCGCGGTCCTGCACATTGACGCCGTCGATCCCGGTGAAGCTCAGGGTCTTCTGCACCGCACGGTCGATCAGGTAATTGTTCTGCCGGTTGGCGTTGGAACGGAATGTCGTCTGGTCGACATGCAATGGTCCGTTGCCGATGCCGCGTTCGAGCCGGTCGGCGTCGGACAGCGGCTCATCGGTGACGCTGTACTGCCAGTTGTAGACCATCGTGTTGTAGTCATCGATCGGGACCCAGATATGCCCGGCATCGACCCGACCGCCGGTCTCCGACCGTGACGCCCGGATCTGGTGGAACGGCAGGATGTAATGATAGGTGCGGATATGCGCCTCGTCGTCGCCGAGCGCCCGGATGCCGGCGTACTGATACCCGTAATCGGTCAGGTCGACGACGATGCTCGGCGCCTTGGCGCGGACATAGGCGCTCGACGGGTCGATCCCGCCGCGGCCGGCATTGGCCTGCAGCAATCGATGCATGATCGGCGCATGCGAGGTGTCGAGCCCGCCTTCGAGCGCCTGCAGCCAGTTGCACTCCTGGATCACTTTCGAGATGTGGCGGTGGGTTTCGGGCGCCTGCGTCCAGCCGAATTTGGGCAGAGCCGGGGTGCGTTCGGGCGGGCCCATATAGGTCCAGATGACGCCGCCCATCTCGACCGTCGGGTAGGCGGTCAGGTGGACCTTGTGGCAGAACGGCTCGGGCTCGTTCATCTGTTCGACGCAACTGCCGTCGACGGCGAACTTCCAGCCGTGATAGACGCAGCGCAGCCCGCCCTCCTCGTTGCGCCCGAACCACAATGAGGCGCGGCGATGCGGGCAGTACTCGTCGACAAGGCCGATATGCCCGTCGGTATCACGAAACGCGACCAGGTCCTCACCCAGCAGCCGTACCCGCACCGGCGGCCCGTCCGGCTCCTGCAACTCGCGCGCGAGCAACGCCGGAATCCAGTAGAGCCGCATGGTCCGGCCCATCGCGGTGCCTGGGCCGATCCGGGTCAACAGCTCGTTTTCCTCGCGTGGCAGCATGCTTTTTCTCCTGTTCGCACCTCCTGACTTTCGATTCGGCGCCCGGCCGAGTCAAGGTGCCGCCGGGGCGAGGTGATTTGATCTCCCATCGCGCGTGGTCCGCGATAGCAAGGCGGTATGGTCGATGAGCGCCGGACGCAACGCCGGAGACCGCGCGTGCCTGACACTCGCGAGTAGAGCTTTCTCCGCGCGGTGAACAAGATTCGCTCTGCCGCGCCCGCGCAGCTGCCAAGGACGACGCCAGACTCTTTTCAGACGCGCCGCTATCGCAGAGCAGGGCCGTCTTTGGCTATTCTGATCAGCTCCGGCCGCTGTGGGGGGTGCGTTGCTCTCGGGTCGCCGCGGGGCCGAATTCGGCGAGGAGCGCGTCGCGCACGGTGTCGAGATCGAGATCGTGCTCGGCGATCAACGGGCTCGTCTCGGTGATGATGTCATCGATGTCGCCCACCAATTTGAGCCGCTTGTAGAGATCCTCGGCATGAAGACCGAGACCGGCGCCGAGGATCTCCATGAAATTGACGATCTCAAAGCTGCGGCCGTCGCCGGCATCGCACAATTCGCGGTGACAGGCGTGATAGACCGTCGCCAAGGTCGAGACCCCGGCATCGGCGACCGCGGCGAGTTCTCTTTCGACCAGCGCCCGCTTGAACGCCGGCAACACCGCCAGGCTGTTGGCCTGGGTCCCGACCCGCGGCACGTCGATATCGACGAACTCGACACCGGGAACAATCGACAGCAGTTTTTTGACGGCCGCCATGACCTGTGGCAGTACCGGTCGCTCGTGCAGGGCGACGCGCTTCTCAACCCGGTGCACCATCAGCCGCGCCAGCTCCTCGGCGCGGTCTGCAAGGTAGACGAGGAACGGGTTCAGATCGAACGGCTTTGCCCCGACTTGCCGCTCGTAACTCGGCAGCGCCACCTCGCCGATCTGCAATTGGCAACTCGGGCACCACGACAACACGGTCGACGTGCCGGCGGCGGCAAGGCCATCGATCGTCGCAAACCCGACCCGCGCGGTGCTGGCAAAATCGCCCTCGCGGAACTGGTAGACACCGCAGCATTGGCCGGGCCCACCCATGACCTCGTAGTCGACGCCGAGCAGATCGAGCATATCGAGACACAGAAGCGCTATGTGCGGCGTCTTCAGGATATTGCAGCCGGTGTAAAAGACGATTTCGGGCGCGCGCTGACGCGGCGGCTGCCGCTGCCCGCGCAGCCGGGCCAAGGTTTCGGGCGGCATCTGCAACCGCGACAGGATGCGCACGCCGCGGCTCATCGTGCCGAACGGCCCACGCCAGCGGGTGTTGAGGGGTGCTCCCGGCTGTTGCGCGCGGGCAAACCCGCGGGCGAGCTGCACCATGAAGCGAGGGTTGATGCCGTGGCTGCAGGCCGGAACGCATCTCCCGCTGCCGCTGCACACCGAAGCCCATCGGATGGCGCTATCGCTGCCGGCGCCGCCGGTGATCAAATCGACAATCGCGGCGGTCGTCTCCCCGGGGTCGGCCGCGGCAAGCCCGGCCGGTTCGGCCATCGGGCAGGCGCGAAAGCAATCGCCGCAACGGGTGCAGGCATCGGCCATGGCTTGTCCCCGCGCCCGGAACTCGTCGAGAAATCCTGTCGCCTTACCCTCGCTCATGCCGTGCCCCGATTTTGTCGTCCCGCAACAGGCTAGCGCAAAGCCGGGCCGGCGGAAACCAGCGCATCCGGTGACCGGCGGTTTCCCCCGATCGGGCGGGTTTTCCGATCCGTTTGGCGGGCGTAAGCTCCGGGCTCAGCACAGCCGCTCGCCTGGTGGTCCGATTCCGGCAGATGGTACTGACGCACAATGATCGTCATGCCCGCGAAAGCGGGGGCGACCGAAAATGAGGGACGAGTGCGATGTGTCTCAACCATGCCAGTAGCCGCCACACCCGTAGCCGCTCGTTCACCCGGCATTCCCGGGCGAGGCACAAGACCGGATTGATCGGACCGGCTTGGCGTCCGGCTTGGCCATGGCAAAACCGCCCTCGCCGCTCGGTTGAAGATCCTGTCGGTGCCGGCTTGTCAAATCGCTCGCCGTTCGCGGTACGGTTTTGATATTCGCTGCCGCGTTGTTACACCGGGATCGCATCGTTCCGGCGGCGTGACCTCGGGACGGGTCCCCATGTCCAAGATCAAAATCGACCATGCTCTCGTGCTGGTCTTTGCAGCGTTGGTGGCGATTGTTGCCATCTACTACCTGTTTTTGTTGAGCAATGGGACGTTCCGACTGTTTGCGACAGAAATGCTGGATAAAGTCTATGACAATATGCTGGTGCATTTGCTCCACGGTAGATTTGATATCAATCCAAAGATCATCGATTTCGAAGCGTTTACAAAAAATGGCAAAACCTACACCTATTTTGGCATGTTTCCGGCGCTGTTGCGACTATTCGCAATGCCGTTTGCCAACATTGCAACGATCGATCTCGCGCGGATCTCCTGCCTGACCGCCGACGTCACCTTTGTCGCGTTGCAGTTGGCGATGGTCCTGACCGTCCACAACAGCCTTTCGCTCGCCAACCGGCGCCCGCTTTTTCTTGGGGTCATGCTCGCAGCGACAGCACTGAGCGGCCCGCAGCTTTACATACTCGGCACGGCGGCCATCTACCACGAGTCGATACTCTGGTCGGCGGCAATGGCGGCCGCGTTCAATTTACTGGTCGTACGGGCCGCATTCCGCCAGCAAGGCTTCAGCCATCGCGACCTGATATCGATGGCAATCCTGGCCGGGCTTGCAATCAACACGCGGCCGACGATCGGGGTCGCACTCTATCTCGGCACGCTTCTCCTGGTCGCGCGGCAAGCCTGGCGCCACGCAGCCGGACGGCGACCACCCTTTTTCGGAACAGGAGGTGTCACCGCGATCAGGTCAATGGTCTGCGACCGATCGGTCCTGCTGCCGGTCATGATCCTCGGAATGCTCGCGGCCGGCGCCGGTATCATCAACTTTGAGCGCTGGGGTAATCCTTTCACCTTCGCCGACTTTCGATATTACGGCTTCGTGCAAAATAACCCGAACTTTGCCCGGGCTTTCGACAACTATGGCGAGTTTAGTCTCGCCCGCATCTGGATCGGCCTGCTCTATTATGCCACCGGGCTTCCCTATATGGCGAAAGACATCCCGCGATTCGCGGGGTTTCTGGCGAGCCGGGTAGCCGGTATCGAAGCACCGCCATTCCCACCGTTGCTGACCAACCCGCTGACAATTGTGCTCGCGGCGATCGGGGTTTACCAGATCGTGTCAAAACCGCAATTGCCGCCCGAAGCAACCGCGATCCTGCGTCTGGCACTGCTCGCAAATCTTTCCGCTGTCCTGCTCGTGCTTGCGGCCATGTTTATGACGATGCGATTTCGGTTCGATTTTGCGCCATTCATGACACTGGCCGCAGTAATCGGCTATCGCTCGATTTCAATCTCCGCCATGCGATTTGGCGAAGCGGGGAAAAGGCGAATGGATATTGTCGCATTGGGGCTGTGCGGGTTCGGGATTCTAGGCAGCCACTACATTCTGCTGGTTCATAAAGTGTGGAGCTTTGCCGTGCCGATGAAAGTCCGCCTTGCCCTCTTCCCATATGCGCCTTTCGCCCATGCCGCCTTTGGCAGATGATCGCCTTTGATCCGCGGATGACACCACCGATCGGCGCGCGGCGGGATCGCGCTTGCCCCCGCTGCGCCGGATGTCGCGGCAGAGGTCGCGCTGCGGCGACAGCCGGCCCGGGCGCCGCCGGGTCGATGTCGCCATGAAGACCCGGGTCATCATTCAGGTTGCCGCGGGGCTCGCCTGCACCCTGTTCTTTCTGTGGCTTGCTCTGCATCGCGTGCCGAGCGGGGCCGTTATCGCGACGCTGAGAAGCGCCGACCCGGTCTGGCTTGCAGCAGCAATCCTGTGCTACGCGGCCAATCTCGGTCTTCGCACCTGGCGATGGCAGATCATCCTGCGGCCGGCTGCCGCCGTTCCGTATCCGGCAGTGGCGAAAACCCTGGTGGTCGGCTACGGGTTGAACGTGATCATGCCGGCGCGGCTGGGCGAACTGTTTCGCGCCGAATTCTTTAAGAAAGCTTATGGTCTCCCGCGGGTCTGGGGGCTGACCTCGATCGTCATCGAGCGCCTGTTCGACGGCCTCGCCGTGGTTACCATTCTCGGGATCGGCCTGCTGCTCGCGACAGTCACCCGCAGGCTGTCGGGAGTGCTGGTCGGCGTCTTTATCACCGCCGGCGCGATCTTCGGAGTCGTCTTGCTGGTTGCTCTGTGCCTTGCGGGACCGCTGACCTCGCGTCTGTTCGCCTCGCTGCCGCGAATAGCGACGCAACTGGCGATGATGCAGCGCGGATTTGAGCTGCTGCGCAGCCGCCGCATCATCGAGGTGGTTGTCCTGACCCTCGTCATCTATGTCCCGGACTCGCTGTCGGTGTGGTTTGCGGTAAAGGCCGTGGGGCTGACATTAGGGTTTGCCGATGCCCTGATCCTCGAAGGGGCGGCGAGCCTCAGCACGCTGGTACCCTCAGGACCCGCATTTCTCGGCACCCTGCAATTCGCCTATGCGCTGGCGATCGGATATGCGGGCGGCACTCGCACCATCGGCGTTGCTGCGGCAACGCTCTTCCAGCTCTGCCTGATGGTGCCGGTGGCGCTGATCGCCACCGGCCTGCTGATCCACGGCTCCGGCAGCGTCATCTATTCGGCGCTCGCCGGAAAGGAAGTCGATTGACCTGAGGCCGCAGCCGGCAGGTTTGGGACATAGCGTTCGCTGCGTCCCTGTTGACCGCCGCCCGCCGACTCCGGACCGAGGGTCACAACGGAATGACGAGCAGGGTGTCGACTTTGTCGCTGTCGAGGATCACGAGGCGCTCGACAAAGCGATAGGGCTCGGCCGCCACGGCGATCCGGTCGAGATAGCGGCCGGCGGCAAACAGGCTCATCTCACCGTCGTGCATGATCCGGACCGCGATGAAGTTCGAGCGGACTTCGGCGATGCCGTTGGCAACCCGACCCACCCGGATCGGCCCGACGATGTGGCGATAGCGGTGCGGCTCGAAGATATTGGCGCGGCGCAACGCCAGGATGCGATCGACCAGCATCCCGCGCGAAGCGGCGTAGATGATCCCGTGGCGATAGCCGGCCTCGTGGCTCTGCCGGCTGGTGATCAGATAGCGGCAGTCGTCGACAAAGAATTCGGGCCATTCTTCGAGCCGATCGTCGTCGATGCATTCGACATAGCCGGCGATCAGCTCGTGAATGCCGGCCCGCACCTCGCTCTCTTCCATCAGATTCTGTTCCGCCATCGAAACTGCCCGAAAGGTGCAGCCGCACATCCGGAGCCTCGTCCTCGCCGGTCGGGACTCACGGCCGCCACGGCTACCTGGTCTCGCCGCTATGACCGAGGTCACCTTAACGAGAACGGACGCCTTGCGCGGTTTGAAGCCAGCCGCGCTCCGCTAATCCCCGATCATCGCGCGGTATTTCTTCCAGAAGCCGCGGATCGCGGCTTCGCTTGAGCGAAACGGCTGCGAGTGTGCGTCATAGCCGCCCATCATCACGACGCCGCTGGCGTCGTCATTGTAGCGCAGCGCGCGCTGCACAAATCCGCCGACGCAGCCATCCTCCATCGAGATATAGCCGGCGGCGCCGACGAGGTTGCCCTGGCGCAGGCGGCGTTCGGTCATCTCCGCATCGTCATCGTCAAAGCCAAGATGGATCCATTCGAGTTCGGTCTTGTCGAGGCCCTTCGGATGGATCGCCCGCACCGCGATCGAATTGCGGATCTGCTGCAGGATCATGCCGGGGAAGACCGTCAGGATCTGCACCGAAACCTGGTCGCCATATTCATCGACCGATTCGATGATCGACGGGTCGGCAAGCCGCATGTCGGTATCGGAGCGCAGCCCCTCGCGGTTGTAGTCGGCGTCCTCGGCGGCATAGTCGAGCTTGGCCTGGCTGAAATGATGACCGCCGCTGTCGTCGATATGGATCCCGCCCGGCATCGACAGCCGGTTGATATGAAACGTCGTCAAAAAGGCGTGCAGGATGCTGGCGTGATAGGTGTCCTTGGTATTCTCGGCATAAAGCTTCCAGTTGTTGGGCAGCACCTGAGTGCTGCGGCCGAGAATATGGACCGGCCGGTTCAGCACCCGGCGAATGCCGCCGGTGATCTGAGGGCCGAGATAGGTTTCGAGATCGGGTGCGGCGTCGCTGATCGTGCCAAAAACCAGGCCCGCGAGTTCGCTGACCCGCAGCCGCGGCAGGTCATGGTCGTCCTTGCGGAACTCGGGCGGCATCCCGCCTTGGCGCCTGACCCCACGCTCGAACGCCACGCCGGTCAGCTTGCCAACGAGGTCATACGTCCAGCCGTGATAGATGCAGGTGATCTCTTTGCCGCGGCCGTGCCGTTCAATGCACAACAGATTGCCGCGATGGGCGCAGCGATTGAGAAAAGCATTGATCGCGCCATCCTGACCGCGGGTGACGACGACCGCGGTCTCGCCGACCGTCGTCGCCACCCAATCGCCGGGGTGCGGGATTTCAGCGGCGAGGCACAGATAGCTCCACGCCGGACCTTTGAAGATCCGCTCCTGTTCGAGACGGTACTGCTCGGGATCGGTGTAGAGCCGGAACGGCACTTCGGAGAGCCCGTTCGACGGCCAATGAACCCCGGCGACCGCTGCGGCGCCCTGCTCTGACATGATTCCGCCTCCTCGCGGCAAACTGCAGTCTCTACCGATATGATAGCACCCGTGATCCGATCGGGTACAGACGGCTCCTCGCCTGAAAGGTTGCGGTTGCCGCCTTTGCCGAACTGCCTTCTTAGCCGAACCGCGTTGGTTGATGGCAACCGTTTGTCGATGGCAGGGCAGGCGGGGTAAGATTTGAGGCGATGCGCATCGATAAGCTGATCTCGGCCGAGGGGCTGCGCCGCAAGCTACGGGCGGTCATCGCGATGGCCGAAGATCCCGCCGCGACGGAACACGAAAAGGCGAATGCCAGGGCGCTGAAGCGTCTTCTGCAGCGCCGGCTAAGCGAGACCGGATCGCCCGCCGGCGACTGGACAGACACGGTGTTTCGCCTTGGCCAGTGGGCGAAGGACATCCACCGGTCCGCGGCACCCGCGGCCCCAAAGGGCGACTGGACCGACAATGCTCACCGGCTCGGCAAGGCTTTGCGCCGCGGATATAGGCGATGGACGTCGGATCCGTAGCGCTGGTCGTGGCCGGTTGCGAACTTGCGCGCCAACCACCAGGCCTCCTTCTCTACCGCGCCGGTTTGGCTTGGTCTTCGAGCGACGGGATCGGCTGGCGGTGGCGAACCCAGCAGTGCATCTTGCCGCGATCGATCGCGATCAGTGGGGTATTGCGGTTGCGCCGGCGGGCGGTTCGGCAATATCAACCGGCATAATGGCAAACAGGAAGACGGATGACCCAGCCCCGCGGCACTCCCGAGCGGATCGAAGACCGGTTGATCGTGGCGCTCGACGTGCCGAGCATCGCCGAGGCGCGGGCGCTGGTCGAGCGGCTTGACGGGGTCGCGTCGTTTTTCAAGATCGGGCTGTGGCTGCAATACGCATCCGGTTTCGACCGGCTGCTCGACGGGCTGATCGAGAACGGCAAAAAGGTCTTTCTCGACACTAAGATGTACGACATCGGCGCCACCGTCAGACAGGGAGTCGCGCGCGCCGCCGAACGCGGCGTCAGCTTCGCGACGGTTCACGGCGACCATGACATCATCGCCGCCGCTGCCGAAGGCAAGACCGGCAGCAATCTCAAAATTCTGGTAGTGCCGGTCTTGACCAGCCTCGACGCCGCGGGGCTCGGCGAGTTCGGCTACACCGGCAGCCTTGCCGAATTGATTGTCGCCCGCGCCCGGACCACCTGGGCCTGCGGCTGTGACGGGATCATCGCCGCACCACAGGACAATCCCGACAGGATCCGCCGGGCGGCAGCGGCCGAAGGGCTGCTGGTCGTGACCCCCGGAGTGCGACTGGCGGGCAGTGCGCGTGACGACCACAAACGCTCGGGCACGCCGGCGCAGGCGATCGTCGATGGCGCCGACTATATCGTTGTCGGCCGGCCGATCGTCAAAAGCGCCGATCCGGCGACGGCCGCGGCCGAGATCATCGCCGATATGCGCCGCGGGCTCTTGGGGGGTGAAGAGCGGGCTCTTGGGGGATGAAGAAAAGTCTCGCAGCGCTCCAGATACGTCATTCCCGCCGCAGCCTGCATATAGGGGCCGGCCCGACGAAGGCGCACGCGATCATCGCGCGACTGCGCACATTCATCG
>DATJLK010000165.1:0-2206 GCA_035509615.1 Allostellaceae bacterium | reverse complement strand
CTTGCGCGACGTCGCGCTCGAAATGCTCGACATCGCCCGCGAAGGTCTGCATCGCCGCGCCCGGCGCAGCGCCGACGGCGAGGACGAGACCCATTTTCTCGACTCGCTGTTTACGATCGCCGGCTCCGGCCGCACCCCGGCCGAAGAACTGCTCGACGACTACCGCACCCGCTGGCGCGGCAACATCGATCCGGTGTTTGTCGATTACGCGTATTGATGCAACGACCGGCACGCACCGGCGCGAAATGGTCAAAGCCGCGATCACAGCTGGGGTGAGGTTGTAATGGTCTCGCACCATCTCTTTTGCCGCGCATCACCCCTCCCTTTACTTGCGCATCACGTGGATGCCGATCCGGGCAGCCCAGCGGAATTTTCGCGTGCCGCAACGGCTCCGATCCTGCAGGATGCGGCATCGATCTCAGCACTCGCGGGAAATGATCCGATGCCTGAAAGACAAGTCGTCACCGAACTCGCCCCGACCGGTGTCTTGCGCGCCGCGGTCAATATGGGCAACTTTCTTCTGGTTACCGGCAGGACACCCTCGGGCGATCCGACCGGTGTGTCGCCCGACATGGCGGCGGCTATCGCCGCACGGCTCGGCGTGCCGCTCAAGTACCTCCCCTACGCACGGCCGGGCGAGATCGCCGACGATGCCGAGAAGGGTTTGTGGGATATCGGACTGATCGGCGCCGAGCCGCAGCGCGCTGCTGTGATCAATTTTACCGCGGCTTATGCCGAGATCGAGGCGACGTATCTAGTGCCGGCCGGCTCGCCGATCCGGTCGGTCGCCGAGGTCGATCAGCCCGGCCGGCGGATCGCCGTGACCGCACGCAGCGCCTACGGCCTGTGGCTTGAGAACAATTACAAAAAAGGCCAGCTCTTGCAATTCGACAATGCCCAGGCAGCGCTCAATGCGTTCGACAGCGAAAAGCTCGACGCCTATGCCGGATTGCGGCCTGGCCTGATCGAAGTGCAGCAGGCGCGACCCGGCTCGCGCATCCTCGACGGCCAGTTTACCGCGGTGCAACAGGCGGTCGGCACGCCAAAGAAGAACACCGCCGGGTTCGCGTTCCTGAAGGAATTTGTCGAGGAAGCAAAGCGGTCCGGGATGGTGGCGAGCTTTATCGAGCGCCACGGCACCGTCGGCCGATTGTCGGTGGCGCCAGCCGCCTGAGACCGCCTCGCACACTGTCCCGCAGCCCGTGGCTAGAAGGCTGACCCATGCCATGCCGGATGACCTGACATCGCCGTCGACCGAACTCGGCTTTATGACGATCGCCGAGGCGGCAAGGCGGATCGCACACAAGGAGCTGTCGCCGGTCGAACTGACGACGGCGATGATCCGTCGGGCCGAGGCGTTCGACCCGCAGATCAACGCGTTCTTGTTGCCGACCACGGATCTGGCGCTGGACCGGGCCCGCACCGCCGAGCGGGACATCGTTGCCGGCCGCTATCGCGGGCCGATGCACGGCATTCCGTTCGGGCTCAAAGACATCTATGCCACTGCCGGGATCCGCACCACCGGCCATTCGCGGACCTGCATCGACACGGTCCCGGATTTTGACGCAACGACAGTGACCAGGCTCTACGAATCAGGTGCGATCCTGATGGGCAAGCTCGCAACCCATGAATTCGCCCATGGCGGGCCGTCCTTCGATTTGCCCTGGCCACCGGCGCGCAACCCGTGGAACCGCGAGCATTTTACCGGCGGCTCGTCGAGCGGTTCGGGGGCGGCGGTGGCGGCCGGGTTGGTGCCGGCGGCACTCGGCTCGGACACCGGCGGGTCGATCCGCGGGCCGGCGGCGTTGTGCGGCATTGTCGGGCTGAAGCCGACTTATGGCCTCGTCAGCCGGTACGGCGTCTACACCAATTCGTTCAGCTTTGACCATGCCGGCCCGATGACCTGGACGGTCGAGGATTGCGCCATCCTGTTGCAGGCGATCGCCGGGCACGACCCGAAGGATCCGGCGAGTGCCGCCGAGCCGGTGCCGGATTACCGCGCGGCGCTGACCGGCGACATCAGGGGCCTGCGCATCGGCGTCATCCGCCATCTGCACGAAGACGATTGTCCGGTATCGGCCGAGGTCGCGGCGGCGCTGGACGCGGCCTTCGGGGTGTTGCGCTCGCTCGGCGCCAGCCTCGGCGAGGTGCGGTTGCGGCCGGCGCAGGATTATTACGACGTCAAGGTGACGATCGCCGAAAGCGA
>DATJLK010000164.1:0-9977 GCA_035509615.1 Allostellaceae bacterium | reverse complement strand
TGGCGATGGGTTTCCGGCACCTGGGTCCATTCAAACGCCGGCGGCGCCGGCATCTTCTCCTTGGGTCCCATATAGGCCCAGATCACCCCGCCCATCTCGACCGTCGGGTACGAGGTCAGGCGGACCTTGTGGCAGAACGGCTCGGGTTCGTTCATCTGCTCGGTGCAATTGCCGTCGACATCGAACTTCCAGCCGTGATAGACGCAGCGCAGCCCGCTTTCCTCGTTGCGCCCGAACCACAGCGAGGCGCGCCGGTGCGGACAGAATTCGTCGACGAGACCGACCCGGCCCTGGGTGTCGCGAAACCCGAGAAGCTTTTCACCCAGCAATTGCACGCGCACCGGTTCGCCATCCGGCTCAGCCAGTTCGCGCGTCAACAGCGCCGGGATCCAGTAGCGGCGCAACACATTACCCATTGGTGTTCCGGTCCCGATGCGGGTGATCAATTCATTATCTTCGGGTGACAGCATCGCACTCAGCTCCTCTCGATCGCGATCGAACCTCGCTGCGCCGCAGCAGCAGCAAAACCGCAACGATAATCGGCCGATAAGCCGCCGAGGGCAAGGGCGCCGACGATCACGCGCCTGCCGGATTTTGACGAGAACGGCTGGTTCAACTCGCGAGACCGGGATCGAACAGCCAAGCCGGAAAAGAAATGCCCGACCAGCGCGACGGCGCCCGCCCCGAAGGCCAGGCCCGGCGAAGCGCCTTCGCTGGCCGATCTCACGCTCAACCCCGACCAAAAACGGATGTGAGCAACCCGCCCCGGGGCTTGACACCACACCACCGGCGCGCGGAGATGCGCGCGCTGAAGGAGGAACCCGCCGATGCTCGACGCCTATATCTACAACGGTTTGCGCACCCCGTTCGGCCGCCATGCCGGCGCGCTCGCCCGGATGCGGCCCGATGACATGCTGGCGGCAGTGATTTCCGCCGTTGTCGACAGCAGCCCATTCGACCCGGCAAAAATCGAGGATGTCGTCGTCGGCTGCGCCAACCAGGCGGGGGAAGACAGCCGCTGTGTCGGCCGCCATGCCGGACTTCTCGCCGGCTTGCCGATCGAGGTCGCGGGCTCGGTGCTGCAGCGCAATTGCGGCAGCGGGCTTAATGCGATCGTGATGGCGGCGCAAGCCGTCACCTGCGGCGAAGGCGACGTCTTTGTCGCCGGCGGGGTCGAAAGCATGAGCCGGGCGCCGTTTGTGATGAACAAGGCCGAGACGCCGTTCAGCCGCGACGGGCGGGTCTTTGATTCGACGATCGGCGCGCGCTTTCCAAACCCGAAGATCGAACGCCAGTACGGCGCCGATACGATGCCCGAGACTGCCGACAATCTGGCGCGCGACTATCAGATCACCCGCGAGGCTTGCGACATCTTCGCCGAAGCCTCGCAAAAGAAGTACGCCGCCGGCAAGACAGCCGGCTTCTTTGCCGGCGAGATCTTTGCGGTCGAGGTGCCGGGCGGTCGCGCCGGGCCCACCAAGGTCGCCGAGGATGAGCATCCGCGTCCGCAAAGCGATCTCGCCGCACTCGCCAGATTGCGGCCATTGCAGGAGGGCGGGGTGACCACCGCGGGCAACGCCTCGGGCATCAACGACGGTGCGGTGGCAATGATTGTCGCCAGTCGCCGGGCGGGCGATGCTGCTGGAGCCAAACCGCTCGCCCGTGTGGTGTCGAGCGGCGTCGCCGGGGTGCCGCCGCGGATCATGGGCATCGGTCCGGTCGAGGCGTCAAAAAAGGCGCTGGCGCGCGCCGGCCTGAGCCTTGCCGATATCGACGTGATCGAGATCAACGAGGCGTTTGCCGCCCAGGTATTGTCCTGCCTGCGCGGGCTCGAACTGCCGTTCGACGACAGCCGGGTCAACATCAATGGCGGTGCGATCGCGATCGGTCATCCGCTCGGCGCGTCGGGCCCGCGCATCGCATTGACCGCGGCGCGCCAGCTCGAACGCAGCGGCGGCCGCTATGCGCTGGTGACGATGTGCGTCGGCGTCGGCCAGGGCATCGCCGCCATCCTCGAGCGGGTTATGTGACCCGGCGAAGCGGCACCGTCTTCAGGTTGCCGCGCCCGGGCGCGAGCCACGGCCATCCGGTCGTGCGATTTCGGCCGTCTACATCGACCCGCAGCCGGTCGGGGCGCCGCGCCCAGATTTGGTCCGGGCGGCCGCCGCCGGCAGACCGATTGGGCGCGCCCTCCTCGGCGCTGGCGGGCGTGGTGCACGTCGCCGACAATCGCAGACCGGATCAGCCATCCGGACCGGTCAGCCGAGCGCTTTCTGGGTGGCGAGGTCGTCCTCGATAAAGGCGTGGATGGCCTCGTCGATATCGGCATCGGCGGTGAAGCCGAGCGCGGTAGCGCGGGCAGCCGCCAGCGCCTTTGGCCAGCCGGCGACGATGGCTTCGATTTGGGGATCGTGCTGCCAATGGATGCGGGCGTGAGCAGCGGGGCCGCCGGCGCGCCCTACCGCCTCGACCATTTCGCCGACCGCGACCGAAAATCCAGGCAATTGCAGTGAACGACGGGCGCCAAAGGCGTCCGCCGGCAATTCGTGGGCGCGGTGCAAGGCGGCGACGACGCGTCGTGGCGAGGCCAGCGCCATGACCAGATCGGGCGGCACCGGGCAGACCGCGTCCTTGCCGGCCAGCGGCTCGCGGATGATCGACGAAGCAAAGGTCGAGGCCGCTCGGTTGGGCCGCCCCGGCCGCACCACGACGGTCGGCAGGCGCAAGGCGCGGCCGTCGATATAGCCCTTGCGGCTGTAGTCGTTGACCAGCAATTCGCCGATCGCCTTGTGCGTGCCGTAGGAGGATTGCGGTGTCAAGGGTGTGTCGTCACCGACGACAGGCGGGAGCATGCCGCCATAGACCGCGAGCGAACTGGCGAACACCAGCCGCGGGCAGGTGCCGAGCGCGCGACAGCCGTCGAGTACGGCGCGGGTGCCGTCGAGATTGACCCGGTAACCGAGATCGGTGTCAGCTTCGGCTTGGCCGCTGACGATTGCGGCAAGGTGAAACACCGCCGCCGTATCAGGCGCCAGCAATTGCCTGATACCGTCACGGTCGGCGATGTCGCCGATGACCAACCGCAGCCGGCGATCCTCCGGCCACGGCAAGACCGACGGTGCATTGTCGAACAGCACCAATTCGTCGATGGTCCCGAGGCTGCTGCCCTGTTGCAGCAGCACCAGCGCCAATCGCCGGCCAAGAAAACCGCAGCCGCCGGTAATGACGATCCGCATGGGTTCGGGCTACCGTTGATCAGCCGTGGATGCCGTAGGACGCTGCCCAGCCGAGCCCGGCGCGGGTTTCGCCCTTTGGCCGATATTCGCAGCCGATCCAGCCGGCATAGCCGATCTCGTCCAACAGATCGAACAGGAACGGATAGTTGATCTCGCCGATATCGGGCTCATGACGCCCGGGGTTGCCGGCGATCTGGATGTGCGGATAACAACCGGCCAGCGCCCGCACCCGGTGGGCGAGATCGCCCTCCATGATCTGCACGTGATAGAGGTCGAGCTGCAATTGCAGATTGGGATGGCGGACCTCGTCGATGACCGCCATCGCCTGCGTCGTCGTGTTCAGGAAATAACCGGGGATGTCGCGGGTGTTGATCGGCTCGATGATGACCGTGACGCCATCGGGTGCGGCGCGTTCGGCGGCGTAGCGCAGATTGGCGACATAGGTGCGCCGGGCCGCGTCGCGGTCATGTCCCGCGGGCACGAGCCCGGCCATTGCGTGCAACAGCCGGCACCGGGTCGCCTTGGCATAAGCGAGTGCGGTGTCGACGCCGGCGCGGAATTCCGCCTCGCGCCCCGGCAACGCCGCAAGACCGCGCTCACCCGCCGCCCAGTCGCCCGGCGGCATGTTGAACAGGGCCTGGGTGAGCCGGTGTTTTTCGAGCTGAGCCGCCACGGTTTCGGGCGGATGATCATAGGCGCCGAGGTATTCGACCGCCTTGAAGCCGCATTCGGCGGCAGCGGCAAAACGGTCGAGAAAGCCCCTTTCCTGAAAGATGAAGCTCAAATTGGCGGCAAATTTCGGCATCGCGGTCTCCCCGGCTCGGTCCGGCCACTCTCCCTCGCTTCACTGATAAAACACAAGCCCCGCTCGGCAACAGGTCCCGTAACAGCTAGTGTGAGAGATCTTTATCAGCGCGGTGAGAAAGGGCTGAATCAGCGCGGTGAGAAAGGGCTGAGGTTGTTGAAGGCTGGGGGTAGCGCAAAGGCGGTTGCGGTTTAGGCCTGGTACGATCGCGATCTCCGGCAGGACAACGGGGATCAGGTCACAGCCGTCGGCAGTCATCATGTCCGGCCTGGCAGCGCATCCGGGCGCGATGTCCCGACCCATGAAACCGCACTTGAATTGCGGCTGCCTCGGATCAGGCTGCGGGCGGCCAGCCGCGGCGATGATAGGCGCCATCCCAGAACAGCCACTCGTACTGCGCCGCCCGGATGAAAGCGGCGAGCATTCGCCGGCGCAGGGCGTCGCCGGCGGAGTCGGCGGCGCTGTCGGCGGTTGCAAGGATCGTCTGTACCGCGGCGCCGAAGCTCGGGTCGGCGTAGGTGTCGATCCAGGCGCGGTAGGGGTTATCGACGGCGGCGGTCGCGGCGATGGCGCAACCGACATCCCAATAGATCCAGAAGCACGGCAGCAACGCCGCGACCAGCACTTCCCAAGGCTCATGATACGCGGTCGCGAGCAGAAAATTGGTGTAGGCGAGGCAGTCCGGCGCCGGTTCGGTGCTGGCGAGCGATGCCGGATCGACGCCAAAGGCGTGCAGATAATGTTCGTGCAGCACCCGCTCGACCGCGACCGCGCCCAGCGCCGATTGGGCGAAGGCCTGCAGTGTCGAGGTATCAGGCGCCCTCGCCGCGGCCAGCGCCAACGCCCGCGAGAACTCGCCGAGATAAAGCGCGTCCTGGGTGATGTAGTGCTGGAAGGGCTCGCGCGCCAAAGTCCCGGCGGCAAGTTCCTGGTTGAACGGAAGTGCCTGGATGGCGGCACGCAAGACCGCCGTCTGTTGCCGAGCCGTTTGTGAAAATCGGATCATCAATCGCTCTCCGGAGTTTAACCCTCAGCCGCGCCGCCAATGAATTGAGCAGATTGCATTACCCGCTGTCGCGAGGCTCCTCGGCGTTTCGTCTGATGCGGCGTTTTGACGCCGGACCGGCCGGGATGCCGGTTGCTGACACTCGAACGCTACACCCGGCGCCGGCGTACCAACTGATCGGCCTAGCTGACCGCCGTCACGATCAGAACAGGCCGACCGACACGATCAAAGCCGCAATCGCCTGACCCGTCGATCCCGCCCGGACCTCGGGGGAGCGGGCTGGGCGCCAAAACCCGCGACCGCGCGAGTGGCGCATCTGCTGCTACGCCATCAATTCTAAACCGCGTATAAACCGCGGCTCTGGCAAGTGTTGCGGGGGGGGGATCCGGCAATTCCCGTGCAGGGCGTCCCTCACGCGGTGAAACCCGGCGGATCTCAGCGGATGCGAATCTTTTTTCTATGTCAGCGCGTCCCCTTTCCGCCGGATCGCGGCGACAAGATCGTCACCTTCCACGAAATCCGTCACCTTTCGCAACAGCACGAAATCCATGTATTCTGTCTCGCCGATGGTGTCGCGGACCTCGCCAACATCCCGGGTTTGCGCGATTGCACCGCAAGCGTGACCGCGGTTCCGGTTACCCGGTTGCGCAGCCGGCTGCGGGCATTGTCGGCGCTGGCCGGCAACCGGCCGCTTTCGGTCGCCGCCGTTGACGAAGCCGCCCTGCATCGGGCGATCATAAGTAAAGCTGACCAGCTGCCGCCCGATCTGATCATCGTCTTCAGCTGTAATGTCGCCCAATATGCCGAGCATTTTGCGGCCGTGCCGCGGATCATGCAATTTCATGATCTCGATTCGCTGAAATGGGCGCAATTCGCCGAGCGGTACCGGATCCCGTTGAAATGGATTTACCGGACCGAAGCAAAACGGCTGCTCCTCTATGAGGGGCACATTGCTCGCCAGTTTTCCCATTCGCTGGTCTGCACCGCCGCCGAGCTCAAGGATTTTACCCGATTGTTCCCGGGCGTCACGGTCTCGCTGGTCGGCAATGGGGTCGATCTCGATTATTTCCAGTCGTCGGCCATCGCCAAGCGGTCCGGCTCGATGGTCTTTACCGGCGTGATGGACTACTTCGCGAATGTCGATGCGGTCGAGTGGTTCTGCAGCGAGATATTGCCGTCGGTACAGGCCGAAATGCCGCAGGCAACGCTCACAATTTGCGGCAATCGGCCGAGCCCGGTGGTGCGGCGATTGAGAAAGCGGCGCGGGGTCACCGTCACCGGATGGGTTCCGGACACCCGACCCTATCTCGACGCCGCCGAAGTTTTCGTCGCACCGTTGCGCGTCGCCCGCGGGGTCCAGAACAAATTGCTGGAGGCGTTGGCGATGGGCCTGCCTTGTGTCGCCTCGAGTGTCGCCTGGCGCGGCACCGCGGTGCCGCAAGGGGCCGGCATCCTCGTCGCCGACAATGCCAAGGAATTTGCCGATCTCGTCATCCGGTTGTTGCGGGATGCGGCGCTGCGCTCGGAGATGGCGGTCAAAGCGCGGGCCGCTGCTGAGGCCAAGTATCGGTGGGAGGCACCGCTGGCGGCGCTCGATCGCGTCATCGACATTGTGGCACCGGGCAAGGAAAACCAGCTGCCGGCTTGTCCGGCGCCCGACTGACGGGCCGATCCCGCGGCATCGGGGCGAACCGGTCACGGCCCCGTTTGGTCCGCCGCCGGGTTGTGAACCGATGAGGGTTCTGAACCGATACGGCTGATCGCGTCAGACGCGGCGGTTGTTGTGTCGGCCGGCGCGCCAATCTATCATCGCGTCCAGCGCGTGGAGGAGCCCCCGATGGTGCAGCTCGTCGAAGTTGATGCCGAGCGCGAAACGCTCGACGCCACCCTCAGCTATTTTGCCGATACCGAGACAATGCCGGTGACGGTGGTCGCCGCACCCGGTCAATCCGACAAGCGCCTCGGCGGCGGCGCGTCCGAGCCGCACCCGGTCATGTTGCGTAACGGCCGGTTTCATCTCGACGAGTTCGATATCGAAAAACACGGCTTTCGCTTTGTCCGGCACAACACGCATGTCGCGGATTTCTATGACGAAGACGAAATCCGCCGGGTCTATTATCCGGAAATGGTGTCGTTGATCAAAGCCGAGACCGGCGCCCGGCAGGTCGTCGTCTTTGATCACACATTGCGCACCGCCGATGACGAATTGCGCCAGGCGGCCAAGATTCGTGAAGTCGTGCGCCGCGTCCACAACGACTATACCGAATGGTCGGGGCCGCAGCGGGTGCGCGATCTGATGGGCGGGGAAGCCGAAGAATTGCTCAAGTACCGGTTTGCGATCGTCCAGACCTGGCGGCCGATCCGCCATCCGGTCGAAAGCTGGCCGTTGGCGATCGCTGACGCGCGCAGCCTGTCGCCCGATGACATGGTCGTGACCGAACGCCGCTATCCCGACCGCATCGGCCAGACCTCGGCGATCACCTGGAACCCCGACCATCGCTGGTATTGGTTCCCGCATATGCGGCCGGACGAGGCCCTGGTGTTCAAGACTTTCGAATCGGCAACGGACGGCCGCGCCCGGTTTACCGCGCACACCGCCTTTGAAGACCCGACCACCCCAGCCAATGCCCGGCCGCGCGAAAGCATCGAGATCCGCGCGCTGGCGTTTTTCTAGCGGTCAATACCGCGCTTCTTGCGTCGATCATCGCCGCCGTCACCGTAACAGCGTGAATGGACGCTTCCTCGGAAAAGTTCGTCACCCCTGCGGGAGCGGGGGTCCAGAGCCGCCGCTGCGGCCCCTGGCGCCTGGATTGCCGCCTTCGCGGGAATGACAAGGAGCCCCTGATTTTGCGATAGAGGCGAGAATGGCCAATGAGTTGATCTCCTGCGACGACCACATGGATTTGGGCCAACTGCCGGCCGATTTGTGGACAACGCGGCTGCCGGCCGAGTTGCGCGGCCGCGCCCCGCACATCGAAGAGCGTGACGGCCAGGCGGTCTGGATCTGCGACGGCAAAGTCTGGGGCACATGGGGCGGCAAGCCACCCGAGACCGGCAACAAGCGTCCGATCAAGCCGCTCTACAACTCGTTTGACCGCGCCGGCATCTACGACCAGAGCGCGCGCCGTCCGGCGGTCGCTGAACTGCGCCTTGCCGATATGGATCGCGATGGTGTGCAGACGCAGGTCATCTTTGGTCCGATCTTTCAGATCTCGACCGATGACCCGGTGCTGCGCGTCGCCTGCTACCGCGTCTACAATGACTGGTTGATGGAGTTCTGCAAGGCCGCCCCCGACCGGCTCCTCGGCGTCCCGATGCTGCCCGAGACCCCCGATGGCGCGACCGAGGAATTGTTGCGCCTCGCCGCCAAGGGCGGGGTCAAGCAGGTCACATTGATGATCGCCAACATCAACCCCAAGCTCGATGATCCAGGCTGGGAGAAGCTGTGGACCGCACTCGAGGACACCGGCATCGTCCTCTCCTGGCACATCACCGTGTTTGTCGGCAATCGCGACGCGCGTGCGGCCGGTAAAGCCGCGAGCGTGTTCGAGAATACCAAATTCTTTATGGCGAATTTTCTCGAACCGTTTGTCGATCTGTTCGCCTGGGGCATCCTCGAACGTCATCCCAAGCTCAAGATCGTCATCGCCGAGGGCGGTACCGGCTGGCTGCCCTGGCTGGTTCAGGAACTCGACTACCGCCATTGGCGGCTGTGGGAGGCTAAGGAGTTTTGGGCCGACAAGGGCGGTGCCGCGCTCGAAACCAAGCCCAGCGAATTGTTCAAACGCCAGATCTGGGCGACCTTTCAGGAAGACCCGGCGGCGATGTCGTTGGTCCCGTTTTTTGGCGAGGGGCATCTGCTGTGGGCGTCGGACTATCCGCATCCCGACGGCGTGTGGCCGAATTCGCGGAGCGCGATTGAGCGCCAGATGAAGGATTTATCGCCCGAACTCCGCCGCAGACTGACCCACGACAACGCCGCTGCGCTGTACGGGCTTGGCTCATAAAGGCGCGCCTCGCGCTCTGTTGCCGGCTGGCGGACGACCGGCGGACGATAGACGCGGCGTTTGCGCGCACGGGCATCGCGCCGCAAAACCGCGACCGGGGTTCGTCGGTAAACGCGAAATGCCGTAAGCCGGGTCGGCCTCACTCCCTGCGCTGGTGCGGTGAGGCCGTAGCGTAGGGCTCGGCACCGACCAGCCCGGTTCGGGCGGAAGGTGGGGTCTGGATCAGCGGACAGCGGATTGAGCTTCACGCCGGCGTGATCCGCGCCGTCGCGTCGAACCATATGAAGACAAGTAAATTTGCGGCGACAGCTCGCGCGGCGTCGGCCGCGGCAATGCGAAGGAAGGGTCTAGTGCGGCGCCGGCGCGTCGGCGTGCAGGGGTATGACGGTTTTGTTGCGCGAATGGTCTGGACAAGCGCGCCGAGGGGTCTTATGTAGGGCGTCCGTGCCGATAGACTGTCGGTGCGGCCGGCGCGGATCGGACGAGGGAGAAAAACCCGGTCTGGCGCATTTGCCGGTTGACAAGGGTGTCGTGTTGGCCTTAGAAGGCCGGCCCCATGTCGAGGGGCCCCGCGCTGTGCGGCGGTGCGATCTGATGGATCGCCCTGCGAAAACACGCGGTGCATAGGTCCGACGGGTCGCCGGCGGGCGTTGTTGATTGAGATTGTGGAGAGGGAAGGGATGCGCGGACGGCGGTCGGGCCGGCGAGAGCTGGCGGGCCGTCTGAGGGTTCGCGCATTGATGCGAACGTTTTGGAGGCCCTTGATGATGGGGCTGGCGGTTGGGTTTCGGGACTGGCGGCGATGCGCAGGCATGGCGGCGGGTTCTGGGTCTGATGGTTGGCCCCGGGATGAACTTGAGAGTTTGATCCTGGCTCAGAACGAACGCTGGCGGCATGCCTAACACATGCAAGTCGAACGCTTT
>DATJLK010000163.1:0-15126 GCA_035509615.1 Allostellaceae bacterium | reverse complement strand
TCGGTGCCGGCAATCGTGAAGGCGCCGTCGGCAAAGCTGAGGTCGGCGGCGTCGGCCTCCATGAAATGGGCGGCAAAGCGCTTGCCGCGCTCGATGACCTCGTCAGCCGCGGCGCGTAACGCGCTGCCGCCGATCATCATGCTGCGCGAGGCGTAGGTGCCGCGGCCGATCGCCACTTCGTCAGTGTCGGCCTGAGCCAGATGGATCTTGTCTTCGGGCACGCCGAGCCAGTCGGCGACCATCTGCGCATAGGTCGTCTCGTGACCCTGGCCATGCGACAGAGTGCCGGCGAGGATCGTCAATTCGCCCGATGGGTCGAAACGCAATTCCATACGCTCGTTAAAGACGCCGGTATTGTCGATGTAGTAGGTGAGGGCGCGGCCACGACTCTTGCCGGCGGCTTGGCTTCTGGCGCGCCGCGCCGCATAACCGTCCCAATCGGAGAGCGCCTGGCATTTGGCAAGTGCCGCGGCGTAATTACCGCTGTCATAGGTCCAGCCGGTGGGTGTCGCAAACGGAAAGGCGTCGGGTCGGATCAGGTTTTTCCGGCGCAGTTCGGCCGGATCGGTCCGCGTCTCGCGCGCCGCCTGGTCGACGAGACGTTCCATGATATAGACCGCCTCGGGCCGGCCGGCGCCGCGGTAAGGGACGGTCGGCGCGGTGTTGGTGAAGACGAGGCTGCTGGTCACCGCGACAGCGGGGATGTCGTAAACCGTTGGCGCGAGCATCAGCGAAAAGATGATCGGGATGGCGCCGGCACCCTCGATATAGGCACCCACATTGTGGGCGCCGGTCCAGCGCAAGGCCAGAAACTTGCCGTCGGCGTCGAGCGCCAATTCGGCGGTGACGCTCTGGTCGCGGCCGGCGTCGTCGCCCAGTAGCGCTTCCGAGCGCGACGGGATCCATTTGACCGGACGCCCGACGCGGCGCGCGGCCCACACGATGATCGCCTCTTCGGGGTAGACATTGCCCTTCATGCCAAAGCCGCCGCCGACATCACGGGCAACGACACGGACGCGGCTCTCGGGGACATGGAGGATGTGATGCGCCAGGGTTTGGCGCACCCCGTGCACATTCTGCGTGCTGGTATAGAGCGTATAGCGGCGGGTGCCGGGATCGTAATCGGCGAGACAGCCGCGCGGCTCCATCGTCACCGCGGTCAGCCGGTTGTTGACGAGCGCGAGCCGGGTGATGTGATATGCCCGGGCAAAGGCGGCGTCGACCGCGTCGGTGCTGCCCAGACGCATTGTAAACGAGGTGTTGTTTGCAATGCCGTCATGGACTAGCGGCGCGCCGGGACGCCGCGCATCGTCGGTCGTGATCACCACGGGGAGCTCGTCATAATCGACCGTGATCAACTCGGCAGCGTCGCGCGCTTGCGCTTCGGTTGCCGCGATCACGACTGCGACCCGCTCGCCGACATAACGCACCCGGTCCTGCGCCAACGGTGGGCGCTTGGTGCGAAAGCCTTTGGGTCCGCCCATATCGTCGGGCATTGCTTCCGGATCGAGGGTGCCAAGACCGTCAGCCGCCCAATCCTCGCCGGTCAGCACCGCGAGAACGCCCGGCGCTGCTTCGGCCGCGGTTTTGTCGATCGCGCGGATCTGCGCGTGGGCATGCGGCGAGAACAGAAAAACCGCATGGGCTTCTCGGACAAGATCGATATCGGCGACATAGCGCCCGCGCCCGGTCAGAAACCGCACGTCCTCCTTGCGCGTGACCGGTTGTCCGATGCCAAAGCGCATGCTGCCCACCTATCTGCTGGCTCACCGCAGGCTATATCGGGGGGCTTGCCGGCAAAGTCGAGCCGCCGGACGCCTGGCGACGGCAGCAGCGTCTTCCGGGCGGCCACACCAGCGTTCCACCGAAGCGATTCGGCGGCGGGGCTAAATTCCCATCGCCACGCCGCGATATCGCCGACGTGACCGCCGCGACCCCTAGAACGGTTCCGTCAGCACCACGGTCGCCAGCTCCACGCCCGGGTTGTGGACCCCGAGGCCGGCATTGGATATGTGGTAAAGGCCAACACCAAGCCGCCGGTCATCAGCAAAGCGATAGTCCAGTTCCGCACCTGACCGGAATTCCCAGTAATACCCCAGATCGATGCCGTGACCGCTGGCGAAATAACCGCCAGCGAAACTCGGAGTGATTATAAAATTATAGGGAAAATGGATATCGAAGCCGAACCCGACATAGGTGTAGACCGCACCTTTCCCGGTACCGAAGACGCCGACAAAAGGCGAGAAGATCCATAATCGATCGCCGAAGCGGAATTCGCTGAGCGCCATACCGGTCGGCCCGGATCCGGCATGTTTGTAGTTGGGCAGGACGTCAAACGCGCCGCCGCCGATCACGACGCGTGGCGGGTCACCCGGCGATCCGAAAGTGACCGCCTGGGCTGACGCCAACCGACCCACCGTCATACCGGGTACGAGCAGCAAACCGATTGTGACCCAGGGTTTGGCTCGTGCAACGGTCACAAAGCTCTCCTCTTAGCTCGCCTATTAGTTACCTCATATTAAGAGGGGGACCGGGTTGCGCAAGTAAAACCCTGTGGTTTCGCCCGAATGGGTTGGGTCGCTGACGGCTCGGTGACGGCGAATTGCCGCTGCGAAGGCCAGCCCGGCGACGGTCTCCGATCCGCGGTGGATCCGCCGGCCGCGCCGGCCTCGCTGCAGTTCTCGGGGCCGAAGCGGGGATAGCCGGGAAGGGTGGCTACGTCTTACGTCGCCCGCGTATAGCGGCGGCATTCCAAGCGCAGCAGGTCGCGGAAATGCGGCCGCAGCTTTTGCGTCCAGGGGGTGTCGGCCGCCTTGCGCCATTCGGCCGATTGCAGAACCTGACGCGCCTCGAGATGATAGAGCGCAACATAGCGTTGCGTCCCGCCGGTGCCGCGGTAACGGCGGGCGCAGATCACACCGGGAACCGAGCCCAATGCCGGGAGATGCTCGCTATTGTACCATTCATTGAATTCGTTCTCGTGCTCCGCGGCGATGTTCATTCCGATCAGCATCAGCGCCGCCGCATTTGACGGGGCGTTGCGGTCGCCAGGCAACACTTGCTCGCCCTCGTAGCGTAGGATGCTCTTGCGGAATTTTGCCGTCCGCTTGGTCCATGGCGAGCCGTTGTCACCGCCGACCGCGAGATAGGCCGGGCTCTTCAGCACGTCGACATTGTCGAGATCATAGGTCGCGACCGAGATTTTCGGATTGTCGATGCCGATCCAGCGGTCGGCGTTAAGAAACCCCGGCACCGCCAGGCGTTCGGGGATGTGTTCGAGATCGTACCAGTCGTGAAATTCGTCCTCTGGCGCAGTCGAGAAATCCATCGCTGCGATCAGAATGCCTTTTGCCATTGTCTCCTCCCGATAACTCGGCGAGCATCATCCCCGACCTGACGCCGTCTCGCCAGCAAATCCCGCAGCCGGTTCATGGATCGGACGTCGCCGCCGATCTCGCCTGCTGGCGAAATATCGCGTCGGCGGCGCGCCTTTGGGCTGGCGACAAACTTGCGTAAAGGCGATCGAACGCATTTGCCAGCCGCTCGGCATTGTCGGCAAAGGCGCGGGCAATGCGGGCATTGTCGCGCAGGTTGTCGGCTGCAGTCATCGTCGCGATCGCTCCGGCCCGCTGTTGTGACAACGCATCGGCGCTTAGTGCCGCTTCGCGGATCGCGTGCACAAAGGCCGTCCACAGCGGCATCTCCGCGGCAGTGACGCCGAGCCGTGTGCGCAAGGCCGCGATGCGGCGGTCGATTGCGGCCTCGTCGGTGGTCAGCGCGGTTTGCCCGGCGGCGCCGATCACCCCGGCAGGAAGGGTCGATTCCGGCGCTGGGGCAGCCGGCAGCGGCGGCAAAGGTGACGTTACGGACGGCGATTGCGCCATTCCCAGAGCGGGGACCAGCAACGCCCCGACCGCGATCGCGCATGACCGCGACCGGCGCCCGGCCATCTGTTGAACCGCACCAGCCAGGATCGCCGCCAGACCGGCAAGGCGGCGGCGGGCGGATGCGGGCCTCTGATGTTTCTGCGGTCTCATGCGCGTATATTCCTTGTCACCGTCATCCCTGCCATAGCGATAGAGGATCGTCGATGACTGCCGCCACTCCGTTTCTTCAGCACGCCGATAAGCTCGGGCCGTTGGACTCGCGCTATATCGAGGTCGAGACCCTGCCCTGGAAGCCGACCCCATGCGACGGGATCGATATGAAAGTCCTGCTCGAGGATCCCGAGACCGGGCTGCTGACCGCACTCTTCCGCTGGCAACCCGGTGCCGAACTGGCGCTGCACGAACATGTCGAGGTCGAGCAGACGTTTGTCATCGAAGGCAGCCTGGTCGACGACGAGGGCGAGGTCCGCGCCGGCAATTACGTCTGGCGGCCCAAGGGCAACCGTCATCTGGCACGCTCGCCAAACGGCGCCCTGGTGCTGTCGTTCTTTCTGAAACCGAACAAATTTCTCGCCGGCAACAGCGCTGGCCGCGAGCTGCGCTGACGCGTTTGACCTAGCGCGGATAGCGGCGGCGCTGCACAAAGATCAGGGCGATGAGGCTGAGGGCGGCGGTGAGCATGATGTAAAAGCTCGGCGACAGGCTGTTGCCGGTCATCGCGATCAGCCAGGTCGATACAAACGGCGTGAAACCGCCAAAGATCGCCACGGTAATGCTGAAACTCAGCGCCACGCCGATCCCGCGGACCGGGGTCGGGAACAGCTCGGCAAGCTGCGACGGCAACACCCCGCTATACCCGGCCTTGACCAGGCTGAACCAGCCGGCGGCCAGGATCGCCGTCCATACCGAGGGAAAGGCGACCATCAGAAAAAACACCGGATAGGTGGTCAGAAAAAATAGCCACGCCGTGCCCTTCAAGAGGCCGCTGCGCCCGAACTTGTCGGACAGGTGGCCGGCCAACGGCGAGACGACGCCGAGGATGACGGCGCCGATCAAGGTCGCGATAAAGCCGGTCCTCTGCGGCAGGTGCAGTTCCTTCACCGCATAGGTGGGGATGTAGAGGATGATATAGGCCGAACTGTTCGAGATTATCGAGATCCCCATCGCCAGCAGAAATTCGATCGGGTGCTGGCGCAGCATGTCGCGCACCGGGGTGAGGGTCGGCTTGATCTCCCTATATTCCGGCGTCTCGTCGAGCCGGCGGCGAATGTAGAGCCCGATCGGGCCGACCAGGATCCCGAACAGGAACGGAATGCGCCAGCCCCATCCGACGAGCTGCTGTGGCGATAGGACGCTGGCCAGCAGAATGCCAAAGCCCGACGCCAGAAACCCGGTGATCCCGGTGCTGGCCCATTGCCAGCTTGCGACAAAGCCTTTGCGCGACGCGGTCTGCTCGGCGAGAAACGTGACCGCACTGCCGAACTCGCCGCCGACCGAAAACCCCTGCACGATTCGGGCAACCAGCATCAGGATCGGCGCGGCGAGCCCGATGGTTGCGTAACCGGGCATGACCGCCGTCATCGTCGTGCCGACGACCATCAGGGCGATCGAGAGGGTGAGCCCGGCCCGGCGGCCGGCGCGATCGGTATAGGCGCCGATCACGATCGCGCCGATCGGACGCACCACAAAGGAGGCGCTGAACGTGCCGAGGGTCAACAGCAATGAGGCGGTCTCGTTGCCGGCCGGGAAAAACACTTTGGCGATCGTGACCGCAAAGTAGCCGTAGACCAAGAAATCGAACCATTCCATCGCATTGCCGATCGAGGCCGCGATGATGGCCCGCCTCAGAGCCGGCTTGGCGGAAAGAGGCGAGGCAAAACTGGCAACGGTCATGCGTGCTCCCCAATCGTCTTTGTCAATTTATCGGTGATCCGATGGGCTCGCCGGTCGGCCGTGATTGTCACGTTTCTCTCACATTACGCAAAGATGAAATTGCCGGCTTCAAAGCCGATGGCGAGCCGTGGCCGGCGCCACGATGCCGCGGTGCTCAGCCGGAAACCCGACATCGCAGCAAGCGACCTGCCGTCGGTCCGTTGTCCACCTGCATCAACTCTCGAAAAATTGCGGCAGAGACCCAGGATGCTTCACCGCCCGCGACCTTCACGATCCGAACCCGGCTGCCGTCTTCTCATGGTTGCCGCGGATCGCGCGCTGTCGCATGATAGCGGCGGATAACCAAATTCAGGCGGGGGAATGAGCGCCAGAAGCAAGATCTTTTCAAGCTTTGCCGAGGCGGTGCGGGATATCCCCGACGGGGCGACGATCGGGTTTGGCGGGTTCGCCGTCGTCGGCATGCCGATCAACCTCTATGGTGCGGTGGCGGCGCAGGGTGCGAGGCGGCTGACCTGCGTATCGAACTCGACGCGCGGTGGCGCCACCTTGCCGCCCGACGCGCCCGATATGGGGCAGATGATCCAGAACGGGCAGGTCGAAAAGGTGGTCTGCGCCTTTACCGCGCCAACCCGGGCCTCGCAGCGGCTGATCCTGTCGGAATATGTCGCTAAAGGCCTGATCGAGGCCGAGCTGGTGCCACAAGGCACATTGGCCGAGCGGATGCGGGCCGCCGGCTCCGGCATTCCGGCATTCTATACGCCGGCAGCGGTCGGCACCGAACTCGCGGAAGGTCGTGAGACCCGCGTCTTTGGCGGCCGCGAATATCTGCTCGAAGAAGCACTGCCGCTCGATTACGCGATGATCCGCGCCTACCAGGCCGATGCCGCCGGCAATCTGCGGTTCCGCCGCTCGCAGCGCAACTTCAACCCGATCATGGCCATGGCCGCACGGGTCACGATTGTTGAGGTCGAGGAAGACATCCTGCCGGTCGGCGCGATCGACCCCGACGATGTCCACACAGCCGGGATTTTTGTCCACCGCATCGTCAAGATCCCGCCGCCGCCCGAAGGATGGTGGCCGCAACTGCCGACTGGCTCGCCGCGGTAGCCGGGGAACCGGCAGAGATTTGCCGCAACGGACGCATGCAACGCGACGGAACGCGCCGCGATGGAAGCGCCGATCGGTCGGGCACGCGATGATCGGGCGCAATCGTCCAACTCGGCGAGGAGTTCGCTGGCGATGGCCCGCGCAGCTTCGCCATTGCCTGTCGGTAGCGTATCATCGCGCTGAGGTTCGCGGTTCGAGAGGTGACGATGAGCGAAAGGGCAAAAGGGCTGAGCCGTCAGCAGATGTGCGACCGGCTGGCGATGGAATTCGGCGACGGCTGGATCGTCAACCTCGGCATCGGCATCCCGACCTTGTGCTCGAATTTCGATTTCGGCGACAAGGAGATCATCTTTCACTCCGAAAACGGCGTAATCGGCTATGGCCCGCTCGCCGCATCCGGCAGCGAGGATTTGCACCTCGTCAATGCCGGCGGTCAGCACGTGACCTTGCGGCCCGGGGCGGCGATCGTCCACCACGCCGACTCGTTTGCGCTGATCCGCAGCGGCAGGATCGACGTGACCGTGCTCGGCGCCTACGAGGTCGCTGAAAACGGCGATTTCGCGAATTGGAAGATGGCGGGGCAGCAAGGCGGCGGCATTGGCGGGGCCATGGACCTCGCGGCCTGCGCCAAACACGTGTTTGTCGCGATGGAGCATCAGACGCGCAACGGCAGCCCGCGGCTGGTCGAACGCTGTGCGATTCCGGCGACCGCGCGCGGCGTGGTCAACCTCGTCGTGACCAATTTCGGCCTGTTTGCGGTGACGCCGCGCGGGCTGCAGCTCAAGGAAATCGCTCCCGGCGTGACGATTGACGAAATCAGATCGGCGACCGGCTGCAATCTCGTGGTTGACGGCGAGGTCCCGCCGGTGCGGACATTGCGCTAGCCGCCAGGGCCGACCAAAGCGAAGGCGGCCCACAGGGATCGCTGGCGCGGTGCAGGGTTCTTTCGAGAAAGGCGCGATGCAGGGTTTCCCTGGGCAGGGTGTCCTGGCGCAGGGTGTCCCGGCGACGCCCTGGCTGAACAGGCCGGTCCCGTCGTCGTCGCGGCAGCGCGCGGTGACATTCTCGCTCGCTTTTGCCGTGGCTGCGGTTGCCGGCCTGGTCTGGGTCTATACGCAGCCCCCCATCTACCGCGCGATGGCGCGGTTGCAGATCACGCCCTCTGCGGGTGTGGCACCAGCCGCCGACGCGAACCATGCGCCGGCAGTGGTGACCAATGCGCGATCCTTCCTGACCGAAGTCCAGATACTGACGAGCCGCCCGGTGCTGCAGGACGCGATCGCCCGTGTTGCGCGCGACAGCCGACCTCCCGATCTCGGACCGGACCCGGTAGGCGCGGTCCAGCGGATGTTGCATGCCGATCCGGTCGAGGGCACCCAGATCGTGCAGCTGTCGGCGACCGGCGGTGACCGGCAGTTCGTAGCGCCTCTGGTCAATGCGGTGACCGAGGCATACCGGCAGCATGTTGCCGATGCCTTTCAAGGCCGCGCGATGATTACCGACAGCAATGTCGCCGCCGAGGCGGCGGCGCTCAACAACAAGGTCGCGGCCCAGCGTGACGCGCTCAATGCGTTCAGCCAGCGCTACGACATCGTGTCGATGGCGCGCCAGGAAAACGATGTTCTCGCCGAGGTTGACGGCCTTAGCAAATCCTACACCGCGGCCAACGAACGCCTGGCCAAGGCCAAGGGGCGGCTCGATGCCTTGAAAACCGGGAAAGCGGCGATCCGGCCGAAAGACGACCCGACGCTCGCCGCTCTGCAGCAGCGGGCCTCGCTGCTGCGCGAAGCTTGGCGCGACCTACAGGCACGTTTTACGCCGGCCTATCTGGCACTTGATCCGGACGCCAAGTCGCTGCAGCAGCAGCTCGACGAAGTCGAACAGCAACTCAAGTCGCAGGCCGGCGCCGGGGATCGCACCGCCGTCGCCGAGGCGCAGCAGGAGTTTGTCGCGACGCAGGCCGCTGTCGATCAACTGCGCAATGATGTCGCCGACAATCAGAAGAAGGCGCAGGAATTCGCCACCCATCTGAACGAATACAAGGCGATGAGCGACGATCTCGACCAGCTTGAGGCCATGCACCGCGCCGCCGTCGACCGGCTGGCGAGATTGCAGGCCAGCGCGCAGGAGCGAGCGCCGCAGGTGGAAGTGCTGGAGGCGGCGGTGCCGAGCCGGCAGCCGTGGCAGCCGGATTATACCAAGGAGGCGGCCCTGGCGATCGGCGGTTCGGTTGTCTTTGGGATTTTCACGACCTGGCTTGTCGGCTTCATCACCGGGCCGCGGCAGCTGGCGCCGGTCTTTGTGCAATATTCATGGTCACCGGCGATGCTGGGACCGGACGCGACAATACCGCCGCCGCTGCTCGGGGTGGCTGATATTCCCCGGCTGCCATCGCCGGAGCCGCCGGCGCGCGAACTCGCGGATGCAGAAATTGCAGTACTCCTCGCCTCCGCCACCGAGGAGGTGCGGCTGCTCGCGGCGGGCCTGCTGACCGGGCTCGACGCCGATGAGCTTGTCGCGCTGCGCTGGGACAATGTCGATCTCGATGCCGGGGTGCTCCGCATCGACGGCGACGCGCCTCGCACCCTCGTGTTGGACCAACCGCTGCGCTCACTGCTCGCAGCACAGCGGCCACACCAGCCCGAGGATGCGGTCAGCGTGCTGCGGCGAGCCGACGGCAGCCCGCTGACGCGCGAGGAAATCGCCCGACTGATCCTGTTTGCCGCCTACGATGCGGGGCTCGACCGCCCGCAGGAGGTGACCGCCGACGCGCTGCGTTGCACCTATCTCAGCTTTTTGCTGCGTCAGGGGATCCGAGCGGCCGATCTCGAAAAGATTGCCGGTTCGGTCCCGCAGACGGACCTCGTCGCGCTGATGCAGCTGCATTCGCCCGCGATCCGGCGACCGCTCGACGACATCGAGCGGGTTCTTCCGGCGTTGCGCGACATCGCCGCAGGCGGGATCGCGTAAACCGGTCGCGGGCCGACGGATCCGTTTGGCGATTGGGAACCGGCGGGCGGCTGCGGCGGGGTGGCGCAGGGGGTGGCGCTTTCGGCTTTTTCTTCCGGCGAGATATTTCTTGGGATATGACGTTGGCCAGCCGCAGAGAGGTGAGCATGGTTCGAACGGTTGGTCGCGACGAGGTTGGGGTGGCGACAGGTTTTGACCGGGCCCGACCGCGCCATCGCCGGTGGCTGGGTCTGGCGATAGCGGTTGTCGCGCTCGGGTGGATCGCCGCGGCGGCGCTGGCGCGCGCCGCCGGCAGCGTCAGCGTGCTCTATGCCGGCTCGCTGGTGAACCTGATGGAGCACGGGATCGGCCCGGCCTTTGAACAGGCAAGCGGCGATCGGTTTCAGGGCTATGCCGGCGGCTCCACGCTGCTGGCCAACCAGATCAAGGGCCGGCTGCGTCGGGGCGATGTCTTTATCAGCGCCAATCCGCGGGTGAACAGCGCGCTGACCGGCGGGCAGAACGGCAATTGGGTCAGCTGGTATGTCAGTTTTGCCCAGTCGCCGCTGGTCCTCGGCTACAACCCAACGAGCCGGTTTGCCGCCGATTTCAAATCAAAGCCGTGGTATCAGGTGCTGATGGAGCCGGGGATCCGGATCGGCCGCACCGATCCCAAGCTCGATCCGAAGGGGGCGCTGACGGTGGCGCTGATCAACCGGGCGGCGACCTATTACAAGGTTGCCGACCTGGCGCAGCGGGTGCTCGGGGAGGCCGAGAACCCGGCGCAGGTGCTGCCCGAAGAGACCCTGATCGGGCGGCTGCAGTCGAGCCAGCTCGATGTCGGCTTTTTTTACTCGACCGAGACTGCCAGCGCCCAGATCCCGCGGCTGAGCCTGCCGGCGTCGATCACGCCAAAGGCGGTCTACACCGCGACGGTGCTGGCCGGCGCCGCCAACCCGCCGGGTGCGGTCGACTTTGTGACGTTTCTGCTCGGTCCGCAGAGCCGGACGGTGATGACCGCCAACGGGCTCGAGGTCACAAAGCCGGTACTTGCCGGCACCATGACCGCGGTGCCGGCGCCGATCCGGGCGATCGTCGACCAGAACCGGTGAACGGGCGGGTCGCGGCGCCGCTGCCGTGGCTTGCCGGCCTGTTGGCGATCTATCTTGCCGCACCGCTGGCGGCCGGCATCGGGCAGGTCTGGTTTGCCGACTGGCGCACGGTCGATATCGCGGCACTTGGCCGTGCCGGCGCCATCTCGCTCGCCAGTGCGACGGCGGCGACCGCGATCATCGCGCTCGGCGGCATCCCGCTCGGTTATCTGCTGGCCCGGCTGCCGCGGCGCGCGACGGCGATCATCGGGTTTGTGGTCCAGCTGCCGCTGGCCTTGCCGCCGCTGACGAGCGGCATCCTGCTGTTGTTTGTGATCGGCTATGACGGCTGGCTGGGTCATGGGTTTGGCGCCGCCCTGACGGATTCGTTTGTCGGCATCGTGCTCGCCGAAGTCTTTGTCGCCGCCCCGTTTTTGATCATCGCGGCGCGATCGGCGTTTGCCGCGATCGATGTCGGGCTCGAAGGGGTTGCTGCCACCCTCGGCCGCGGGCCGCTTGAGACGTTTTTCCGGATCAGCCTGCCGATCGCCCGGCCGGCAATCGCTGCCGGGCTGCTGCTGTCGTGGCTGCGCGCTTTTGGCGAGTTTGGCGCGACCGTGATGGTGGCTTATCACCCCTATTCGCTGCCGGTTTATACCTATGTCGCGTTTGGCGCGCAGGGCCTGCCGGCGATGCTGCCGATCCTGCTGCCCACCCTGGTGCTCGCGGGATTGGCGCTGGTGCTGAGCCAAACCCTGGCCCGCCGGCCGCGCCGGGCGGCCCGGCGGGCGATCGCGGCCACGGGTTTGTGGCGATTGCCGCTCGCCGCCCTCGGTTCGCCCCGCGCACCGCCGGTAGCGATGGCGGACCGGCCGGGACTGCGGTTGCACCTGTCAAAGCGCCTCGGCGATTTTCGACTGGCGCTCGATTGGGCGCCGCGCTCGCGGCGGCTGGCGATTCTCGGCCCCTCCGGCTCGGGAAAGTCGCTGACCCTGCGGCTGATCGCCGGTCTCGAACCGGCCGAGCGGGCGGAGGTCTGGGTTGCCGGCGAGGAATTAACCGGTCTTGCGGCGGCCGCGCGGGGGGTCGGTTATGTCCCGCAGAATTACGGTCTCTTTCCGCATCTGACGGCGGCGGCGCAGCTGGGATTTGCGCGCGACGCCGACCCCGCCACTGCCCGGCGCTGGATCGAGCGGCTCGGTCTTGCCGGTCTCGAACAGCGCTATCCGGCGGAATTGTCGCTTGGCCAGCAGCAGCGCGTCGCCCTGGCGCGAGCCCTGGTGCGCCCGGCCCGCCTCTTATTGCTCGATGAACCGTTTTCGGCGCTCGATGCGCCGCTGCGGGCGCGGCTGCGGTCGGAACTGCGCGATTTGCAGCGCGAGATCGGGGCGACGACAATCCTCGTCACCCACGATCCCGACGAAGCGGCGCTGCTTGCCGACGAGCTCCTCGTGCTCGCCGATGGCCGGGTGCTGCAGTCGGGCCCGACCGCGGAGGTGTTCGCCCGGCCGGCCGGGGAAATCGTCGCCGGCCTGCTCGGAACCGAGAACCCGGCCGAAGGGGTGGCGATCGGCGAGCATCGGATCGCGATCGGCGCGGGTGTGGTGCTCGACACCGCCGGGCCGCCCCTGCCGCTCAATTACCGGGTCGGCTGGGCGATCGCGCCAAATGGCGTCCGGATCTGCGGCAATGGCCGCTACCGCGGCCGCATCGCCGGCGTCGTGCCGCTGGGCCATGGCTGCCGGATCGAGCTTCGCCTCGGCGACGCCGTCATCACCTGCTGGCAAAGCCGCCCCGACTGGACCGCCGACGCGTGGAACGGCGCCCCCCGGACTGGCGCGAGCGGGACTGGCGCGAGCGGGACTGGGACTGGCGCGAGCGGGACCGACGAAAACGGGGGTGATAGCCCGTGGTCTGGCGCGAGCGGGACCGATGGCCAGCCGACCGATGGCCAGCCTTGCCGCCTCGACATCGATCCCTACGCCATCCGCGTCTGGCCACGCTAATCCTTTTCTTGCGCGCGGCACCGATCTCTGCGAGGATCGTTATATCCATACGGAAATTACGCGGTTCCTGACCGGCTCGGAAATGTCTCAGCAGATCGCTTTGGATCTCACCGGCAACAGCGCGGTGCTCAATCTGCCCGGCCTACCAAGTGCGGCGCCTGCCGCGCTGCCGTTCAAGCCGAAGCCGATGCCGCAACTCGCCGAGCACGAGGTCGCCTCGCGCGTGCAGCAATTATTGGCGCCGCCATCACCGCATGGCCGGCGCAAGATCTGGGAATTCGACAGCAACCTGCATTGCTCGATCATCGGCACATGTTTGACCAATGCCGAGCTGCGCCAGGCTCTCGGCAAGCTCGGGCTAAAGGAAACCGACGCCACCAGCGAGCATGATTTGCATGCGAGCGCGGTATTGCTTGCCGGCAAGCGGCATGACGGTGCCAGATTGTTGCAAAAAGCGCTCGAGCGGCGGCACCGCGTCACGGTCGATCAGTTCGCTCGTGTGAAAACCCCGATCGAGGTTCGTGCGCTGTGGCAGGAGGCGGTCCAGCGCGGCGAGATCCCGGGCGCCTACTGGGCCGCACTGACCCATCCGGCGACCACCGACGCGCTGGCGCGCGAGATCTTCGCCGAAGTGCACATGCTGTCGCATCTGGTGGGGGCGGCAAACCGCGCCGACATCCGGCGGCTGCATCAGTTGGAGGCCGAAAACGCCGAACTGCAGGCCAAGGTGCAGCGGCAACAGCAGCTGCTGCGCGACGCGATCGTCGCGCGCGACGCGACGATCCGCGAGCTGAGGCGGGCGCTGGAGGCGAGCATCGGACAGACCCGTCAGGTTGACGCGGTCGAGACCGCGCAGGGTGCAGGATGGACCGCCGTTGCCGCCGATCTCAAAAGCCGGCTGGCGCGATCCGAAAGCCGCCGCGGCCGGATCGAGCATCAACTCGGCGACGCCCGCCGGAGGTTGAACGCCGAGCGGGAAGCGCGCGCCGCCGCCGAGCAGCGGGAAATGGCTCTTCGCGGCGAGATCGAGGCGCTCGAAACCAGCCTCGCCGGTGCTGTCGAGGTGCCGCCCGAAAAGCATGCCCCGCTCAACCCCAGCCCGCTCAACCTGACGATCCTTTATGTCGGCGGTCGACCGGCGCAGATCGGCCATTTGCGCGCCCTCGCCGAGCGCTTTGGCGCGATGTTCCTGCACCATGACGGCGGGCTCGAAGAGCGCGGCGGGCTGTTGCCGGGTCTGGTCAGCCGCGCCGACGCGATCCTGTTTCCGGTCGACTGCGTCAGCCACGCCGCGATGTCGCTGGTCAAGCGACTTTGTCAGCAAGCCGGCAAGCCGTTTATGCCGCTGCGCAGCGCCGGCCTGGCGCCGTTTTGCGCGGCGCTGAAAAACACCGCTCCCGGTGCGGAGGACTGATCATTGCGGGCTTCGCGCACCCTGCTCGTTGCGACGTTCTGCCTTTTTGCCGTGATCGACATGTCGAAAGCGCAACAACTGCATGTGCTCGCTGCCGGCAGTCTGCGCGAGGCGCTGGGCGACATCGGCAATCAGTACCGGAAAACCACCGGAACCGAAGTCGTCGCCGATTTCGGCCCGTCCGGGATTTTGCGCCAGCGCATCGAAAAAGGCGGCCGCGCCGATTTGTTTGCCTCTGCCGATATCGGCCATCCGCTAGCCCTGTTGCGGGAGGGGCTTGCGACTCGGGTCGCAATGTTCACCCGAAACGGGCTGTGCGGGTTCGCGCCGCCGCGGATCGGGCTGACGACGGCAAACTTTGTCGACCGGTTGCTCGATCCCGCGGTCAAGCTCGGCACCTCGACGCCAAAGGCCGATCCCGCCGGCGATTACACCTGGGCGATGTTTCACAAGGTCGATGCATTGCACCCGGGCGCCTATGCCACTCTCGATAAAAAGGCGCAGCAGATCGTCGGCGGCCCGACCAACAATGCCCCGGTCGGCGGCAAGGATCCCGCTATCGCCGCGTTCGTCGCCGGTCATGTCGATCTCTTCATCGGCTATTGCAGCGGCGCCAAACGGCTGCTCGCGCAGATGCCGGCACTGCAGGTTGCGGCCGTGCCGAAGGCGATTGCGACCGGACCTGAATACGGTCTGGCGGTGCTGAAGAATGCCGCGCCGCGGACATCCTATTTCGCACTCTTCATGTTGTCGGTGAGCGGTCAGCAGATTTTCGCCGA
>DATJLK010000162.1:0-6603 GCA_035509615.1 Allostellaceae bacterium | reverse complement strand
GCGGCGGACCAGGCGTAGAACCCGTCGCGACCTGCCGGGAAGACTTGCCCGTACTGATCGTGGATGCCGGTCCAGCGGCTCTCGGGAAAGCTCGGGTCGAGACCCAGCCACCAATAGACGCCGACCCGCTGCCACAACCCCTCTTCGCGCTCCTCGTCCTCCGGCGGTTCGACATTGGGATAGGATACCGGCTGGCGGAACGCGCGCCATTCGCCGAGCGCGATCTGCACTGCCGCCTCGCGCGAGAACGGCTCATAGGGATCGCGAGCAAAGGGTGGGATATGCTCGGTCGTCGGGGGCAGGCCGGTCGGCGTCACGCGTGGCGGGGCGGACCCGGGCGCCGCCGCGCAGCCGGCGAGCATCGTGACCACCAGTATCGCGGCGGCTTGCCGCATCACGCGCCTCTCGATGTAAGCGGGGATGGAGGATCGGCGCTAGGCGAGTGTTTCGCCGGACGGCGGCGCTTCGTGACGCGGAGAAAGATCGTCGGAGTGAGGCGCATCATCGGAACGGTTGCGGCCCGCGGCCGGATCGAGCGGCGGCGCGGTGGTCTCGCCAGCAGGCACGCTCACGGCACCAGTGCCGGCAGCGATATGTACCGGCATCTCGCGCCACAGCTCGATCCCGCCGGTCAGTCCATCGGTGTTTGGTACGACCGATACGTCATGCGGCAGCGGAAAATTCACATCCTTGGCATTGCCGCCGCCGATATAGAGATGGTCAAAGCGGACGACGACGCGCAGTACATCGATTACCTTGGCGACCCGCTTGTTCCATGCTTTCTTGCCTTTCTTTCGGCGGGCGTTGTTGCCAACATATTCATCATAGGTTTTCTTGCCGCTGATCGGATGATGGGCCAGTTCGAGATGCGGCATGACCTCGCCATCGCGAAAGATCGCAGTGCCGGCGCCGGTCCCCAGGGTCAGGATCATCTCGATGCCCTCGCCGGTGATCGCACCAAAACCCTGGACATCGGCGTCGTTCAGAACCCGGACGGGCTTGCCCCAATGGTCGCTCAGCGCCTGTTGCAGGTCAAAGCCGCCCAATGTCTCGGTGCCGAGATTGGGTGCGGTCACCACCCGGCCGTCCCGCACATAGCCGGGAAAACCGACCGAGGCACGGTCGAAGGCACCAAGCGGTGCGATGGCCTCGTCGATCGCATGCAGCAATGCGTCCGGGGCGATCGGCCTGGCCGGGGTCGGCACGCGCTCCCGGTCGCTGACGACATGGCCGTTTTCGTCGAGCAAAGCGGCTTTGATCCCGCTGCCGCCGATATCGATCGCCAGGGTGCGCAGGTCGCTCATCTTTCCCCTTTTGCGGCAGCCATGCGTGCCCGCCGCATCGCTCCAAAGGATAGCCCAGCCTCCAGCCCGCTTCCAGAGCGTCGCGGGTGCGATTACTCAGTTTTGCATTGCCTGCGTGACGGCGCCGCCGACAGCGGTGCGGCCGCCATCAACAACATATTGGGCACCGGTAATCGCGGCGGCGAGATCGGAGCACAGAAACAGCACGGTGTGGGCAATCTCCTCGCAGGTCACGTAACGGCCGATCGGGATGGCCGACTGGTAGCGCCGGCTGACACTGCCTGGATCGGCCGGGTTCAGCTGTGCTTCGAGTGAGTGGATCATCCGCGTATCGACCGGCCCGGGGCAGACAGCGTTGACACGGATGCCTTGGCGGGCAACCTCGCCGGCGGCCGTCTTGGTCAGCCCGATCACCGCATGCTTTGAGGCGACATAGGCCGGCATGCCCGGAGTCGCCACCAGCCCGGCCACCGAGGCGGTATTGACGATCGCCCCCCGCTTTTGGCTGATCATGACCGGTAGGACATGGCGCAGACCGAGGAAGACCCCTTTGACATTGATCCCGATCACCGTGTCAAACATGTCTTCGTCGTATTCAGCGGTATATGCCCATTTGCCTTCGACGCCAGCGTTGTTGAAAAAGCAATCGATCGCCCCGTAAGCCTCCAGCGCCGATTTGACATAGTTCTGCACATCGGTCGATCTGGTCACATCGGCAGCGACAAAGCGGGCGTCGCCATTCTGCCGGCGGATGATCCCAGCCGTCGCCTCGCCGGCCGCTGCATCGCGGTCGACGACGACGACCTTGGCGCCGCTCTGGCCAAAGGCAAGAGCTGCGGCACGGCCGATCCCGTTGCCCGCACCAGTGATCACGGCAACCTTGCCGGTGAAGTCGAGGTCCATCGGTTTCCTCCTGTGACCGGTCGGCCGCTCCACTTCAGCTCTTGCGGCCGATCAGTCGGGTCCAGCTGTCGAGCGCCACCAGCATGTCGCGGATAAATCCCCGCGCCAACTCATCGGTGAGCCGGCCCGCGGCGTCGAACTTGGTCTGCGCCTGCCCGATCAGCACTTCGGGCTTGTTGATCGGATGCATGTCGAGAAAGACACAGCTGCGGCGCAGGTCGCCTTGTGCGCGTGCGCTTCCCGCCATCCCTGCCGCGGCGCCGATGATCGCCGCCGGCTTGCCGGCGAAAGGCTGATCGGGCGGACGCGACGCCCAGTCGATCGCGTTTTTCAACACTCCCGACATCGAATAATTGTATTCGGGGCAGGCAAACAGCAGTGCATCGGCGGCCTTGATTTGTCGCCGCAAGGTTTCGACAGCGGGTGGAAATCCCTGGGCCCGGACATCCTCGTTATAGAGCGGAATAGTCGAAATATCGGCGATTTCGATTGTCATTCCCGACGGTCGCAATTCGAGCGCAGTCCGCAATGCCGCCATATTAAACGAGGCCGTGCGCAGGCTGCCGCAGATGCCGAGGACGGTGATTCCCTTGACCCCGCTCATTCGCCCCTCCGTTTGATGTCAGCTTGTCGCGCGCCCGACCCTTATCGCACCAGCGCCGCGCCGACAAGCCGATTGCCGGCAAACCGCCTTGCGGCGCGCCGCGGTTGGCTCTAAACACCATCGCAGCAAGCTAGAATCGATCGTCAGGGGGGAACGCGAATGGCTCGTATCGATCGGCGCAGGCTGTTGCAGCTGTCCGGCGCCGCGATGGCCGCCTCGGGTGGTCTGGCCGGCATCCTTGCCGCCGGGCGCGCGCCGGCTTTTGCTCAGGGAACGAGCCTGCATTGGGTCCGCTGGTCCGATTTCGTGCCCGCCTCCGATCAGCTGCTGCGCAACAAGATCCTGCCCGAGGCAGAGAAGACCCTCGGCATCAAGATCCAGTTCGAGACGATCAACGCCAACGACATCCAGGCGCGCGTCACCTCATCGATCCAGTCCGGCAGCGGTCCGGACATCATCATGGCGCTTAACAACTGGCCGCAGCTCTACGCCACCAGCCTGGCAGATGTCAGCGACGTCGCCGAGGAGATCGGCAAGCAGCAAGGCGGCTATTACGATATCTGCAAGAGTGTCGGCACTTATCAGGGCAAATGGATCGGCGTACCCTGGGCGGTCGGTGGCGGGCTCGTCTGCTATCGTAAATCCTGGCTGGCCGAGGCCGGCTATCCAAAATTCCCGGTGACCTGGGATCAATGGCACGACGCCGGCAAGAAACTGAAGGCCGCCGGCCATCCGATCGGGCAGACGCTCGGCCACACCTTTGGCGACGCGCCCGGCTTCTGGTATCCCTTTCTATGGTCGTGGGGCGGCAAGGAGGTCGAGGCCGACGGCAAGACGGTTGCGCTGAACAGCAAGGAGACCGTCGAGTCGGTTAAATTCGCTGTCGCCTTCTGGAATGATTGCTGCGATCCGGGCGGTCTCGCCTGGGATGATACGAGCAACAACCGCGCCTTTCTTTCCGGCACCATCGCCGCGACCAACAACGGCGCCTCGATCTATCTGGAAGCGAAAAAGCGGCCCGACACCTATCTGACCGACAAGGGCACGCCGATGAAGGACGACATTTTGCACGCGCCGCTCGGCACCGGCGCCGGCGGGCACTTCAACCTGCCCGGCCCGTTCATCGACATGGTCATGGGCTATTCGCCAAACAAGAAGGCGGCCGAGGACTTCCTGCGGTGGATCCATACCAAGCCAGTGTTCGAGGAATGGTTCACTTCGCAGCAGGGCTACACCGACGGCGCCACCAAAGTGTGGGAGAACGACCCGGTATGGAATATCGACCCGGTGATGGAACCGTTCAAATATCTGCCGGCTGCCGGGCGGTTGATGGGTTACGCCGGGCCGCCGAGCCAGAAAGCCGCCGAAGTCCAGACCAAGTACATCATCGTCGACATGTACGCCAAGGCGGTGCAGGGCATGAAACCCGAGGACTCGGTCAAATGGGCGCATGATGAGCTGGTCAAGGTCTATACGTGACCCCCGCCGCCATTTCTCGCCGCTCTCGACCCTACTGAAAGGAGGTTGCCATGTCGCTGATTGCAGCCTCGACCTCCCGGGCCTATGTCGGCACCCCGCGGCGCGGACCCATCACCCGGTTGCTCGAAGACGAGCGCTGGCTGGCGATGCTGCTGCTGCTGCCGACGGTGGTGCTGCTCGGTCTTTTTATCGCCTACCCGTTTGTCAAGGGCATCATGCTGTCGGTGACCGACACCAGGGTCGGGGTGCCGGGTCATTTTGTCGGGCTGCAGAATTTTATCGATGTCTGGCATGACGGCATCTTTCGCGTCGCGGTATGGAACACCTGCGTCTATACGGCGGCAGCAACTGTCGTAAAACTCGCCCTCGGTTTGTGGCTGGCCGTATTGCTCAACAACAACTTCAGGGGCAAGGCGTTCACCCGCGCCTTTATCCTGCTGCCGTTCATCATCCCGACGGTGTTGTCGACCCTCGCCTGGAAATGGATGTTCGATCCGACCTTCAGCGTGATCAATTGGGGGTTGTTCCGGATCGGGCTGATCGACCACCGCATCAACTGGCTGGGCGATCCTGACCTGGCACTGATTTCGGTGATCATCGTCAATGTTTGGCGTGGCGTTCCGTTTTTCGCAATCAGCCTGCTTGCCGGTCTGCAGACGATCAGCCCCGAATTGCACGAAGCCGCGGCCATCGACGGGGCGCGGGCCTGGCAGCGCTTTCGCCATGTGACCTGGCCGTTGCTGTTGCCGGTCACGTTGGTGGTCATGTTGTTTTCGGTCATCCAGACCTTTGCCGATTTCCAGCTCGTTTATGTGTTGACCGGCGGCGGACCAGCCAACGCCACGCAATTATTTGCGACCTATGCCTATCAGATCGGCATCGGCACCGGGCTGTTGAGCCAGGGGGCGACAATCTCGCTCGCGGTCTTCCCGGTGCTGCTGCTCGTCGTCATCGTCCAGTTGTTCTACATCCGCCGGGCGGAGACCCACTGAGCCATGATCGAAGGTGCCCTGTGGCGACGTTGGGTGTTCTTTTACATCCCGCTAACCGCGTTTATTGTCGGGCTCCTGTTCCCGTTCTACTGGATGGTGATCACCACCATCCGGCCGGACAGCGAACTCTACCGGCCGTGGAACGCGCCGAATTACGCTCCATTCTGGACGACGCATCCGACGCTCCAGCACATCACTGATCTCTTAACCCAGACCCTGTTTACGACCTGGCTGTTGAACACGATGATCATCGCCTTGTCGGCGACCGCGATTTCGCTGTTCTGCGGGCTGTTGGCCGGGTACGCCCTGTCGCGTCTGAAGTTTCCGTTTGCCGGTGCGCTTGGCACCGGGATCTTTATCACCTATCTGGTGCCGCAGACCCTGCTGTTTATCCCGCTCGCCGACATCATTCGCAACTTTCGCCTTGGCGACTCGCCATGGGCGCTGATCCTGACCTACCCAACCTTTCTGATCCCGTTTTGTACTTGGCTGATGATGGGCTATTTCAAATCCATCCCCAAGGAATTGGAGGAATGCGCCCGCATCGATGGCGCGACGCGCTGGAAGGCGATGCTGTTCATCATCTTCCCGATTGCGCTTCCGGGGATTTTGTCAGCCGGCATATTTGCTTTCACCCTGTCGTGGAACGAGTTCCTTTATGCGCTGGTCTTTCTGTCCTCGCCCGAGCAAAAAACCGTGCCGGTCGGCGTGACCTCTGAGCTGATCCGGGGCGACGTGTTTTACTGGGGTGAACTGATGGCCGGCGCCTTGCTCGGGTCGATCCCGGTCGCGTTTGTCTATTCGTTCTTTGTCGAGCACTACGTCGCCAGCGTGACCGGCTCGGTCAAGGGTTAGACAGATCGTTGCCCCGGATGGACCAGCCAATGGAGATGGCATTGCGAGCGCAGCAGAGCACTGTTATTGCGGTGGCCGTTTTCGTCGAGATTGCATCGTCGCGCGACGCGCCCTCGCAATGACCTCTCGAATTGTGAGAAAACTCGAGAGCGGCAAACCACCACCGCGGAAATTGTCGAAGAGAGTATAATGGCCGAAGTCGCCCTGCAGGGCCTGAACAAGAATTTCGACGAAGTCTACGCCGTGCGCGACGTCAATTTGTCGATCCACGACAAGGAATTCATCGTGCTGGTCGGGCCATCGGGCTGCGGCAAGACCACGACGCTGCGAATGGTGGCGGGGCTCGAGTCGATCTCGTCGGGGCGCATCCTGATCGACGACAAGGTTATTAACGATCTGCCGCCGATGGATCGCGACATCGCGATGGTGTTCCAAAACTACGCGCTCTATCCGCATATGAGCGTCT
>DATJLK010000161.1:0-2723 GCA_035509615.1 Allostellaceae bacterium | reverse complement strand
GCCCTCCCCTTTCGGCGTAAGCCCCATCGCCTCGTACTCGATCAGTTCGGCGATCGTGAAGCAGTCATGGGTCTCGACGAGGTCGAGATCGTCGAGCGCCAGGCGCGCCTCGGTCAATGCCCGGCGCCAGGCGAGCGCCGGTCCCTCGAACGCGATCACGTCGCGCCGGCTCATCGGCAGAAAATCGTTGACCTGCTCGGCGGCGCGAAAAATCACCGCCTTCGACAAGCTGAGAGCGGTCGCGGTGTCGGCCAGTACGAGCGCAGCCGCACCATCCGACACCAGCGAGCAGTCGGTGCGCTTGAGGGGGCCGGCGACGATCGGGTTCTTGTCCGACACCGTGCGGCAGAATTCGTAGCCCAAATCTTTTTGCATCTGCGCCAGCGGATTGGCGACGCCGTTCTTGTGATTTTTTGCGGCGATCCGCGCCAGCGCGTCGGACTGGTCGCCATAACGCTGGAAATAACTGTGCGCGATCTGCCCGAAGATCCCGGCAAACCCGCCTTCGATGGCGTCTTCCTCCTTGCGATAGCTGGCGCCGAGCAGGATGTCGCCGACCTGGGCGCCGCCGACCTCGCTCATCTTTTCGACGCCGACAACCAGCGCAAGCCGGGCCTTGCCGGCAGCGATCGCATTCAGCCCCTGATGGATCGCGGCCGAGCCGGTGGCGCAGGCGTCTTCGACGCGTGTTGCCGGCTTGAAGCGAAAGCCGGGATCGGCCTGAAAGACAAGCGAGGCGGGAAATTCCTGGCGCACAAAGCCACCGTTCATCGTGCCGAGATAGACGGTGTCGATATCGGCGGCGGCGACGCCGGCATCGGCAAGCGCCGCCCCGGCCACCTCGACAATCAGGGATTCGATGTCCCGGCCTTCATGCTTGCCAAACTTGCTGTGCGCCCACCCGACGATGCACCCGGTCATCTCTCCCTCCGAAATCCGCCATCAATCGCGGGCTTGGGTCCTCGGCCGCCGCCGGTTTCATCGGCAGGTCATGGCCACTTCGCCCGCGCCGCTTATCCTGATCCTGATATGGTGGCGTGGTATCCGGTTACCATGAGCCGCACGCCACCCGGAATACCGCCGATCCGACAAACGCGGCGGCCGACCCGGCGATCCGGCGATCCGGCGATCCGGATAAGGCCGGTTTGTCTCCTTTGTCTGCGTGGACAGCCGGATGAAGCCAAAGCGGGGTAAAAGACCAGCGGTGGTGCAAAGCCCATGCAACTGCGATGCGCTGCCGGGACGGCGGACGGCCCCGCCTCGCGGCCTGGTCACTGCGGCAGGTTGGCGGCCAAGCCGAGCCGAACCGCGGCAGCTTGCAGGCGGCGGTCGCGTGTCCACAATCTGGCAGTTGCCGTGAGCCGCGCGGACGCCAGCAGATGAGCGTCGACATAGCCGATGCCGCGACCGAACAGACCTTCACACGCGATGAAATGGAGCACCTCTGCATGCGAGGCGCTGGCCGCTTGCGGCAGATCTTGCAAGCCGCTCAAGACGGTATTGCGTTGCCGCAGATTGCCTAGCGCCAGCTCGCCAATGACAAACGGGTGCCCAAGCACATCGCCGGCATCAAGCAGCGAGATCAGCCGTTCGTCGCCGACGCGTAAATGCGCGATCCACACCGAAGTATCGACGAGGATCACTTGGCTTTTATCCGCCGGCGCGGGATGGCGGCGAGATCGGGTTCGCTGCCACCGAGCAGCGCCAGTCGATGGGCGGATTCACGCGCGATCAACGCCCTCAGCGCCTCACGGATCAGCGCCGATTTTTCGCGAATCCCGGTATATTCCTCGGCTTTTGCCAACAGCTCGTCATCGAGTGCAACGGTCGTCCGCATGCTCCGCCCTGCCCTCGCAATCCCGCATAAAATATGTCATCGTTTGATGCCGTGATCAATGCAGGTCGGGGCTTTGCCCGGATGCCGACTGAGTTATTGGAGCCGAAATGGCATCAGATATCGCAAGCATCACCCTGCTCCGGCCGGATGACTGGCACGTCCATCTGCGCGACGGCGCGATGCTTGCACAGGTGCTGAGCTATACCGCCGGGCAGTTCGGTCGGGCAATTGTGATGCCGAACTTGGTACCGCCAATAACGACGATCGCCGCGGCCGCGGCCTACCGCCGGCGCATTCTGGCGGTACTGCCACTCGATAGTGGTTTCGCGCCGTTGATGACATATTATCTCACCGATGCTGCCGACCCGGACGAGATCGCGCGCGGCTTTGCCGAGGGCGTGTTCGCCGCGGTCAAGCTATACCCGGCGCATGCGACGACGAACTCGGCTTCCGGCGTGTCGAACATCGCTGCGGTGCAGCCGGTGCTGGAGCGCATGGCCGAGATCGGCATGCCGCTCCTGGTCCACGGCGAGGTCACCGACCCCGAAATCGACATCTTCGACCGCGAGGCGGTTTTCATCGACGCGGTGCTCGATCCACTGCGCCGCCGCCTGCCCGAACTCAAGATCGTGCTCGAACACATCACCACCGAAGAGGCGGTCGATTACGTGCGTTCCGTCAGCGCCAACCTCGCGGCGACGATCACCGCGCATCACCTGCAGATCAGCCGCAACGCGCTGTTTGCCGGCGGAATCCGGCCGCATCTCTACTGTCTGCCGATCGCCAAGCGGGAAAAGCATCGCCACGCGCTGCGCCGCGCCGCGACCTCCGGCGACCGGCGCTTTTTTCTCGGCACCGACAGCGCCCCGCATGCGCAACCCGCAAA
>DATJLK010000160.1:0-61457 GCA_035509615.1 Allostellaceae bacterium | reverse complement strand
GCGCGAGATGCGCCGGCGCCACGGCCATGCGGCGGCACTCGCGGGAGATCTCGTCGAAGCGGTGGCGCGCATATCATCCGAATGCGAGACGGTATGGCGCAGAGCGCGACCGGCTGACGACTTTGCGGCGGTCCGGCCGTTGCTCGAAGAGATGCTGCGCCTGCAGCGGCAAGTCGCTCAGATCAAGGCCGAACGATTTGGCGTAACCCCCTTCGAGGCGCTTCTCGACCGCTATGAGCCGGGCGGCTCGGTGGCGATGATCGATCGCCTGTTCGGCGAACTCGCCGCGGTTCTGCCCGACCTGATCGCAGCGGTTATCGATCGCCAGGCCGCGCTGCCGCCGCCCGTCGACCCGCCCGGTCCGTTTCCGCTCGCAGCGCAGCGTCAAGCGGCGACGCTGCTGATGGAAGCGGTCGGTTTCGACTTTGCGCATGGCCGGCTCGATGTCAGCGCACACCCGTTCTGCAGCGGTGCTCCCGATGACGTGCGCATCACGACCCGCTATGACGAGCGCGATTTTACCAAAGCGCTGATGGGCGTGCTGCATGAAACCGGCCACGCGCTTTATAAACGCAACCTGCCGCAACAGTGGCGCTTGCAGCCGGTCGGAGCGGCGCGCGGCATGGCGATCCACGAGAGCCAGTCGCTGCTGCTCGAAATGCAGGTCTGCCGCAGCCTCGCCTTTATGAAATTCGCCGCGCCAAAGCTGCGCCAGGTCTTTGCCGGGGAAGGGCCCGGATGGGAGCCGGAAGTGCTCTATCGCCGGCAGATCCGCGTTCGGCGTAGCCTGATCCGCGTCGATGCCGATGAGGTCACCTACCCGGCGCATGTCATCCTGCGCTACCGGCTTGAACAGGCGATGCTGGCGGGCGATTTGGCGATCAGGGATTTGCCGCAGGCCTGGGGCGAGGGGTTGCGTGAGTTGCTCGGCATCGCCCCCGACACCGATCGCGATGGCTGCCTGCAAGACATCCACTGGTTCGACGGCTCGTGGGGGTATTTTCCGACTTACACTTTGGGTGCGATGATCGCCGCGCAGATGTTCGAAGCGGCGAACGAGGCAATCCCCGAACTCGGCGAATTGATCGCTGGCGGTGATTTCAAACCGCTTTTCGCGTGGCTGCGCGAACGGGTGCATGACCAGGGGTCTTCGATGTCGACCGCCGAACTGGTCGAAAGCGCGACCGGTCAGCCGCTCGGCACGGCGAGCTTTAAACGCCATTTACGCCGACGCTATCTCGACACTCGAAACAAACGGTCATAAGGAGCGTTGACCGCAACACAATCCTCTTGGGGGCGACCGTGTTCGACAACACTGCGGAACAACGAGAAGGCTGTCCGGATCGCCAGGTTGCTATCGGCCGCTTTGAAGCGGTACGGCACGACAGCGAGGCGCTGGCGGTAAACCTGACGCCGGAGGACCAGTCAATCCAGTCGATGGCCGATGTCAGTCCGACAAAGTGGCATCTGGCGCACACCAGCTGGTTTTTCGAGACCTTTATCCTGCGCCGCTTTGATTCTGATTACCGGATGTTTGATCCCGCCTTTGCGTACTTATTCAATTCCTATTACGAGGCGGCGGGCCCGCGCCATCCGCGGCCCGAGCGCGGTCTGCTGTCTCGCCCCTCGGTCGATGTTGTCGGTGCCTATCGTGATCATGTCGGCAACGCGATCGCACGCTTTATCGAGCACGCTGCCGAGTCGGCGTGGCGGGAGGCGGCCCCGCTGGTCGAACTGGGGCTGCACCACGAGCAGCAGCATCAAGAGCTGATCCTGATGGACATCAAACACGTCTTCTCGATCAACCCGCTATTGCCGGCGTTTCAGGCGCCGCAGCCGCAGATCGCGGCACCGGCGGCGCCGCGCGCCTGGGTTGATTTTGCCGGCGGACTCATTGAGATCGGCCATGATGGCAACGGTTTCGCTTTCGACAACGAGACGCCTCGGCACAAGGTCTGGCTCGATCCCTTTCGCCTTGCGACGCACCCGGTAACCTGCGCTGAATATCTGGAATTTGTCGAAGCGGGTGGCTACCGCCGGCCTGAATTCTGGCTGTCCGACGGCTGGGCGACGGTGCGCGCCGAAGACTGGGAGGCGCCGCTCTACTGGCGCCGTCAGGATGGGGTTTGGTCGATCTTTACGCTTGGCGGCTTGCGGCGGCTGAACCCGGCCGAACCGGTCTGCCATCTCAGCTTTTTCGAGGCCGATGCCTATGCCAAATGGGTGGGCCACCGGCTGCCGACCGAAGCGGAGTGGGAATTCGCCGCCGAAGGTATTCCGGTTGCAGGGAATTTTGCCGATCGCGGCCTGTTCCACCCCTGTGCCGCTGCCGCAGCAGCGGCCGAGCCGGGAGCCACCGTTCGGCTGCGCCAGATGTTCGGTGATGTTTGGGAATGGACGGCGAGCCCCTATATCCCTTATCCGCGCTTTCGCGCGGCCGCAGGAGCCATCGGCGAATATAACGGCAAGTTCATGTGTAGTCAGATGGTGCTGCGCGGCGGTGCCGCCGTGACCCCAGCCGGGCATGCGCGGGCAACCTATCGCAATTTCTTTCCGCCCTCGGCGCGCTGGGCCTTCGCCGGGTTGCGGCTCGCGGAGGATGGCTGATGCGGGATGATGTACGCTTTGCCTTTCATGATCTCGCCCCCGGCGAGGAAAGTTTCAGGGACGCCGTGCTGCATGGGCTTGCCCGCGCGAAAAAGGCGATCCCGTGCAAATTCTTTTACGACGAACGCGGATCGGCATTGTTCGAACAGATTTGCCGTCTGCCGGAATATTACCCCACCCGCACCGAAACCTTGATCCTTGAGGAAAACGCCGACGAAATCGCCGCGCAAATGGGGCCCCATTCGCGAATGATCGAGTTTGGCAGCGGTGCCAGTCACAAGGCACGCATTCTGCTGCAAGCGCTCGACCGGCCGGTTGCGTACGTGCCGGTCGACATCTCTCGAGAACATTTGCGCGATGCGGCATCGTCGCTGGCGGAAGACTTTCCCGAGGTGGCCATTATCGCGGTATGTGCCGATTACACCGGCCCGTTTGCACTGCCGGCTTTGCGCGGACCCGCTGGCAAGCGGATCGGATTTTTCCCGGGCTCAACAATCGGCAATTTTGAACCGGAAGCCGCCGCACGGTTTCTGGCGAATTGCGCCCAGATCCTGGGATCGGGCGGGGAGATGCTGATCGGGGTCGATTTGAAAAAGGACCGGCGCCTCCTCGATGCCGCCTACAACGACCGGGCCGGCGTCACCGCCGCGTTTAACCTCAATTTGTTCGAACGCATCAACCGCGAACTCGATGGCGACCTCGATCTCGATCTGTTCGAACATTTCGCGTTCTACAGCGAGAGCCAAGGGCGGGTTGAAATCTACATACGCAGTCTCGCCGATCAACAGGCAAAAATCGGCGGCCGATATTTCCGGTTTGCCGCCGGCGAATTGATCCATACCGAATATTCCTATAAATATTCGGTGGGCGAATTCCGAGATCTCGCGGCGCGGGCCGGGTTTCGTCCGGTCGACACCTGGACCGACCCCGCTGAATTGTTCAGCGTCCATTATTTGCGGTTACGCTGATTCGGGATCGAGCCGAGCGCTTTGGCTGCCCGGGCAAGAGGTATTGCGCGACACAGCGAGCCGATTGGTGGGGCATTTTCCGACCAGGATTGCCCGGGCGCCTCGCTCCTCGGCGTTGATTGCGCTGGAGTGATAGAAGCGTGGCGCCCCGCCCCGCTCCGCGTGGTCGAGGGGAAACTCTGGTGCTCGAGACGATGCACCCGATCGGCTCGGCTCGGTATTCAGCTTTCGGGGCCGCTGTCCTCGCTTGATACCGCCGCGAGAAAGGCCGGCAGATCCGGCCAGCCGTAAGCGAGTGCTGCAACCCGGCTGCCGCCGACCGGTATCGGCTTCTGGCTGACGATCCGCCCGCCGAGCCGTTCATAAAAAAACCGCGCCGGATTGTCGCGCAAGACCCAGATGATTGCGGCGTCAAGGCCCGACGCGGCAAGACGACGGAACAATGCGATCAGCAGCCGACGGCCGATCCCCTGGTTCTGCAGATCGGGGGCGACATACAGGGTGAAGACTTCGCCCGGAAATCGCCGCTCGCTGCGGCTGGGCCCGCAGCTGCCAAAACCCTGGACTGTGCCGGCCAAGTCGACCGCCACCCGCACGTCGCGAGGCTCGCGCAAGATCGCCATGCGCCAGCCGAATTCACGGCGCCGCGCGGAAAGCCCGATCAGATAGTCGGCCGACAACAGGCCGGCATAGGTCGTGCGCCACGTCTCGACATCGAGTCGGGCAATGCCGTGTGCGTCGGCCGGTCGCGCCGGGCGGATCGTGATCTCGTCCATCCATCTATTTTGCCCGCTTTCGCCAGCCGAGGGGAGAGCCATGCACCCGGCCCGGCGATCTCCACGCATCGCCCGGTTGCAATTGCACCAGAATTGCTCCGGATGTGCCGCGCAGACTCGGCGGTTCTCGACCGGGCTCGATGCCGGCGGCCGGCATCGTGGCCCAGGCCGTCAAACAAACGGGCAGCTAATCCTCCGTTTTGCTGTCACAAAATTTTCCGTGGGCGGTCCTGTGCCGGCCTGGGAATGAGGCTATAACGGGCGACGGCCCATGCTGGCCGTCTTCCCCGGTTTGGCTGCGATTTGTGGAAGGTCATGACGACATACAGGCTCGGTCGGCTCGGCGTTTTGGCAGTTTCTCTGCTGGCGCTGGCGCTACCCGGTCAGGCGGCAGAGAAGGATGTCAAACACCTGCCGCCAAAACACGTAGCGGCGGGACCGGCGGTACAGCGGCTTGGCGGCACGGGAGTGTGGAACGCCTATCTGTACAAAGAGAGATCCGGACGGGTGTGCTACCTTGCCGGCGGCCCGCAAAAAACCCTGCCATCAAGGTTCAAGCGCAAATTACCGGCGGCGATGGTCACCCATCGCCCCGAAGAAAATGTCGCCAATGTTGTCAGCTTTGACGAAGGCACCCCGCTCAAAGATGGCAGCGATGCTTCGCTCGAAGTGGACGGCACCCATTTCGATCTGTTCACCAAGGGGGATACCGCGTGGTCGCGCACCTCTGAGCTCGACCGCTCGATCGTCGATGCCATGGCCAAGGGTCGACAGGCGGTCCTGAAAGCCACCTCGCAGAAGGGGCCGGCGATCACCGACATTTATTCCTTATCGGGGTTTGCCCAAACTCTGGGGCTGATCGACAAGGCCTGCGGCATCAAGCGATAATCCGGCCATGGCATGACGACCCGCTCGCTTCCATATGCCGAGATGATGCCGAGCGAAATCCCCGCGATCGATGCGCGTCGTAACCTAGTCGGGCTTGGCCGCGACGAGTTGACCGCTGAAATGGCCGCGTTTGGCGCTGAGCCGTTTCGCGCGCGCCAGCTGTGGCACTGGATCTATCATCGCGGTGCGACCGATTTCGCGCAGATGACCTCGCTCTCGAAGTCGTTTCGCGACCGCCTTGCCGAGCGTTATGACCTTGGCCGCCCGGCGGTGACGCGCAGTCTCGCCTCGTTCGATGGGACGCGCAAATGGCTGCTGCGCTTCGCTGACGGGCAGGAGGTCGAGACTGTCCACATCCCCGAACAAGACCGTGGCACCTTGTGCATATCGTCACAGGTCGGTTGCACTCTGAACTGCACATTCTGCCACACCGGCACTCAGCTCCTGGTGCGGAACCTCGATGCCCAGGAAATCGTTGGGCAAATCATGATCGCGCGTGACGCTTTGGGTGAATGGCCTTCACCGCGGGACGACCGTCAGCTGACCAACATCGTGCTGATGGGGATGGGCGAGCCGCTCTACAACTATGACAATGTCGCGGCGGCGACAAAGATCGTGATGGATCCCGAGGGTCTGGCGCTGTCGCGGCGCAAGATCACGTTATCCACGGCCGGGGTGGTGCCGGTCATCCGCCGCTGCGGCGCCGAACTCGCGGTCAACCTCGCGGTTTCGCTGCATGCGGTGCGTGACGAGATCCGCGATCGGCTGGTGCCGCTGAACCGCAAATATCCGATCTCTGAACTGCTCGACGCCTGCCGCAATTACCCGGGCGCCAGCAATGCCCGGCGGATCACGTTCGAGTACGTGATGCTGAAGGGCATCAATGACAGCCCGGGCGATGCACGCGAACTCGTGCGCCTGATTGCCGGCATCCCCGCCAAGGTCAACCTGATCCCGTTCAATCCGTGGCCCGGGGCACCTTACGAATGCTCGACCGAGGCAGCGGTCGCCGCCTTTTCCGACATCGTCTTTTCCGCCGGCTATTCCGCTCCGGTGCGCACCCCGCGCGGACGCGACATCTTTGCGGCCTGTGGTCAGCTCAAATCGGCGAGCGTCAAGACGCGCCGCAGCGAGCGTCTGCCGGCGTCTTCGCCCACTTCCTGATCCCCGCGTTCGATGCTCGATCCGCTGTTCGGCCCGGCGATAGCCGTCTATGGCGGCATTGTTGGCGGACTCTACCTGTTTCAGCGCCGCTTGCTCTATCGCCCGAACGCGACGCGGCCGGTTCTTGACGAGGGGCTGACACGCCTTGGCGTGATCGAGGTCGAGCTGGTGACCGTGGACGGGCTCACTCTGTTTTCATGGTATATTCCGCCGCCTGCCGGCCGCCCGGTCATCCTCTATTTCCACGGCAATGGCGGCAATATCGGCTACCGCGGCGAGCGTTTGCAACGCTTCGCGCAACAGGGCTATGGCGTGCTGCTGGCTGAATATCGCGGCTATGGCGGCAATCCCGGCGAGCCCTGCGAGCGAGGGCTCTTCACCGACGGTGAGGCGGCATTCGATTTTCTGGCCGATTCGGGGATCAGGCCAGACCATATCGTATTGTGGGGCGAGTCGCTCGGTTCGGGTGTCGCCGTCTACCTCGCCGCCACCCGCAAGGTCGGCGCAATGGTGCTCGAAGCACCCTTTACCAGCGTTGCCGCTGCCGCCCAGCATCGGTATCCGTTTGTGCCGGCAATCTATCTGGTGCACGACCGTTTCGACTCGCGATCCCGCATCCGCCAGGTCGTCGCCCCGTTGTTGATCCTGCACGGGGAGCGAGACAGGGTGGTGCCGGTCAGTCATGGCCGCGCACTGCTCGCGGCGGCGACCGCGCCGAAAGAGGGCTGGTTCTCGCCCGTCGCCAGCCATGAAAACCTGGCTCGCTTTGGCGCGCTTGAAGCGGCGATCGGGTTTATCGAGCGCCGCACCGGTCAGCCGGTCGTCGAAGCGGTTGCCGCCGAGGGCAATTTCGATTAGCCCAGGTTGCGCTCGAACTGGGGACGGATCATGGCGGATACGGTTAAAAAAGTGGTGCTCGCCTATTCGGGCGGGCTCGACACCTCGGTCATTCTGCGCTGGTTGCAGGAAACCTATCGCTGCGATGTCGTGACCTTCACCGCCGATCTGGGCCAGGGCGAGGAATTGGAGCCGGCCCGTCGCAAGGCCGAGTTGCTCGGGGCAGCCCGGATCTTTGTCGACGATTTGCGCGAGGAGTTTGTGCACGATTTTGTTTTTCCGATGTTTCGCGCCAATGCGCTTTATGAGGGCGCCTATCTGTTGGGGACCTCGATCGCCCGGCCGCTGATCGCCAAGCGCCAGATCGAGATCGCGCACGAGGTCGGGGCCGATGCCGTCGCGCATGGCGCTACTGGCAAAGGCAACGACCAGGTCCGCTTTGAACTCGGCTATTACGCGCTCGCCCCCGACATCAAGGTCATCGCCCCTTGGCGCGAATGGGACCTGACCTCGCGCACCCGGCTCCTCGACTATGCCGACACGCACCAGATCCCGATTGCCCGCGACAAGCGCGGCGAGGCGCCGTTTTCGGTGGACGCCAATCTGTTGCATATCTCGGCCGAAGGCAAAGTGCTGGAAGATCCTTGGGCCGAGCCCGAAGAATTCGTCTTCAGCCGCACCGTAGCGCCGGAGGCCGCCCCTGCGACGCCGGAGTATGTCGAAATCGCTTTCGAGCGCGGCGACCCGGTTGCGATCGACGGCCAGCGCCTGTCGCCGGCGGCATTATTGACGCGATTGAACGAACTGGGCGGCAGACATGGCGTCGGTCGTCTCGATCTGGTCGAAAACCGGTTTGTCGGCATGAAATCGCGCGGCGTCTACGAGACCCCCGGCGGCACGGTCCTGCTGGCGGCGCATCGCGGCATCGAAAGCATCACCCTCGACCGCGGGGCGGCGCATCTGAAGGACGAGCTGATGCCGCGCTATGCCGAGCTGATCTACAACGGTTTCTGGTTCTCGCCCGAGCGGGCGATGTTGCAGGCGCTGATCGACCGCAGCCAGGAGAATGTCGAAGGTGTCGTGCGGCTCAAGCTCTACAAAGGCTCGGCACAGGTTGTCGGGCGGAAATCGCCCAAAAGCCTCTACAGCCAGGCCCACGTCACCTTCGAGGAAGACGCGGTCTACGACCAGCGCGACGCCGAAGGGTTTATCAAGCTGAATGCGCTGCGCCTGCGCCTCGCCGCCCGCCGAATGACGGTCGGGGAGCGGTAACAGCGTCGGATCCGCGCCTTTCGAGAGCTGAATGGGTCAGCCTGCTCTAGGGAACCATGACCGGCACGCCGGCAAACAGCGGGTGTGCGAGAAACAGCACGATATAGAGCAATAACGCCGCAAGCGGCCGCAACAGGCCGATATCGCGCCAGCGCAGCCGGGTTCGGCGGGTGACGAGCGCGGCAAACGGGATGTTCGAGGTAACGCTCGCCAACCGGTGCCAATGGCTGCCGAGTGCCAGTTGTTTTTTTCGGTCGATCAATACCGTCCCGCCGAGGGCCAAGGCGCCGACGACCCCAAAAAACCACATCGAGGCGAAATCACCGTTGGCAACAAAATGGCTCATCCCCCACAAACCCAGCGCCCACATGACGGGATGCCGGGTCACCCGCATGATGCCGGGCGCCGGGTCGTCGGCGCGGGCTGAGCGCTCCATGCCGACCGCCGTCGGGTTCGATGTTGAATAGCCGCTGACCAGCAGCAGCGTGGCGACCGGCATCAGCGTGATCGGAACCCAGGCGGTCCAGATCGGCGGCATCCATACCGGGATAAACGGGGCGCGGGCATAGGCGACGATAAACCAGGCGAAGGTGACGAGACCGGTCAGCGAATAAATCAACAGAAATCCCTGCTCGCCGATCTGGTCGCGCAGCGAGCCGCGCAAGCGTGTGCTCGACAACAGCGTGTGCGAGCCTGAAAAAGCGATCCCGGCGATGACCAGCGACGCCAGCGAGTGGGTCATGCCCCCAACTCTCTCAAACCTTGGGCAAGGCCGCGATCGAGGCGCGTAGATGTGCCAGCAGCGAGAGCGGGTCGCCAGTGATTTGCACGGTCTTGTCCCGGTTCGTCGCACCCGCGACGATCGCGAGGTCACGACGCGGAAGCTGCCATAGGCTCGCTAGGAGCCGCAACAGTGCCTCATTGGCCCGCCCCTTCGCCGGCGGTTGCGTGACGCTGGCTTTGAGCACTTGCCGTCCTCCCGCAGCGGCCGCGACCGCAATCACTCGATCGACCTTTGCCCGTGGCGTCAGGCGGATCGCCACGCGCACGCCATCGCTCGTGGGGCTCAGCGGGCCGTCAGGCAAAGTATTCGAATATCAGATTGCGGATGAAGTACAATAGCAGGATCAGGATCACTGGCGAGATGTCGATCCCGCCAAGATTCGGCAGGACGCGACGGATCGGTCGCAGCAACGGCTCGGTGACGCGCCACAGGAAGTCCTCGACCGTACCGATGAACCGGTTGTGGCGGTTGACGACGCCAAAAGCGACCAGCCAACTGAGCACGGCCTGGATGATCAGCAGCCAGATGTAGATCCTGATCACCGTGTCGACCAGGTTCAAAAACGCGTACATACCCTCCGACGCCCCGGGCAGAAAACCGGCGAGACCGTAGCCTTACAGGGCAGCTGCCGCAAGCAAGCCAGCGCCGCGACGGCACGCCGCTGACCGGGGCGAACCTTGACAGCCGGGAACGCGCCGCCCATAGTCGCGCCACCTGCCACCGGGTCAAACACACACGCAGGGGGCCGTAGCTCAGCTGGGAGAGCGTCGCGTTCGCAATGCGAAGGTCAGGGGTTCGATCCCCCTCGGCTCCACCACCCAAAAGCCTGTTTGCCAGCACGCCCGCCTGGTTATCAGCACCCCCGCCGAGCCATTGATCGATCAACGTCGATGGCGCTACCGTGATTTGCGGCGCCGCGGGGCAAAACGCATCTCGGTTGGGGGCCGGCCTCAATCTGGCTCGCGCGGGACGCGGGCGGCTGGCTAACAGCAAAAAGAACCAGCCATCCCTCGGAACCCCGCGGACGAAAACGCGTCGCCTCCGCGGAACCTCGCAGGCAAAAACGGCGTTGATTTTCGCCTAGTCGACCCGCCGGCGGCCGAATTCGCCGGAAACTGCGCGGCGAGTCGCATTCTGGATGTCACAGTCCTGTTGATCGAGTGGGTTGATGGTGCACGCGAATATTGCCCGTCTCGCCGCACGCCAGCTGCCGGTCAAAAATCTGGCGATCGAATGACTGATCATTGTTATCCCGACACCGTCCGGCGCAATCTTGGCCGCGGCGCCTTCGATGAATTCTCTCGCAGTCGGGGCCACAGCCGGTTCGCTCGCCGGGAGGAGGCGCCGCACAACCTGTTGCCGGCCGGGCTGGCGGAGGCGTCGTGGTGAATACCGCCGAAGCTGAGGCCGTCGCCCGGGCGGTGCTTTACAAGGGGTTCGTTCTTTATCCCGACCGTGCGGCGGCGATCAAAAACCGGCAGCGCCGGACCGCTGGCCAGATCTTTCCACGCGATTTTGCCGTCGCTGCCGGCAGCGATCCGTTCGTAATGCAGACCCAGTGCCTGGTGCGCGGCAGTGCGCCGATCATCGATCTCAAAGTCCGCTTTCTGCATGCGGTCGAGCGCGAGCTCGGAATCTTGGCACAGCCTGCCGCGTCACTGCCCGACGGTGAGCCAGCCTTCCGATCGGTGCCGTTACTCGAGCTCAATGACCGGCATTTCGTCGCCTGGCAAGAGGCGGCCGAGCGCGAAATCCCGGTTGCCGGCTTCACCCCCGACGAATGGCTGAACGGTGCCGCCCATATTCCCTTTGCGTTCCCGAGCCTGCGCGAGATGGCGCCGATCAGGCGGGCCGACGGCATGATCGCCGCGGTGGAGTTGCGCACCACCGGCGAACTCGCCGGCGAACTGATCCTCGCCGCGGAAGCGGTCGCGCCCGACGCCTATCGGGTGACCGTGCGGATCGAAAACACCTGGCATTGCGAGCCATGGGAGGTCGCCGATCGTAATTACGCCCAGCGCCGCGCCTTTGCTTTGACGCATACGATCTTGGCGGCGCGCGGCGCCAGCTTTGTATCGCTGCTGGCTCCGCCCGAGGAGCTCAAAGACGCCGCCCGCAATTGCAACAATCAGGGAACCTGGCCGGTGCTGGTCGGCGAGCCCGGTCAGACCGACCTCGTGCTGTCGTCGCCGATTATTCTCTGCGACTATCCGCAACCAGCGCCGGAAAGCCCGGGCGATTTTTTTAATGGTGGTGCGGCGGTCGAGGATTTCGGCATACGCGGGCCCAATCTGACCGATGCCCGGGCCCGATGGCTATAGCGCGGCAGGGATCGACCGCACCCGCAGCAACAATGCCTCACAGGGCGGCGGCTTCGGATGCGAAATCGGGTTCGACATGGCGGTCGGCCGGATAGACATAAGCGCCAAGCCGGTTGATCAGGATGACCGCAGCGACGAGCGCTATCCCGGCGCCGATCAAGGCCGGGTTGTAGGAGCCGGCGCGGTCGTAGGTGACGCCGCCAAGGAACGGCCCGACCCCCGAGCCAAGCCCGAAAATCATAAAGAAATAGCCGTAGATCTGGCCAAAGTGGCGCTGGCCGAAATAGCGGGTGATCAGAAACGCGATCAGGTCGATCTCGGTGCCAAGCCCGAGCCCCATCAACATGACGCCGATTGCCGGCAGCATCCCGGCAGCACTGGCTAGAAAAACAAACCCGGCAATCGGCGCGAGGAAAAACACCGAGGCGATGTACGGGGCGTGGACGCGGTCGACGAGCCAGCCCGCGAGCAGCCGGCCGCTCAATGTCGCAAGACCGAACACCGCCAGAGTTGCGGTCGCCGCCACCCGCGAGAGGCCGTGATCGGTCAGCAACGGCACGACATGCGCCACGGTGCCGTTGATCGCCACCGCGACCAGAAAGAACGCGCTGCCCATGATCCAGAACCGGCCGGTGCGGACCGCCTCGCGCAGATCGAGCCCGGGCAGCGCCGCCGTCGAGAGGTGGACGCGGCGTTCGCCCTCGCCCGGACGCGGCTCGCGAATCCACAGTGCTACCGCCGGAAACGCGATCGCCACGGTCAACAGCCCGAGTGCGATATAGGCGCCACGCCAGCCGAACCGGTCGATCAGGATGCGCGCCAGTTGCGGGATCGCAAACGCGCCGAGCCCGACGCCCGACATCGCGACGCCGAGCGCCAGCCCGCGGCGCCGGTCAAACCAAGCCGAAATCGCCTTGGCATAGCCGAGCGGGGTCTGGATCGAACTGGTCGCGCCGGCAAGTGCGATCAGCAGGACAAATATCGGCAGGGAATGCGGTGTGAAACCCAACAGGCACAAAAATCCGGCATAGATGACCAGTCCTGGCAGCGCGACACGGCGGATGCCCCAGCGGTCCATCAGGTAACCGAACACCGGCACCGCCAGCGCCGAGGCGATAAAATGGACCGACATCGCCGCTGAAGCCATACCGCGATCCCAGCCCATATCCGCCATGATCGGCTTCAGGAACACGCCAAAGGTAAAGGCGAGCACCGGTCCGTTGCACACGAACAACCCGGCGACCGAACCGGTCACCACCCACCACGGATTGGTAAATCCAGTTCTCATCGCCTCGCTTCCCGGTGATTAGCCCTTGCTTTATCCCGATATTACCCGAGTTCGGCGAATGTCTCGAATTCGACGCTTGAAGCCAGTTCCTTCGTTCTGGTTAGGCTTACGAAAGCGGCGACCCGCGGGCCGTCCTGGTGTGCTCGGGCCTGTCGGTGCTGCTTTGCGGAGCGACGATAACGAGAAATTGGACCGTCTCTCCATCCGATCGTTAACGTTCGGAGACGGCCTTGAGGGCGTCGCCGGTCAATTGCAGGATAGTGAGCCCAGAACCGGCGCGGTCCATATTATAGATATAGCCGCGGTCATCGACCTCCCCGAGATCGGAAAAGGTCGCTTTTCGGCAATACTTGCTGTTGCCCTGATAGGTGCCGCAGCTGAGGTGGGTATTCTTGTTCGGCGCCTGGATGAAATACGCCACCCGTCGGGGATTGTAGGGATCGCGGATGTCCCAGACCTGGAGCCCGGCGTTGAACATCGCGACGATCACCAGCCGGCCGTAATAGGGCGGGTAAATCTCCCGGTTGACCTCGTGGACGCCAAACCGTGCTCCCTTGGCGCAGAAATTCCCGGGGAACTGCGGAACGTCGAGGGTCGCAATCGGCCACGGCGCCTCGTCGTTGGTGATGTCGATCAGCACCGGGTTCTTCCACGGCTGCCCGGCGCAATCGTTGGTGGTGTCTTCCGAGGTGACGACCAGCAAGTTCCATTTCTGCGGCGTGCCATCGAGGAAATTTTGCTGCGCCGGCGGGATCGGCACCCCAAAGATCGGGACCGAGGTGTGGCCGCCCTGGTTCGGATTGCTGGTAATGTATCCGACTTGCGGATAGAGCAGATCGGCCTGGGTCGGGTTGTTGGCACAATCCTTTGAGGCGGTCGGCACCGTACAGCCGGTCAACAACTTCTGCCGATCGACAATCTGGAAGACGCCGTTCTTATCGACGCCATAGGGCAGGTAGATGCGGTTGATCTTTACCCCCGCCGAGTACACCTGATGGACGCCGCCGGGCGGGTTGGTAACGCCCTCATAGCAGTTCGGCCCGGGAGCGTTGTAGCAGCTTTTGGCCGTCGCGAGGTCGGCTCCCGGCTGTTGGCCAGGCAACCCGAACTGACGGATAAAGACCGGTTTTGCCGGGTTGCTGAGGTCATAGATGTAAACATGCTGGCGTGACCCGCTTTCGTGCCAGCCATCGGTTTTGGTCTGCGAGATCGTATAGGCGATCCCAGTGTCGCACTCCCACCAGTCGTGATGGTTGGCGATCAGTCCGCTGATCAGCACCGTGATCCGATGTGGCGCCGACGGATTGGTGACGTCCCAGATCTCCTGATTGGTCGATCCGTCATGACGCAGCAGATACCAGTGGTTTTTCTGGGCATGCGGCAAGGTATTGCCGCCGCACACAGCCACATGGGTCGAGCCGCCGCCGCTGGGTGCGGGGATGTGATGGATGAAAACCGGCTTTGTCGGGTCGGTCACGTCGATCAGAGAGGTGCCGTTGTTCTCCATCTTGCGGGTCAGCGGGTTGTAGGCGCTGCCCGGGCTGTCGGCCATGTAAAGGATGTAGCGGCCGTTCTGGTTCTCGATCCAGCCATCGTCCGAACTCGGGCGTCCCTGATTGTCGTTGAACCCGACGACCTTCATGTTCCAGATCGATTCCTGGTCCCACCCCTTGGGCGGTGGCACCGGCAGCGGCGGCAGATCGGCCGCCCCGCTCGGGTCTTCGTTGAGGGTGATGACCGGAACGTTCGGTCCGTCCGGGAGATAGCCCTGGCCGGCGGCGCCGGCGCGCGTACCGCACAGAGCCGCGGCACAAAGAAAGACGACCGGCAACACCCGGAAGCTGCGGACCAGTCGATGCAAACTATTCACGGCGCATTCCTTCCCCCATCTGCATTGCGTTTGTCATTTCGGCATTGCTGCCGCTCCGTCATCCGACCTGCTGGACCGGCTTTGTGGCACGGTTCGGGTCGCCTCCCATCGGCGCGATCGCGGCCGACCGCGCTACACGAGACGCGTTCCAGTGTTCCGGTTCAGAAGTTCGTCAGAGTTGTTTCCAGTAATTTACCCTCGTCCATACCGGCGAAGGCTGGTCCCCACCGCGGAAATGGGTCCCGACCTGCGTCGGGATGGGGCGGCGAGTGGCAGCTCAGCTGAGCGCCACCTCGAAGCCGCGCCTGGTGCCGGGGCGAGCCATCATCGTCTCGTACCAGCGCCTGACGTTCGGGAAGTCGGCGAGGTCGACCAGGTGGCGCTCGTGCCTCCATGCCCAGCCCAGGATCGCGAAATCGGCAATCGAGACCTCGCTGCCACCGGCGAACTGGGCATCGCCGAGGCGCTTGTCGAGCACACCATAGAGACGACGGGTCTCTTTGGTGTAGCGCTCGAGACCATAGCGGCGATCGTTCTCGTCCTTGACCTGCAGGAAATGGTGCACCTGGCCCGGCATCGGGCCAAACCCGCCCATCTGCCACATCAGCCATTCCAATACCGGCACCTGGCGGCGCAAATCCCCTTTGGGCCAAAACTTGCCGGTCTTCTCGCCGAGATAGATCAGGATCGCCCCCGATTCGAAGATGCTGATCGCCGACCCGCCCGGGCCTTCGGGATCGATGATCGCGGGGATCCGGTTGTTCGGGCTGATCTTCAGAAATTCGGGCGCGAATTGTTCGCCCTTCGAAATGTTGACCGGGTGGACGGTATAGGGCAGCCCCATCTCTTCAAGGGCCACGCTGATCTTGCGGCCGTTCGGCGTGTTCCAGGTGTGGAGTTCGATCGGCATCGAAATTCGCCTTTCCTCACATTTGTGACACCGCGGGCAGCGCTCCGCGGGAACCGGCGCCACGTGTAGCGGATCGCGCATGACCGGGGCAACCGCCCGTATTGTGGGCGGGCCGAGACCATGATCCTATCGGATCGAAGCACAGGGGGCGGTCCGCTCCACTGGGTGAGCCATGGTCTCGCCTTTGGACTCTAGGCGGGAAAGCGAAAGCTGAGCGCGGTGGCGAGGACGGTGGCGCTGGCGATAGCCGGGATGACAAACCCGGCAGCCGGTGCGTGGATCGCGTCCCACACCGCACCGCCGGCGAGCGGGACCAGGCACGACAAGGTGTAGCCGATCGCAAACATACCGGCCGAAAGGCGCGGGATTTCGGCCGTGGCGGCCATCTGCGGCGGCAACGCCAGGCTTACGATCAAGGTGAAGGCGCAGCCGAAGCCGATCAGGCCGGCGCCGACAACCGGAACCCAGGAGCCCGCCGCCACCAGCGCCGCGATCCCGATCAGATTGAGACATTGGATGGCGGCGACGGCAATCTTGCTGAGGCCAAGCCGCCGCCCGGCGAACAGCAACAGCAGCGAAGCCGGCAACTGGCCGAGATTGAGCGCGCTGAGCCCGGCGGTGACCAGTTCTGGCCGGCCGGTGGCGTGAAGGTAGTCAGGGATAAAAGCGTTCGCGGCGAAATAGAGCCCGCCGGTGCCGCCGAGCATCAGCCCCAACTGCCAGGTTTCGCGGCGGCGCCAGTCAGGCCACCATCGCCCCGGCACCGCCCGCTGGGCTCGGGCGAGCGCCATCGACTGCACCGGGCCTCCCGACTGCGCCGGGTTTGTCGACTGCATGGGGCCCGGGCACAACGCCATCAGTCCGGCGGTGGCGGCGACCGGGACCGCCCAGACGACAAAGCTCGCGGGCCAACTGCCCCCGACCAGCGGCAGCACCAGCGGGATCGTCAGTGCGGCCGGCAGCGCCTCGCCAATCAACAACCCATTGGCGTAAACCGCCGTCGCGAAGCCCGCCCGGTTGATAAACCACTCTCCGACCAGGGCGGGCAGGGCCGGCTGCAAGACCGCCACCCCGGCCGCCATGACGAGCGTCATCGCGAACAGGATCGGCACCGATGGCCCGACGCCGCGCACCGCCGAACTGACGGCGACAACGAGCAATCCGGCGGTTGCCGCGCGCCGCGCGCCGAGCCGTGCGATCAACAGCGAGCCCGGGATCGCGGCGAGCCCGAACAGCAGCACCGGCAGACCCGACAGCGCGCCGACGGCGCGCTCGCTCAGCGCGAACTGGTGATGGATCAGCGGCAGCACCGGCGGCACCGCCAGCACCGTCAACCGCAGATCGGCGCCGGCGAGCCACAGCACCGCGAGCCGCAGCCGCGAGCGGCCTGCCGACCTGGTCATCACGTCCCGCATATCGGGCATGGCTGCGAGCCTCAAACAGCCGCAGTTTCAACGCTTCTCGCAGGCGAAAAAAGCGATGTTATCGGACGAGTCGAGATACCGAGGCACCTTTTCATAGCGGGCGCAATGCTCTCTTGCGACTTCGGTCGCCGCCGCGAGATCGCTGCCATAACCCACTTCGGCGGAGTTGGCGTTCCCGGCCGACAAAAACGGCTTGCCGGCGCAGCCGCCTGATGATCCGCCGATCGCGATCAGGACGAGCAGCACCGTCGCAAGCTGCAGCGGGCGAGCGCCGCTCACGCGTCCTCCTCGCCTGCGGCAAAGCCGGCCTTCGCCGCGAAATCGCGGCCGCGCTCGGCAAAATCGCGGTAGGCGCCGTAACTTGGCGCCGCCGGCGACAGCAGTACGACGCCGCCCCGGGGGGTGATCCGTTTCGCGTGGATGACGGCTGCCGCCATCGATTGCGCGAGAATGGTGTTCGGGTGCGCGGGGCTCGCCGCTAACGCGGCCCCGATCCGTTCGCCGCTGGCACCGAGACAGAGGACCGCTGTGGCAGCGCCATCGGCGAGCCGCTCCACCAGCTTGGCGTAGTCGATGCCGCGATCATAGCCGCCGAGGATCAATGTTATGTCGCGGCCGGCATAGACCTCGAGTGCGGCAAGCGTCGATTCGGGAGCTGTCGAGATGCTGTCATCGACATAGAGCAGACCGTCGATTTCGCCGATTTCCTGCTGACGATGCGGCAAGGCGCGAAATTCCCGGGTGGCGTCGAGCGCCGCACCCGGATCGAAGCCCAGCAGTTTGGCGACGGTCAGCGCCGCGCAGACATTGGAGAGGTTATGCGGCCGCGCCAGATAGCGGTTGTCCACATGGCCGATCAGCCGGCGGCCATCAAGAATTTCGCTACCGCGGCTGTGAAGGGCGTCCGTGTCGTTAAACCGGTACTGGGCAATCCCGGCGGCCGGCGCCGCCGCCGGATCGGCGATCGCGCATCGGCTGTGGCGCAACAGATTGAGCTTGTCCCGGTAATAGGCGACGAGCGAGCGGTGCCAGTCGAGATGCTCGGGAAACAACGAGGTCAGCACCGCGATATCGCAGGTTCCGGCAAAATCAGCGGCCTGATAGCTCGACACCTCGATCACCGCAAAGTCGACCGCTTTGTGGTCGATCTCGGTGACCGGCACGCCGATATTGCCAGCCAGCGCCACCCGCCGGCCGAGCCGGGCGAGGATCCGGGCGATCAGCGAGGCGGTCGTACTCTTGCCCTTGGTCCCGGTGACACAGATGGTCTTGATCACATGCTGATCGGCGAACCACAGGTTCAACAGCGACGTGATCTCGACCCCGTTGCGGCGGGCGGCTTCGATCTCTGGCCGATAGAGGCTGACCCCGGGAGATTTGACCAGAACATCGATCCGGTGGAGCGCGCGGGCAATCGCGGCGCCGCCATGGACGCATTCGACATTGTCATATTCGCCCCGCCGCTGCGCCGCTTCGGCCTCATCCAGCAGCAACAGCGGGAGTGTGGGATGACGCGCTCGCAGGTATCGAACGGCCGCCTGGCCCTCGCGGCCCTGCCCCCATATCGCCACTCGCGCGGTTGCCAGATCAGCCGCACGCATCGAGCTTGGCCATAAAGCTGTCGGGTACGCGGTGAGGATGCCGTGCGGTCAGCAGCATCTGAAATTCCGCCGGATCGCCTTGCCGCAATGACGGATAATGGGCGTACAGCCGGTGAACGACCTTGTCGTCTTGCCAATCGACCGACGCGCCGAGATGCGCCATCGTTGCCGCACATTCGGCGATCTCGCCGACGCATTCGAAGGGCTTGTGCTCGCGCAACCCGCACAACGCGGCAAAGCCGTCGGTTTGTGTTTCATCGTCGAGCAGGTTGCGGCCGAAGATCGCGGTCAGGCGGTGTTTGGCAACAAAAGGGGCGAGCGCCAGAAAGACAAACCGGCATTTTGGACAATTGCCGCACCAGTGCTGGCCGCGTTCGGCCGGAGATTGGCGAAAAGCGCTGTTACAACTGCGGAAGACGTCGAAATATTGCGGGTGTTGCCCAAACCGCCGGGCGATCTCGATTTCCGACAGCGGCCGCAACAGCGAAAAATAGGCGAGGCTCGGGGTAATCTGGCGGGTCAGATAGCTGGCGAAATCGACCTCGAAGTCGAACGATTTGCTGTACTGGTGATTGATGCCGATGCCGGCGATCTCCAGGTTCGGCGCGCTCGCCGAATGCTCGTTCGACATTGCGATGGCATCAAAACCGGCGAGCACCGCGCAGGCTGACACGATCGCGCTCAAAATACCGGTGATCGGGACATGGCCATTCAGGGCGTCTTCCTGGTTGAGCCTGAAAAGAAGTGGATCGAGCTGCCGGCGGACGCGGATGCTGGGCAGACCCGCGGTGGCGATACAGGCGGTGATCGGCGCGGCATCGCCGAGCGCAAACAGGATTAGATCGTCGCCAGCCGCCTTCAGGCATTCGAGGGTGACAATCGAATCCTTGCCGCCGCCGACCGGCACGCAGGTGCGGCGCGGTAACGGGATCTGCAACGGCGTCGGCGGTGTGCGAGTATCCCAATCAAACCGGCAATGGCCGTGCAGCGCCAGGCGGTTTTTCCAGGCGAATTCCGCCAATCCGTTTTCGTAAAAACCTTGCAGAAACGAGGCCGTGTCGCGGTCGAGCGGAAACGCCGGGCAACGCAAGGTTCGCGGAATGTAGGCTTTGTAGTAGCTGACCCCCGACATCAGAAAGATCAGCCGAAAAATGCGGTCCAGTACCGTTTCGGCGGCGGCATTGAAGGCTACCGGCGGAAAGTCGAAACTCAGCTTCTCTTCAAACCGTGGCCCGTCGAGAAATCGGTACGCCAGAATTAGCGTGCGTTCGCGCCAATCGTAGCGGTAGGCCTCGAACAGAAATTCCTTATAGGTCATGCTCGCCCTCAGCGAGCGCCCGGATCCTCCGCAGCTTCTCGTGATGAAAGCCGAGATCGAAACCGTCGATCGTCAGCGTCTGGCGCCGCGAGATGCCGTCGACCGCCGGCCCGTCGCGCAGCATGACCTCGAGAATCTGCCGGTCCAACACCGGATCGAGACATTGCAGGAGCGGGCGGCGCCAATCCTCACGGATCACGGCCAGCGCACCCAGCAGCGCATAGGCGCCCCAATGCGACACGCCGGTCACAATCAAATGATCTGCCGGCGTGATGCAAGCGATCGTCTCGCCATGCTCGATGTGATCGCTGATCAGTCGGCGCGGCAGCGCCCCCATGCCGATCTCATTGCCGCCGTCGCCGATCGCGATCGTCGCCCACGGTCCGGCGGCAAAGAGGTCGTCGAGCGGTGCGGTATAGGCGGTGATGTCCTGACCGCGCATGTTACGAGGTGTGCCGTCGGTGCTGCGCCCGCAGCGCTCGATCGACACTGCGTGGGTGATGCCGGCGGCCCGCCACGTAACGACGAGCGCATCGAGTGGGGCGTCGATTGCGACCCCGTCGATCGGCACATCAGGCGCGCCAGCCGCGGCGAGAGCTACCGCGCAGGCGTTGTGACACAACTCGTCGGTCGCGAGCCGGCAGGAAATGCCGATCTCGGCGAGCCCGCGCGCCAACAGCGCAGCTCCAGCCGGACCGTCGGTCTCGGCAGCGGCAGGCGAGCCCATCGGCACAAAAAACCCGGTGACCAGACCGACGCAGCACGGCTGCGCCGCCGCCAGGTCCGATGCCGCGCGCCACAGCCCGCCGCGCGCCGCAGCGGAGAGAGCCGATATATTGCGACCGACATCCACCCCGACCACGCATTCGATGCGATCGATCAGCATTTTGGCCGGGCTTGCCGGCGCTATTTCTGAACTCATCGGGGGCGCTAAAGGCTGGCAAGCCTGGCGTTCAACAAATCGGTAATCAACATCGAGCCGGGCGCATGAGTAATGCAGAATTCCGGCCGAGCCTCGGTGATAACCGCCTGCGGGGTAACCCCGCACGCCCAGAACACCGGCAGCTCGTGCTGATGCACCGGCACCGCGTCGCCGTAATCCGGCCGTTCGAGAGCGGTGATGCCGATCGCCTGCGGCAGCCCGATGTGAACCGGCGCACCATGCACCGAGGGAAAGCGGGAGGTGATCTGGATCGCGCGGATCGCATCGCCGGGACAGAGCGGTCGCATCGAGACGACGAGTGGACCGGCAAACGGCCCCGCCGGCACGCAGCGGATATTGGTGCGGTACATTGGCACGTTTGAACCGCAGGTCATGTGCCGCAGTTCAATCCCCTCCTCGACCAGCGCCTCTTCGAAGGAGAACGAACAGCCGAGTGCAAAACTGACGAGGTCGTCGCGCCAGACATGGCTGATATCGGTTGCTTCTTCGGCAAGCTCGCCACCGCGCCAGACCCGGTATTTCGGCAGATCGGTGCGGATGTCCAGGTCCTCGCCGAGTGACCACAAATGTGGGTCGCCCGGCTCTGAAATCGCCAATACCGGGCAGGGCTTCGGGTTTGCTTGCGCAAAGCGCAGGAAATCATGTGCCAGCGCTCTGGGCAAAATCACCAGATTAGCCTGGACGTTGCCGCGGGCGAGCCCGGCGGTCGCCCCGGTGAATTCGCCACCGCGGATGCGCCGGCGCTCGCGCGCGCCGGCTTTGATGCTTCGATCGGTTGCTGCGCTCATGCCAGGGTCCATGTTCGGGTGGCAAGTTTACCGCCGAGCGGCGGCGGTCGTCAAAATGATGACCGGCATCAGGTTCGAGGACCCCCGGATGAGCGCGTTTTATCTGGCCGCCGCCATTTTGCTCGAGATTGCCGGCACGACGGCGCTGAAGCTCTCCGACGGACTGACTCGACCGGCCCCGGTGAGCGTCGTCATCGTCTGCTACATCTCAAGCTTTGTGGTCCTGTCATGGGCGCTGCGCGGAATCGCTCTATCGACCGCCTATGCCATCTGGTCGGGGACCGGAACCGCACTCGTCGCAGCGATCGGGATCGTGTGGTTTGACGAACCGGCGAGCGTATTAAAGCTGCTATCGATCGGTTTGATCATTCTGGGAGTGGCCGGCCTGCACCTTGCCGGACATGGCTCCTGAGCTTTCTTTCCCCGCTCGCGCCACGGCGCGCCTGGAATTAGTGACCCACCCTAGAAACCCCTGACACCTGAGCTTCGTTTCCCCGCTCGCGCCACGGCGCCAGCCGCTGCGGCGGATCGTTGACAGGCGGTGGCGGCGGTTCGGTCGGTGGCACCGGGAGCGGGCGTGGCGGCTCCTCGACCGGCGGCGGACGATCGGGGTCGGGCGGCGGCTGCGGTGGCGTCCCCGGCGGGGGAGGCGGCGTCGGACTTTGTGCCGCGGGATGTTGGCGTGACGGGTCACGCACCGGCGGATGCTGCAATCGGCGCGTCAGGCCGCGAGCAGTGCGGCGCAGCCCAAAAACGCGGCGAGCGGGTGGGTGACGACAAAGGTCGGGATCGCTGCCAGGTAGGACTCGAACCGGCCTTTTGCCTGGAATGCTGCGCGGAATGGCGAATCGGCAAAATACCCGCCGAGCCGCGGCACGATTCCGCCGGCTATAAAGACCCCGCCGCGCGCCCCCAATGTAAGCGCCAGATTGCCGGCCACCGTGCCCAGCATGGCGCAGAACATCGCCGTCGCTTCGGCGCAAACCGGGTCCTCGCCGCGCGTGCCCAGATTGGTGATCTGAGGTGCGGTGTAGCCCTTTGACGGAACCCCGTCAATCTCGGCCAAGGTGTTGTAAAGGTTGACGAGCCCCGGTCCTGACAGGACGCGCTCGGCGGAAACGTGGTCCAAACGCCGGCGCAGATGATGGACCACCGAATTTTCACGCTCGTTCGCCGCCGGCATCGTCGAATGACCGCCTTCGCCGGTCAGCGCCGTCCATCGGGTACCGCACGGCACAAGGCCGGAGACGCCGAGCCCCGATCCCGGGCCCAATACCGCGAGCGGCGTTGCGGCTACCGCGGCGCCGCTGCCGACCGGCATGCGGTCGCCGGGGCCGAGATGCGGAAGCGCCAGCGCCTGTGCGGTGAAATCGTTGATGACCTCAAGGCGTTCAAAGTCGAACCGCGCCCGCAGCGCCGAGACCGAAAAACTCCACGGATGATTGGTCATCGCGATCCGGTCGCCGGTGATTGCCGAAGCGATTGCGATTGCTGCCTGCCGCGGCATCGCGAAACCGCCGCGATCGCTGAGATACTCGGCGATCGCATCGTCGATCGTCGGGTAATGCTCGCAGGCATAGGTGCGCCAATTCAGGATGCGGGCATCGGGGGAAACCAGGCCAAAGCGGGCGTTGGTGCCGCCGATATCGCCGACCAGCCGGGTCTGCGCCGTGGTTTGCGCCATGTTGTCGGCGCCTCCCGCGGCAGTGATCATGGCGTGCCGCTGGCTGCCAGGGCGGCGACAAAGCTCTCGCGCCAGCGGGTGATGTCATTGCGCTCGATTGTCGCCATCATCGCCGTCCACCGCTCCTTGCGCTCGCCGAGCGACATGAGCAGCCCCTGGCGGATGCCTTCGGCCATGCCCTCGACGTCGTGCGGATTAACCAGCACCGCTTCACCCAACTCCTGCGCGGCACCGGCAAAGCACGACAATACCAGGACGCCCGGATCGGAGGCGGGCTGCGAGGCGACGTATTCTTTTGCCACGAGGTTCATGCCGTCGCGCATTGGGGTTACCAATCCGATCCGAGCCGCGCGCATAAACCCGGTCAGAATGCGATGGCCGAAACTCTTATTGATGTAACGTAGCGGCGTCCAGTCGAATTCACTGTAGCGCCCGTTGATATTCCCGGCCAAGGCGGCGAGCGCGCGCCGGATCTCTTTATATTCCGGCAACTCGGACCGCGATGGCGGGGCGATCTGCATAAAGACGATGCGGCGGCGGGTCTCGGGATAATTCTTGAGCAGCTGTTCAAAGGCGGCAAATCGCGCCGGCAAACCTTTCGAGTAATCGAGCCGGTCAACTCCGATCATCAAGGTGCGATCGCCGAGGCTGTGTTGCAGCCGGTGCATGTGGCGGCTGGATTCGGCCGCGGCGGCCAGATCTGCCACCGCTGCCGTATCGATCCCGATCGGAAAGACCTCGGTGCGGACGATCCTGCCAAAGGCGCGCAGGGTGCCGTTGCCGAGATCCTCGCCCCCGGCCCAGCGCAGCAAATAGTCGCGAAAACCGTGCGCATCGGATTTGGTCTGAAAGCCGATGAGGTCATAAGCGCACAGCGCTTCAACGAGCTCGCGATGATCCGGCAATACGCGCAGCATCTCCGCTGGCGGGAACGGGGTGTGCAGAAAGAAGCCGAGGGTGTGGCTCTGATCGAGGCGGCGCAATTCGCGGCCGAGCGGGATCAGGTGATAATCATGCACCCAGACGAGATCGCGCGGCAGCAGCATTGGCGCCAGCGAGCGCGCAAACCGCCGGTTTACCCGCATATAGCCGACAAAGTCTTGACGCGAGTAATCCACCAAGCCGGCGCGCAAATGGAACAGCGGCCATAGCACCTGATTTGCGTGGCCGAGATAATATTCATCGAAATCACGCTGCGACAGGTCGACGGTCGCGTAGGTCAGAGGTCCGCGCACAACGGTTTCGGGTTGATCGGCAGCGGCGGCACTTTCGACCCGGCCGCTCCAGCCAAACCAGATTCCCCCGGAATTTTCGAGCGCCGCGCGGATGGCAACGGCAAGCCCGCCGGAGCCCTGGTTGTCGCCGTCGATGTCGACCCGATTGGATGCGACGACCAAACGCCGATCGGAAACGATCGATAGCTGTGGAACGGCTCCTCGAACCGCCTGAGGGCGCGGGGCACCGTGGCGTGCACCGGCTGCCGCAGTCACCTCCTCCATCTTTTTGTTCCCCAATGTAAAGCTAGTGGTATGAACGCCGGCAATGCGTCAATTGTTCCTGATGCCGAGGGCACCGGCCGATGGGCTGCGATCGCGGTCGGGTCCGAGCAAGACCGCAAGCGCCGGTGTGTGGGCGGCGCTTGCCAACCGCGCCGACCCTAGCCCGGTTGCGTCCGATGTCAGGCTGTCAAAATTGCGTCACTTGTGCGTCGCACAGAAGAAAGTTAACGAGATATGTCCTAACCGTCTGATCTGAACCGAAAATGACAGTGACTCCAGCCCTTTCTAAAAACCGCCTTGACATTCCAGCTCGGCGCATTAAATTGTGCAGTGCGGTAACGATCGCCGGTTGTGGTCTTACCGTACGTCTTCTAGGCGTTTCCTCCCTAAACTTGGGCCGAGCTCAGCTACGGCCCATTTTTTTCGCCTGCAGCGGCCCGAGCCGAGCTCTCGATCGTCGGCAGCGAGTTGATCCGGTTCGATATCGGGCAGCGCTGCGAGCTCGCGGTAGATCGGCGCAAAATCGGGCCGGGTCGCCGCAAACAGCTGATCGAAATCGTCGATGACGAAATAGGTGTCCTGAAAGCGGTCGATGCGATAGCGGGTGCGCATGACCCGACGCAGATCAAAGCCCACCCGGTGAGGATGCGGATCCTCGAGGCAATAAACCGATTCGCCGGCCGAGGACAAAATCCCCGATCCGTAGATGCGCAGCCCCTCCGGTGTCGCGATCAGGCCGAACTCGACCGTATACCAGTAGAGCCGCGCCAATCGCTCCAGGTGACCGAGGCCTTGCGCCTTCAGACCGCCTTGGCCATAGGCCTGCATGTAATCGGCGAAGACCGGGTTCATCAGCAGCGGAACATGGCCAAAGATGTCGTGAAAGACGTCCGGTTCGGCCAGGTAATCAAGCTGGTCGCGGCCGCGGATAAAGCAGGTCGACGGGAAACGCCGCTGCGCCAAGTGGCCAAAGAACACCGCATCCGGCACAAGCCCGGGAACCGCCACGATGCGCCAGCCGGTGGTGCGCTCGAGGATGTCGCTCAGTCGGCGGAAATCGGGGATCCCGTCGGCGGCCACGCCGAGCCCGCCCAGGCCATCGAGGTACTCGCGGCAGGCGCGCCCCGCCAGCAGCTTTGCCTGGCGTTCGAACAGCAGTCGCCAGATCGCGTGTTCCGCCTTGCTGTAGTCTTCCCACCGCTGTTCGATCGCAAAATCAGGGGCCGCCTCGGACCCAGTCGCTCGCATCTGCCGCTCCGCACCCGTTCTGTTCTCTAGATGAGAGCGGCGACGCATCGGGTCAATCTCGGCGTTGCCGCCGATCAGCCGGTTTCGATCAGGCAAGCCTCGGCAGCGCGCGCGAGCTGGTGCACCAGCTCCGCCAGTTCGACGGCGAGACGCGCAAACCGCGGCTTCCGCCGATAGCTGCGCTCGTCCATATAGAGTGCCCGATTGATCTCAACTTGCAGCGCATGCCGCCGGCGGCGCGGATCGCCATAATGCTCGGTCGTGTAACCCCCGGCATACGGCGCATTGATCGCTACGGCAAAGCCGCGGGCCGCAAAAAAATGTCGGGCGGCCTCGATGATCGCCGGGGCGCAGGCGGTGCCGTGGCAATCACCAAGGACGATGTCGGCAGCACCCGTGCCGCAGATCATGCTGGCAGCAGACGGCATCGAATGGCAATCGATCAACAGACAGCCGCCGAACGACGCCTGGGTTTCCTCCACAAGCCGATGCAGCGCCCGATGATAGGGATGGTAAAGCGTTTCGATGCGCCGCTGCGCGTCGGCAAAATGCAGCTTGCCGGCGTAGATCTCTTCGCCATTCGCGACAATACGGGCGATCGTTCCGAGCCCCATTCTTACCCGTGGCGAGCCGGCATTGACAAATTCGGGCAGTGCGTCCGCGAACATCGCGGGGTCGAGTTCGTAGGGTTCGCGGTTCACGTCGAGATAGGCGCGCGGAAAGCGTGCTGCCAGGAGCGGTGCGCCAAGGCTCGGTGCGGCGGCGAACAACTCGTCGACAAAGCTGTCCTCGGAGCGGCGGAGTACGAGCGGATCGAGACGCGAGGCGGCGACAAACTCGGGCGGATAGTCCGACCCGCTATGCGGCGAAGCAAGGATCAGCGGCACCTTTTGCGCCACCGGCCGCTGCAGCTCGAATATCCCGCATGCGCTCTCGCCATTCATCCGGCAAACTTAGAATGCGGCCGCAAAACTGTCATCATCGGCAGCCGACAAATGCACTCTGCGCATTGCGATATGCCCACCGCGTGATCGGAACGCCCGGTGCCGGACCTGCCGACGTGCTAGGATGGCCTTGCCGCAGCTCACGACTCCATGGAAAGGAACCAGATGCAGCGCCGCAGGCTTGGAGGACTGGAAGTTGCCGCGATCGGTCTCGGCTGTGCGACGATGACGCCGTTTTATGGCGAGCCCGATCCGGCCGCGGCAATCGCAACCCTGGAGCGCGCGGCGGAACTCGGCATCGATATGCTCGATACCTCCGACGCTTATGGCCGGGGCCGCAACGAAGAGCTGATCGCCCGGGTGCTGAAGGGGCGTCGCGACCGATACGTGGTCGCAACCAAATTCGGCAATATGGGGCGCAATCCCGATGGATCGGCGGCCGGCGAGGGGCGACCCGAATACCTGCGGCGCGCCTGCGAGTCCAGCCTCGCCCGGCTCGGGACCGATGTCATCGACCTTTATTATATCCACCGCGTCGACCCGAACGTGCCGATCGAGGACACCGTCGGGGCGATGAGCGATCTGGTACGGGCGGGCAAGGTCCGGTTTCTCGGCATTTCGGAAGCCGGCGAAGAGACCATCCGCCGCGCCCATGCCGTCCACCCGCTGAGTGCCGTGCAAATCGAATATTCGCTATGGTCGCGTGATGTCGAGCGCACGATCCTGCCGCTGTGCCAACGACTCGGCATCGGCTTTGTCGCCTATAGCCCGCTCGGGCGCGGGTTTCTGACCGGCATGGTGGCAGCCTCCGACGATCTCGCGGCAAACGATGCGCGCCGCAACATGCCGCGCTTCACCGGCGAAAATTTGCGCCATAACCTCGATCTCGTCACCGGATTGCGGCGGCTGGCGGCGTCCCAGCACTGCACCCCCGCTCAGCTTGCAATCGCCTGGGTGTTGTCACGCGGCGCCCACATCGTGCCGATCCCCGGTACCAGTCATCGCGACCGGCTGGAGGAGAACGCCGCCGCCGGCGAGATCGCTTTGCCGGCGGCGATTTCGGCCGCTCTCGACGAGATCTTTGCGCCGGACGCCGCGGCGGGCCCGCGCTATCCCGAAGCCTATGCGCGCACCCTCGGGATCTGACCCGGTACCAGTGTAGTGATCGCGAAGCCGGCAGAGTTGTTCCGATTTTCCCTCCTCGTCGATATCGGCCCGCGGATAACCGTCCACACCCGCGACAGCGGGTCCCGGCCTTTTTGCCGGGATCGCGAGGGCGTAATGCTGCCCGAGGCAACCGCTGAGAAAAGGAGATAACCATGCGCTTTGGACTGTTCGGCGGCGCCCGTACCGAGATCGGTGAACAGGCGAGCGACAGCCGGATCTATACCGACTACATCGACTATATCTGCGAAGCCGAGGCGTTGGGCTTTCATAGCGTATTTCTGGTCGAACACCATTTCACCGGTTTCGGGCAGATCTCGGCGACATTGAATTTTCTGACCTATCTTGCCGCCAAGACGACCCGCATTCGGCTCGGCACCGCGGTGCTGGTGCTGCCCTGGCACAATCCCGCATTGCTTGCCGAGCAGGCGGCGACCTTGGACCTGTTGTCGAACGGGCGGCTCGATCTCGGCATCGGCAAGGGCTATCGTTGGGGTGAATTCCACGGCTTTTGCATGCCGATGGCGCAAGCTGGCGAGCGCTATGACGAAGCCGTCGAATTCCTGCGCAAGGCCTGGACCACCCAGGGCCGGTTTTCGCATCACGGCAAGTATTGGGATTACGAGGACGTGGTCATCGAGCCGGCGCCGGTGCAGCGGCCGCACCCGCCATTATGGGTCGGCGCCGCCAGCCCATCCTCGATCCGCGCCGCCGCCGAGGGCGGCTTCAACCTGCTCCTGGGTCAGGCCGGCAGTCCGGAGCTTGTCGCCGAAAACATCGCGATCTACCGCAGGGCGGTCGAGGCGCAGGGCCGTGCCTTCGACCCGATGAGTGTCGGCCTGACCCGCGCGCTGCACATCGCGACAACCCCCGCCGAACGCGAGGCGGCACACCAGCTGCGCGCGACTTTCATGCGCAACGTCCAGCAATTGTCCTTGTCGCCAACCGGCGATTCGCCGCTTCTCGGCCGGCCGCGCCGTGCGATGTCGGCCGAGGATATGCGGCGGGCGACCGAAACCGACGCGCTGATCGGTCCCCCCGATGAAATTGTCAGGCGGTTGCAGCAGCTCCGGGCGGGCGGCGTCGAGTATGTCATGGTCATCGATGTCGGCGGATCGCTGCCGGCGCTGCGGAGTTTCGCCCGTGAAATCATGGCCGAATTCGCCGATTAAGCCGGCGCATCCTCGGCCGCTGCCAACCGGTGACGCTTCCTTAACCCGGCATGCCGTTCTTATCGCTTGATCGGAATACTGACACCGCCGCAAGATCGCGACGCGTTAATATGAACAGGACGTGAACATGTTACGGATCGATCCCCGCGCCGTTGGCGCCCTGGCAGTCGCGACCACGTTGGCGGCTTGCGCGGCCCCGCCGCCGGGTCCGACCATCCCGGTCGCTCCTGGGCCGGGCAAATCGTTCGAAGCCTTTAATGCCGACCAGAATATCTGCGCCCAGTATGCCGCGTCGCAAACCGCCCCCGCGGCCGCCGCGGCCAACAATCAGGCGGTCGGTGGCGCGATCCTCGGCACCGCGCTGGGCGCCGGGCTTGGCGCCGCGATCGGCGCCGCCGCCGGCAACGCCGGAGCCGGTGCCGCGATCGGCGCCGCATCGGGCGCGGGGTTGGGAACTGTCGCCGGCGCCAGCAACTCGGCCTACGCGCAGATGTCGCTGCAGCAGCAATACAATGTGTTGTACGGCGAATGCATGACGGCGCATGGCAATCAGGTGCCGGGATTTGCGCCGCCGCCGGGCGCACCGCCCTATGCTGGCGGCAGCTACGGCCCGCCGTCCGGCTATAATCAGCCGCCGGGCTATCCGCCGCCGGGTTACGGTCCGCCATCGGGTCCGCCGCCCGGCTATTACCCGCCATAACCGGCGCTCCACCGGCCACCGCCCGCCGGTCGGCATGATTTTACTGCGGGCTGGTCTTGCGGTTGTCGGTCAGAAAGATTTGGGCCAGGCCGCGCCGCCGCGCCAGCGAGCGGCCCCATACGATCGCCTGCTCGTCCGTGTCAAAATGGCGGACCATCGGCTCCATCCGCGCCGTGTTGGCGAGTTCGTCCCATTCCTCGATCAGGCTGGCGCGTACGCCCGCGGGTGCGGTGTCGAGGACCAGGGTCAACTTCATCGTCGCCGCCTTTCGCTGTTATTTCCAATCGCCGCTGGCCGCTGGACAGCGTACATCCTGAGCCGCAGGACAATCCTTAATCGGAAGAGGCGGAGGAAAACATGCTGGATCTACGCATTCGCGGCCGCAAGGCGCTGGTTTGTGCGGCAAGCAAAGGATTGGGCCGCGCCTGTGCCACCGCACTCGGCCGCGCCGGCGTCGAGCTGACGATCACCGCGCGTACCGCCGCGACCCTGGAGCAGACGGCCGCGGAGATCCGCAAGGAAACCGGTGTCAAAGTGACCACGGTTGCCGGCGACATCACGACCGAGGCGGGGCGCATGCAGGCTCTCGCCGCCTGCCCCGAGCCCGACATCCTGATCAACAATGCCGGCGGGCCGCCGCATGGCGACTTCCGCGAATGGTCGATCGAGGACTGGCAAAAGGCTGTCAACGCCAACATGCTGACCCCGATCATGCTGATCAAGGCGACGGTCGACGGCATGTGCGCCCGCAAATTCGGCCGCATTGTCAACATCACCTCGGGCTCGGTCAAATCGCCTATTCCCAATCTCGGCATGAGCAATGGCGCCCGCGCCGGACTGACCGGGTTTGTCGCCGGGCTCGCCCGCCAGATCGCCCGGCACAACGTCACGATCAACAATTTGTTGCCGGGACCGTTTCTGACCGACCGGCTGCGCTCCGGCATCGAGTTCGAGGCGCGGCGGCAAAATGTGTCGTTTGACGAGATGCTCACGCGGCGGTCGGCGACCAACCCGACCGGGCGGGTCGGCAACCCCGAGGAATTTGGCGACGCCTGCGCCTTTCTATGCGCGGCGTCCTCGGGCTTTATCGTCGGTCAGAACCTGCTGCTCGATGGCGGCGCCTTCAACTCGACAATGGGCTAGAACGCCACGGCGCATCGAGACCATTGCGGCCGTTCATACCGACGGGGCGGCCGCGGCGGGTCGATGATCGGCTTTGGCATCCTCGCGGGCTTCCTCGCGCAACCAGTCGCGAAACGCGCGGATCTTGGGCCGTTCGAGAGCGCCGGGGGCGGTGACGATGTAGTAAGCAAACTGATCGGGCAGCGCCAACGAGAACAGCCGCACCAGTCGCCCGGCGGCGATATCGGCAGCAGCAATCGTGCTGTAGGCCAGCACCACGCCGTGCCCGGCAATCGCCGCATCAAGCGCCATGCTCATCGTATTGAAGCTGAGACCGGCGGTGGCCGGCCGATCCTTGACGCCGGCGGCCTTTAGCCACATCGGCCAGGTCGGGACCAGCGGGTCGCGTTCGATCGCTTGATCATGGATCAGCGCGTGGTGGCGTAGATCATCGGGCGTGCGCAGTGGCGGCCCTGCCGTCAACAGTTGCGGGCTGCATGCCGGGAAAACCTCGTTCGTAAACAGCAATTCGACATCGAGCCCCGGGTAATGCCCGGCGCCATACCGGATCGCGAGGTCAAAATCGCCCTTTGATAGATCGACCAACTCGTCGGTTGCCGAAATTCGCACATCGACTTCGGTACAGCGCGCCTGAAACCGGTGCAGCCGCAGAACCAGCCATTTTGCGGCGAATGACGGTGACGCGGTCACCGTCAAGCTGCCGGTGTCATTATGGGAGCGCAGCCGCCGGATCGAGGCGCGGATGCCGGCAAACGCCTCCGACAGACCGGGCAAGAGAACACGGGCCGAAGCGGTCAACTCGATCGACCGGTTCAGCCGATGAAACAGCCGGACGCCGAGATCCTGTTCGAGCGCGTGGATCTGATGACTGATCGCCGCCGGGGTCACGAACAGTTCCTCGGCCGCTTTCGAAAAGCTCATATGGCGAGCGGCGGCCTCAAACGCCCGCAGCGCCGAAAGCGGTGGCAGATGATCATTCATCGATGAGGAATTCTAATGCTGCGCTGAGAAACTCTCGTTTGTAGGTCGACCCCATCGCCGTCATCTAGTGGGCCGAGAAGTTGTCGGCAAGCGGCCGGCAAGGAGTATGACGGTTTAGAGGTTTTCACATGACAGCAATCCGCTTCGAGGATGCTCGGGCACCGGCGCCGGGCCTTCGCTGCGGCTCGGCACGGCATCCGGCGGCCAATCCCGGCGAGCGGTGGCTCTCCCGGCTGCGGGCCTGGCGCCGGCGCGCCAAGGATCGCGCGCGGCTCGCGGCACTCGACGACCGCATGCTGGCGGATATCGGGATCAGCCGCGCCGAAGCCCAGTTTCTAAGCGACAAGCCATTCTGGAGGGAATGATGACAGGTAGAATCATGGTCGGGAATTTGGCGATTGCCGACCCGGAGGAACGACCCGCGGCAGACGAGGGCGGGCAAACGAGTGCGATCGTCGTCGAACTCGACAGCATCATCGGCAAATCTCGCCGGCGATCCGTGCTGCGCCGCGTCAGGCGCAGCATCGGCGAAACTTTGGCCCGATGGTTGGACGGGCTGGTCCCGCCCGCAGGTATGGCACGCAACTCGGGTCTGCCGCCGCAAATCAGGTTTCCTTTTTTCTAGCATCGCGCAATCATCAACCCAGCCAAAAGGAGCAGTCATGACCACCGCCGAACTTCCCTATGTCGATGGCGAACTGAATTACCTGAAGCCGATGGCCCAACGGCCGCGCTATTACGCCTATGAGACCGAGCCGGGGGAAATCCGCTCGAATATGAGTCCCGACCCGCATACCGTGCATATCCACAACATGCGGCCGATCACGACGGAACTCGACCTCGACCGGCAAGGCTTTGCGCTCGTCGAGCAAAACACCGCGGTCAAGGATTTCTGGGACGACGACGAGGTTCGCCGAGTCTACTATCCGGAGGCCGAGCGCTTTATCGCCAAAGTTACCGGCGCCAGCCGTGTCTTTATCTTCGACCATCTGCAGCGCCGGCGGGTGCCGGGGCAAAAGGACCGTTCCGCCGGCGGGCCGCGCCAGCCCGCAACCCGCGTGCATGTCGATCACACCGCGCGCTCGGGTCCACAGCGGGTGCGCGATCTGTTGCCCGACGAAGCCGACGAACTGCTGAAGGGACGGGTCCAGGTGATCAATTTGTGGCGCCCAATCCGCGGACCGCTGCAGGATGCGCCGCTGGCGGTGTGCGACGCGCGCACCGTTGATCCGGCCGATCTGGTGCCCTCGGACCTCGTCTACCGTGATCGCGTCGGCGAGACCTATTCGGTGACCTGGAACCCGGCGCACCAATGGTATTACGTGCCCGAAATGCAGCGGGACGAGGCCTTGCTGTTAAAGATCGCCGACACCAAGACCGACGGCCGGGCGCGCTTTATGCCCCACACTGCGTTCACCGACCCGACCACCCCGCCCGACGCTTTCCCGCGCGAAAGCATCGAGCTTCGCACCCTCGTCTTCCACCCGAACTGACGTCTTCCACCCGAACTGACGCCGCTTTGTCCGCACCGGCCCGGCGCATCGCCGCCGGGCTGGTCGATGCCTGCAGCCCCGCCGCAAGATTGGCGCGGGGCTGACGCCCGAGGATCGCTAACCGCCGAGGGCGGCCGTTTTCGACCCCGCCGGATGCCGTCCCGCCCGTTGCGGCAATACCAGCACGCACACGATGATGAAGATCGCGATGACGGCGGAAGCCAGCGGACGACTGAGCGCCAGGCCGCCGTTATTTAACGGCTTGTCGAGGAAGTCGCCGAGGGTGGCGCCCAACGGGCGGGTCAGGATAAAGGCGGCCCAGAACAGCAGTACGCGCGACGTCCCGGTCCAGAAATAGAGGCCGGCGATCACCGCGAGCGCCGCCGCAAAGACCAGCGCGCCGCCCTCGTAGCCGAGTCCTCCGGTGTCCGCCATCCAGTCACCGAGAGCGGTGCCGAGCGTCTGTGAAAAGGTGATGGCAGCCCAGTAGAACGCCTCGATTTTGGGCGTGCTGACCGTGTTTACCGAAATCGTGCCCTGCGACCAATACCACAGGCCGAGCACAGTCATCAGGCAGAGGAACAGCAATGTCGATCCGCCGGTGTAGCCGATACCGAGCGAGCGGTCGGCGAAATCGGCCATCGTCGTGCCAAAGGTCGTCGACGCGACAATCGTGGCCCAATAGAGGACGGGATCGAATTTTTTGGCGAGGATCTGGGCTGCGACCAGCACGATGAGCACCGCAAGAAAGAGTGCGGTTCCGGCGAGGTAACCCCAGTTCAAGGTCATCGTGACGGTGTCGCCGCCGGTTTCACCCAGGGTCGTCGCCGCGATCTTGATGATCCAGAAGACGAGCGTGATTTCGGGGACCTTGCTCAGGACTTCGCGTTGCGCGGCGCTGGTCATCGCTGACCCCTCGCTCTCGCTTCGCGGGCGACCGCCTCGACGATGATTGCAAGGCAGCCAAAAAGGAGAATACCGCCAGCGAGGAGCGGTCCGAGTTTTATCGTGCCAACCAGGCCCGCGACCACGGCCACAAGGCAAAGGACCGCGAGAGTGAGCCGAGCATCGGCGACAAACATGCCAAAAAGCTCGCTCAACACATCACCAACGATCCTCACCGGAGCACCTCCACCACCGGTCGCCGGAGCACGGATGCGGTGGCGACGCCGACGGCAAGAAACATCAAGACAAAGAACGCGAGCGCCAGATCCTGACCGGGCCAAGGGATGCCGAGCCCTTCCCCGGTCCAGAACACTCCAAACGACGAGAGCATCACCCCGACGCCGAATTTCAGCGTGTTCTCAGGCACCTTCGCGAGCGGCTGACGGATGGCAACACCGATGGCGAGGACCATCAGGCAGGCGGCGAGCGCGCCGCCGCAAGCCGGCCACAGAAGCCCGCGGCCGGCGCCGACCGCAATGACAATGAAGACGATTTCGAGCCCTTCCAGCAGGACTGCTTTGAAAGCGGGCATAGCGGCAATCCAGTCGAGAGATTTGTGCCGACGATCGGTAACACCCGCCAATTGGGCCGTCTCGGAGGCAAAAATTGCGTCTTCGTCATGCAATGGGATGATCGCCGCCGCTCGCAGGATCGCCTTGCGCAACCACCCCATCCCGAACAGGAGGAGCAGAACACCGATCACAAACTGGAGCAGGTGAAGCGGAACCTGGTCGAGAAGCGGACCGAGGAGAATGACGAGCAACGCCAAGGCGCCCAGCCCGGCGGCAGCACCAAAGGCGGCCGGCCGCCAGCCGCGCAATGTTGCGACTGCCAGAACGATGGTGAAGGCCTCGACCGCCTCGACGAGTGAAGCAAGGAAGGTCGAGCCGATGGCGGGAGCCGCCACGCTCCAGGCTATTGTATCCATACGGAGCCTCTTGCGAAATCGAGTTATGTAGCGTATACGACCAGTAAGCTGTATTATCGTAGTGAATGCGACTATGTCAATAGCGGGCGCTTCGGAGACGGCGCTGCCGAGCTTTGAGGAGAGAGTGGCGCAGCGGTTTGGGCGGATGAGCCCGGCCGAGCAACGCGTCGTGCGGTTTTTTCAAGATAACCGCGAAGAGGTCATGATCGCGTCGGCGGCGGCGCTGGCAGCGAAAGCGGGGACGAGCGACGCCACCGTCGTGCGTGCGGCAAAGGCACTCGGCTTTTCCGGCCTCGACGATCTGCGGCGCCGGCTTGCCGATGAGCTGCGCAATTCGCTTACGCCGGCCGAGCGCTTGCAGCGAACCTTGGGCGAGGTCGGCAACAGCCTCTCGGCCGCCTTCGAGGTGACGCTCGATATCCACCTGCGGTCGCTCGAAAGCCTGCGCCGCGCGATCACGCCCGAGCAATTCGAGAAGACGGTCGACGGCATCGTCGCGGCGCGGCGCATTGTGGTCTTCGGTCTCGGCCCGTCGGCCGCCATCGCCAATTATCTGGTTACCCAACTCGGCCGCTTTGGTCTGGATGTCGCAAGCTTGACCAATACCGGCCTGCTGTTTGCCGACGATCTGGGCAAACTGCGCGCCGGCGATCTTGTCGTCATGCTGGCCTATGGGCGGGTTTACACCGAGTTGGCGGCACTGCTTGACGAAATCGAACGGCTCCGGCTGCGATCCTTTCTTGTGACCGACACTCTCGCCGCGATGCTGAAGGACAGGGTTGATCTGGTGCTGCCGGTGCCGCGCGGGCACGCCGAAATGCTGAGCATGCACACCGCCACGCTGGGCTTGATCGAAGCCCTGCTGGTCGGGGTCGCAACAAAGCGACCTGACGCAACGCTCGCCAGTCTCAACGCGCTGAGTGAGGCGCGCCAAAAGCTCGCCGGACGGTCGACCAGGCTGCGCGTCTCGAATTAGGTACGCCGCACGAGCGGCGTACTAGCGTCGGCCGGCTGCGCCAGGCTTGTCGATCCTGTTCGGGATCAGCAGATCGAGCCGGCGCAAGCGGTCGTCAGCACCCGAGAGACCGAGATCCGGGTCCGGGTGTGCTGTCTCGGCGCGGATTGTCGGGCCTCAGTCGACCTTGACGAGCTTCTGCATCGCCCGCAACCCCGGCGGGATTGGCTCGCCTTTGGCGCGCACGCGGCGCCCCCAATTGGTGAACGACACCTCGCCAACGTAAATATCACCATGCCCGTCGACAGCGAGCCCGTGCGGCGAGATGAACTGGCCCGGTTGCAGCCCGGCATGCGCATGGCCGAGCCGCGCCAGCAACTCGCCCTTTTGCGTATAGATGCTGACCCGTGGCCCACAATTCGGCAGGTCGATGTTGACCGCCATGTCCGGCCCGATTTCGCCGACGAAAAACCGCGGCGTCCGGGTGCCGGTCTCCATGTAGAGACCGGACGGCCGATGCATGTTGTTCCACTGGGTCTCGTATTTGCCGTTGCCGTCGAATACCTGGATGCGATGGTTCTCGCGATCGGCAACATAGACCCAGCCATCGGGGTCGCAGCAGATATTGTGCGCGATATTGAACTGGCCGGGATCGGTGCCGGGCTCGCCCCAGGAAAAAAGCAATTTGCCGTCAGGCGAATATTTGTGGACGCGGGAATTGCCGTAGCCGTCAGAGACGTAGATATCGCCCTGCGGCGACAAAGCGGTATGGGTGCAGCGGTGGAACGGCTCGCCGCTCATATAGGGCGCCGGTTTGCCGGGGATCCCGAGGGTCAGCAGCACCCTGCCTTCGAGGGTGCATTGCCGCACAGTGTGGTCGCCGTCATCGGTCAGAAATACCGTGCCGTCCGGCGCCATGTGGACGCCATGCGGGCGGATGAAGACACCTTCGCCCCACGACCGCAGAAAATTGCCGTTGCGGTCGAAGACGATCATCGGATGGGCGCCGCGGCTGAAAGCATAGACGTTGTCGTGGGCGTCGACGCCGACCGCGGCGACATCGGCGTCCCATTTCCATCCATCGGGCAATTTCGCCCAATCCTCGGCGACCTGGTATCGGTAACCGTCGGTTCCGAGCACGACCGGCATGGCGTCCTCCTCCTCAAAGGGTTCGGATATTATGGTCCGCTTTCGGGGGCGTCTCAACGGGCAGCCGGGGCGGCCGGACGCAGCGGGCTCAACCGCGGCGGAAAGCCGATCGAGACGACCAGGGTTGCGAGTGCCGTCACCGCCGCGATCAGATAAACATCGTGCAGCGAGGCTGCCACCGCATTTGTCAACCGGGCGATTTCAGCGGGGCCGAGACCGTGGCGCAGCGCCGGCTGCAGCAGCCGGTTGACGGCGTCGCCGGCGTCGGGCACACGGCGAAACACGCCGAAATTGAGGATGGCGCCGCCGAGTGCGGCACCAAACGACTGCCCGATGATGCGCATGAACATGTTGGCGCCGGTGGCGACGCCGCGCTCGCTCCACCCGACACTTGCTTGGATCGACACGAGAAAGGCGGTGTTGCACGCCCCCATCCCGACGCCCATAACCAGCGATCCGGCCGCTGCCCAGGCGACGCCGCTCGAAGGCTGCAACCGGGTCAGCATCACCGCCCCAACCACCAGCGCCACGGCTCCGAGCGCGGCGGCGAGGCGATAGGAGGTCCGGATCATCAGACGGCCGGCGGCGAACGAGGCAAACATCCAACTCACCGACATGCAACCGAGCGTCAGACCGGCGAGGCTGGGGCTGCGGCCCATGACGCCCTGCACATAGGTCGGCAAAAAAGCGCTGATCGCCATCATAGTTGATCCGGTGCCAAAGATGCCGATGTTGGAGAGGGCGATAACCCGATTGCGCCATAACCGGAATGGCACCATCGGTTCAGGCTCTCGCGCCTCGTGCACGCTAAGAAAGATCAGCACCGCGACGCCGGATGCGACCAGCGCCGCGAGAGAGCCATGATCAAGGCTGCGCGCCTGCACCAGGGCCAGCATCGGCGCGCCGACCCCGACGATCAGCAACACAGCGCCGAGATAATCGATCCGGTGTTGGCGGCGTTCGACCTTTTCGGGCAGATAGGCCGCGAACATCGCGATGGCGACGACCCCGATCGGCAGGTTCACCCAGAACACCAGCGCCCAACTGACATGTTCGACGAGAAACGCGCCGAGCGCCGGGCCGATGACCGCCGAGACGCCAAAAACGCTCGACGAGTAACCCTGGACCCGGGCGCGCTCGGCCGGGGTATAGATGTCGCCGATAACGGTGCTGGCGATCGGCTGTATCGCGCCGGCGCCAATTCCCTGTACGGCGCGAAAGACGACCAGCGCAATCATCGTCCGGGCAAGACCGCACAGTGTCGTGCCGATCAGAAAAATCCCGGTTCCGACAAAGAAAATCCGCTTGCGGCCATAGAGGTCGGCGAGCCGGCCATAGATCGGCACGGTCACCGCCATCGTCAGCAAATAGGCCGCGAACACCCAGCTGAACAGCCTGAAGCCGCCAAGATCGCCGACAATCGTCGGCATCGCGGTGGCAATGATGCTGCTTTCGACAGCGGCCATGAATGTCGCGATCAGCGCCGCCATCAGCACCATGCCGCGGTGCGGTACGACCACCGGGGGATGGTGCTGCTGACCAGGGGCTTGATCCAATGCTGTGCCTCCATTTTAGGCAAGGTGTTGTTTTCTAGGGCGCATCAACGCCACAGGACAATGTGCCAGGGGTTGCGTCTATCGGGAGGCTGGCCTGCGTGCCTTTGCCGGGCGATTTCCTACCCCGGCTGCGGCAGTGTCTCTGCGGTCAGAGATGACGGAACCGCGGCGGTTTATCTGCGATCTGGTTCGATTTCAAATTTGGCGGGTTATTTAGTAAATTTTTACCATTGCCGGGCAGGGTGGGACACCGAGGTCGTGCTGAAGCCGGCACGTTTTCACGGTAAACGACATGTAATCTACCCTTTTTGGCTGCCCTGAGGGCTGCCTTTGCCCGTAAAGGAAAGCGACATGATGCGCCGAATGGTCAGTCTTCTCGGGATTGCTCTCGTTATATTCTTTGTAGCGCCGGCAGCGTTGAGGCCTGCGGCAGCCGCAACCAGTCAGGCAGTCGTAAAGCCGATTTGCCCGGCCGCTTCGTGGATCGATGTGCGCTGCTATGGCGCCACCGGAAACGGCAGCAGTGACGACACCGCCGCAATCAACAACGCGCTTGCCGCCGCGCTCGCGGCGGACGAGCCGTTGTTTCTGCCGCATGGCACGTTCCGGATCACCCGAACTTTGACGATCGACTATCGACCGCGCGCCGATACCGGTTTCCGCCTGATCTCGATGGGGGCGGTGATCAACGGAAAATCGATTACCGCGCAGCCGGTTCTCGAAATCCTGTGCTCCGGCGGCAATGCGCATGCACCTGCCGGTTGCTTTTATTTCGACGAGCAGGGCACGCTGTTTGTCAACGCCGACACCGACCGCTATGCCGTCGTCGTCGGTCAACCCGATTTTTCGGACGCTCAAAATTCGATCAAGATCGATCACCTGATCGTCAACAACGCCAACCCCGGCTCGCGTGCCGGCGGATTGCAGCTCAATTATGTGTTGAATTCTCAGATTTTTGCGATTGCTGACTCGGCTGGGGGTGCGGCCGGAATCGCCCTCGAGCAGACCCAGATTTCGCATATCGGTGGGGCCGGGTCGGCAAGCGCCAAAGGTGGGGCGGGGCTGCTGATCGAAAACGGCTACAGTTTTGCGAACACGATCGATGCGATCGATCTCGAAGTGGCGCCGACCTGTCTGGTGATCGCCTCGCGCAACGCTGCCCACAACACATTCATCTCGCCCTATATGGCCTGTGCAACCGCGATCGATGCCACCGCCGGCAACACCACCCAGCTTGTCAACCCGCTGTTCGCCGGCGATGTCAAAAAACAATTCGCCGCTGCAGTCGGGGTGAACACCAGCCCATAAGTCCGGGTCTCGGCAGTTTCATCGCCTTGCGGCAATTGCCTTTGACAACAGGTCGCGCAACCGCCACATCGAGGACGCCAGACGGCTGGACGGCCGCTCCCCGCGCGATACGGGGAGAGGAAAGTCCGGGCTCCACGGAGGTGCGGTGCCGGGTAACGCCCGGCGGGGGCGACCCCAGGGATAGTGCCACAGAAAGTACACCGCCAAGCCTGCACCGGGACAACCCGGGCGGGCGGCAAGGGTGAAATGGTGCGGTAAGAGCGCACCGCGCTGCCGGCAACGGCGGCGGCACGGAAAACCCCACCGGGAGCAAGACCAAGTAGGGGCGGCAGGTGCCGTGCCGGCGGGAAGTGACCGCGGCGGCGGCACCGGGCGGACCTTCGCGCCGCTGCCCGGGTCGGTCGCACGAGGCGCCCGGCGACGGGCGTCCCAGAGGAATGGCCGTCACCCCAGGCAGATCGCCTCGCGGCGGTGTCGCCGAGGGTACAGAACCCGGCTTACACGCCGTCTGGCGTTTTGCCGATCGCGCCCACGCCTGACAGATCACGCGGCGACTGACCTCGCCACCGATTTCGGTTGAAGCACTGCGGGCGCAACCGTGGATGTTTTGGCGGACGAAACCGGGATAACCGGCAATTCCGGGGGAAAACCCCTTGAACCGCATTTTATCCGGTTGCGCCGCAAAGCCCTTCGCGTAGGGTCGACTTTGTAGGTCGAGAGGCCCCCTTTTCACGACCGCAGCGCCAAAATCGGGGCTGAATTTGTGGGCATGCTGCCGGTCCGCAAACGACAGGCGGGGGGGGAAGAACGGGCGATCCGGGGGGATCGCCCGTTCATTATCTGGGCGAGACCTTCCGATTGGAAGTGCCTTTCGGTCGCGCGGATACCAAGCTTGGGCGCAGTTTTCCCGGCACACTGGCTGCGCTGTGATCACGATGGCAGCTGGCCGGTGAGGGCGCGGCGCCGGGAATGTACCCTTGCTACCGCTGCCTGGCGATGAGGTTGGGCGTCCAAACCGCGCTGGCTGCCGCTCGGCGCTCGTAATGGCGCCAATCCGAGCCAAAATTTCTCTCGCTAAGATTGCCATTCTTATGGCATTCTTTTGCCATTGTTAAGGCAGGTTCTGATCATGGCGCGCGACGCAAATCCGCTAAGGTCTGAGCAGATCACCCTCTCGGTCAATGCTCAGACCATTTGGTATCTCGATCGCCTCGTCGAAACCGGCCTTTATGGCAATAATCGCACCGAAGCGGCGCGGGTTGCCCTCTACGATCATTGTAAATTTTTGATCGGCCAGGGCACTTTGGAAATGGCGCCGCGCCTGCCAAGTCGCGATGTCACCGCGTTACGCTAGCCATCCCCGCCAAACCTGACTGTGGCCGAGGATCCGATCCGTCTGGGGCAGCGGAAGACATTCCTGCCGTCTCTTTCCTACCGGGCTAGGCAGTCTTGTTGTCGCCGATCCTTGAACAGCCGACGCCAGCCCCATGGTGTGCTGGGCATGCCGAACAGCACAGCCTATAAAATTGTAGGTTTTATTATCCGAAGGGCATTGACGCCCATCATTGCCCATGCTATCCCAGATCAACCCATGGACGGGTGCAGCCGATGGGGGGAACTTCGGCAGCACCTATCGGGCGCCCCTTGCCGAGCGTCCGTGGGTGAGCGTTGGGGGAAGAAGTGGCATGTTTTTGTCCACTTACGTGAACAAGGTCGACCGCAAGGGGCGAGTATCAGTGCCGGCGACCTTTCGCACCACGCTGTCAGCCCAGCGCTTTCCCGGTATCGTCGTCTTCCCCTCCTTCAAGTACCCGGCTCTGGAAGCCAACAGCTTCGAATGGATGGAGGAACTGGCGGCCCGCCTCGACACGCTCGACATGTTCTCCGACGAGCACGAGAACCTCGAAATGCTGTTTGCCTCGTCGCGCGAATTGCCGTTCGACACCGAGGGACGCATCGCCTTGCCGTTGGATCTGGCAGAGCATGCAGCGATCACCGAGAGTGTTGCGTTTGTCGGGGCTGGTCGGAATTTCCAGCTATGGGAACCGACGCGGTTTGCCGAGCACGCGGCGACTTTGCGCGAGCGGGCGCGCCAGCAAGGGACCCGGATCCCGTCGCTAACTCATTCGGCGGCTCACCCGCCCGATCGGCGGCGCGAATGAAACGGCCGCCCCGTCAGCGCACGCCCCGCGGTGCAACAGCGGCACCGCCTGCCGCCGGCTCTGACGGTCCCGCCGTGCATCTGCCAGTCATGGTCGAGGCCGTCATCGAAGTGCTGGCGCCGCGCGACGGCGCGCTTTACATCGATGCCACTTTTGGCGCCGGCGGTTATAGCCGCGCCCTGCTCGAAGCGGCCAATTGCCGGGTGGTCGCAATCGACCGCGACCCCGATGCGGTGCGGCGCGGTGACGAACTTGCCGCCGTCTATGGCGGACGGCTCGCCATGCGCGAGGGAAATTTTGGCGATATGGAACGGCTTGTCGCAGCTGTCGCGAGCCATCCGATCGCCGGCGTCGCTTTCGATCTCGGGGTATCCTCGATCCAGCTCGACAGCCCCGAGCGCGGCTTCTCGTTTCGCCATGACGGTCCGCTCGACATGCGCATGGGCAGCGCCGGGCAAAACGCCGGCGATCTCGTCAATGCCTTATCCGAGACCGAACTAGCCGGGCTGATCCACGAATTCGGTGAAGAGCGTCATGCCCGGCGGATCGCGCGTGCGATTGTTGCCACCCGGCAGCAAAACCCGGTACGGCGCACGGTCGACCTCGCTGATATCGTGCGCGCCGCGATCCCCAGACCCGAACCCGGCCTCGATCCGGCAACCCGGACGTTCCAGGCGCTGCGCATCGCGGTCAATGATGAACTCGGCGAGCTCGATCGCGGGCTTGAAGCCGCCGAGCGGCTGTTGAAACCCGACGGCCGGCTTGCGGTCGTGTCGTTCCATTCGCTCGAGGACAGGCGGGCCAAGAAGTTCCTGCGCCAGCGCAGCGAAACTGCGCCGCAACCCTCGCGTCACGAGCCGCCACCGCAAAGCGCCCCGGCCCCGAGTTTTCGCCTGCTGCGCCAACGCGCGATCAAACCGACCGCGGACGAGATCGCGCGCAACCCGCGAGCGCGCTCGGCGCGGTTGCGGGCCGCCGAGCGCACGGCGGCGCCACCGTGGTCGCTGCGGCGCGATCGCTAGGAATGCGGGGGGGCATGATCAGGCTTCCGACACTGTTCTGGCTCATCATCGTTGCGACGACGGGCTTTGCGATGTTCGCGATCAAATATCAGGTCCAGGGGCTAGCCGACCGGCTGACCCGGACCGTCAAGCAGGCCGATGACGTTGAGCGCGACATCCGCGTGCTTGATGCGGAATGGGCCTATCTGAACCGGCCCGACGCGCTCGCCCAGATGAACCAGCGGTTTCTGTCGCTGGTGCCGATCGCCACCAAACAGCTGCGCACCAGTGTCGCGGACATCCCGATGCGACCGGCGCCGCCGCCTTTACCACCGCCGCCTCCGCCGGTCGTCACCGTGGCCGCAACCGCGCCGACCCCGGATGCGGCGACAATCCCGGCCGGCAACTCGACGCCGCCGGCGGTGGCACCACCGGATGCGCCGGCGCAGGTCCGGTTGGATGAGCCGGTGTCGGCGGTGGCGACGGAGAGCCCGAACCCGGTCGCGACCACACCACACGAAAAGCGGATTGCCGCCGCCCCCGCAAGACCGACAGCAGTCAAGACGGCATCTCGGCAAGCACCAACGCACCGGGCCGCCTCGCTCAACGAACTGATCGCACAGATTACAGAGAGCCGGTGATGAGCGCCGCGTTCCAATTCGACGACAATCCGTGCCGACCGCGGCATTTCAAGCCGCCGCCGTGCATGCCGGTCGTTCCCGACGGACCGGCAAAGCGCGCGCTCGACGGTTGCCGACCACGGCTGCTGATCATGAGCTTGGCGTTTATCATCGCCTTTGTCGTGATCGCCGGTCGGCTGATCCAGGTCACTTTGCTGCCCGGCAGCATCACCGTCCCGCGGATCGCCCGGTTCGATCCGGTACCGCCGCCCCCGCCAGGGCGCGCCGACATTGTCGATCGCAATGGCAAGCTCTTGGCGACAACGCTCGAAAGCCCGTCGCTTTACGCCAATCCGCGGCAGATTATCGACGCTGCCGACGTCGCCCAGAAACTCGTCGCGACACTGCCGGGTCTCAATCGCAATGAGGTCTACGCCAAGCTGACCTCGGGCAAGGGATTCGTCTGGATCAAGCGCCATCTCACTCCCGACCAGGCCTACGCGGTCAACCAACTCGGACTGCCAGGGTTGCAGTTCCAGCACGAGGAGCGCCGCGTCTACCCCTACGGCGCCCTGCTGTCACATGTCGTCGGCTTTACCGGGATCGACGACAACGGCGAAGCCGGCATCGAACGCGGTCTCGACAGCAGCCTGCGCGGGCGCCAGGAGTCGGTTCAGCTGTCGATCGATTTGCGCCTGCAATACATCCTTCACGAGGAACTGGCGCGCGTCGTCGACGATTTCACTGCCAGGGGCGGCGCCGGGTTGATCATGAATGTCAATACCGGCGAAATATTGGCAATGGTGTCATTGCCTGATTTCGATCCCTCCCACCCCGACACGCTCGATCCCCGTCATCCGGAATGGACCGTCGCCGAGCGCATGTTCAACCGCGTGACGCTCGGCGACTATGAAATCGGCTCGGTCTTCAAGATCTTCACGACGGCGATGGGGCTCGATTCGGGGGCGACCTCGATGACCGGCCGGTTTGACGCCACCTATCCGATCCATATCGGGCGGTTTACGATTTCCGACTACCACGGCAAGCACCGCTGGGAGACGGTACCCGAAATCCTGATGTATTCCTCCAATATCGGCGAAGCCAAGATTGCACTCGCCGTCGGCGCCGATCGCCAGCAGGAATATTTGCGCCGCTTCGGGCTGATGTCGGCGCCGACTCTCGAACTTAAGGAGATTGGCAGACCGCACTACCCGGCCAAGTGGCGCGAGGTCAATGTCATGACGATCGGCTTTGGCCACGGCATCTCGGAGACCCCGCTGCAGATTGCTTCGGCCGGATCGGCGCTGGTCAATGGCGGTATCCTGCGTCCGGCGACGCTGCTCAAACTGCCGCCGGGGGGAGCGCCGCAGGGAACCCGGGTGATCTCGGCCGAGACCTCGGATCACATGCGCAAATTGCTGCGCATGGTTGTCCTCTACGGCACCGGCGAGATGGTCGATGCTCCGGGATACGTCGTCGGCGGCAAGACCGGCACCGCCGACAAGGTCGAGGGCAAGCACTATGCCGAGCGCAAGCTGCTTTCGAGCTTTCTCGGCGTCTTCCCGATGACCGCGCCCAAATACCTGGTGCTGGTCATGGTCGACGAGCCGCATCCGAACAAGTCGAGCCACGGTTATGCGACGGCGGGCTGGACCGCCGCACCCGCGGTCGGCCGCACGATCGTCCGCATCGCCCCCCTACTTGGGGTGCAGCCGGTGGACGAATCCTCGCCCAGTATTGTTCAAGCACTGACACCCGAAAGCATGCAGGGTAAACGGATTGAAGCTTACTAAGCTGATCGGGGCGGCTGGCCCATGCCATGATGCCCGGTGCTCCGGCGAACCCGACATCACCGGCATCACCGCCGATTCGCGCGCGGTTCGGGCCGGCTTTCTGTTTGCGGCGCTGCCCGGGGCGCAGCATGACGGGCGCCGGTTTGCCGCCGAGGCGATAGCGCGCGGGGCGGCGGCAATCCTGACCGATGACGAGGCGGCACTCGATCTCTCGGCGGAAATGCGCAGGGGCGTCGCCGTTGTCATCGATCCCAATCCGCGCCGCCGACTCGCCCTCGCCGCGGCACGGTTCTACGGCCCGCCGCCGCCGGTGATCGCAGCGGTCACCGGCACCAACGGCAAGACCTCGGTCGCTCATTTCACCCGCGAGATCTGGAGTGCAGCCGGTTACCTTGCCGCGAGTCTCGGCACGCTCGGGATCATAACGCCGTCGGAGCGGCGGCCCGGCGCTCTGACCACTCCCGACCCGGTTGCCCTGCACCGCGAACTGGCGGGGCTTGCCAAGCGCGACGTCACCCATCTCGCGGTTGAGGCGTCGAGCCATGGTCTGGCGCAGTTCCGGCTTGACGGTCTGTCGGTCGCGGCTGCGGCCTTTACCAATCTGACCCGCGACCATCTCGACTACCATCGCGACATGGCCGATTACCGCGCCGCCAAGGAGCGGCTGTTTACAGCCCTATTGAAGCCGGGCCAGGCTGCGATCCTGAACCGCGACAGCGACGAATTTTCGAGGCTTTCGGCGTTGTGCCGCGAGCGGGGTCATCCGGTGCTGGCCTACGGCTTTGATGCGGCGGCCGAGTTGCAGCTGGTGGCGGCGCAGCCGCGCGCCCGGGGGCAGGACCTGGTCATTGCGATCTTTGGCGAGCGGCATGCGCTGTTCTTGCCGTTGCTCGGCAGGTTCCAGGCGATGAACGCACTTGCCGCACTCGGCCTGGCGATCTCCACCGGCGTGCCGCCGGCCGCCGGGATCGCCGCACTGGCGCAACTTTCCGCGGGGCCCGGCCGGATGCAGTTTGTCGCTGTGGGAGAGGGCGGCGGCGGCATCCTGGTCGATTACGCTCATACCCCGGACGCGTTGGCGACGGTGCTCGCCGCTCTGCGTCGCCATACGCCGGGGCGGCTCGTCGTCCTGTTTGGCGCCGGCGGCGATCGCGACCCCGGCAAACGGCCGCTGATGGGCGCCAGTGCCGCCGACACTGCGGATCGCGTCTATGTCACCGACGACAACCCGCGCGGCGAAGACCCGGCCGCAATCCGTCGTGCCATCCTTGATGGCGCCCCAGGGGCAATCGAAATCGGCGACCGCCGCCGCGCGATCGAGACCGCGATCTCTGAACTCGCACCGGGCGATCTGCTGGTCATCGCCGGCAAGGGCCACGAAACCGGCCAGATCGTCGGCAGCCAGACACTGCCGTTCGACGATGCCGAAATCGCCCGGGAATGCGTGCGGCAGCACGCACATGGTCTGCGCATGGTGATGGCATGAGCCCGCTATGGACCGCCGCCGATGCGGCTCGTGCAACCGGTGGCGAGGTCTCGGGCAGTGCCGGCTGGACGGCGGCTGGCGTTTCGATCGATACCCGCAGCCTCGATCCGGGTGATCTTTTTGTCGCGCTGCGCGGGCCGAACCATGACGCCCATGATTTTGTCGCAACCGCCTTCAACCGCGGTGCGGCGGCAGCGATCGTCGATCGCGATATCGCCGGCCTCGGCGAAACGGCGCCGCTGCTGCGGGTCGGCGACACGCTTGCCGGTCTCGACGCACTGGGCGCATTTGCCCGAGAGCGCAGCAATGCCCAGGTGGTTGCGGTCACCGGCAGCGTCGGCAAGACCGGCACCAAGGAGGCCCTGCGTTTGGCGCTCGGCGCCTGCGGACCGGTCTTTGCCTCGGGCGGCAGCCTGAACAATCACTGGGGTGTGCCGCTGTCGCTGGCGCGAATGCCCTCTGATCTGGCTTATGGCGTGTTCGAGCTCGGCATGAACCACCCGGGCGAGATCGCCGCGCTGACCCGGCTGGTCCGGCCGCACATCGCGGTGATCACCACGATCGCGCCCGCTCATCTCGGCTTTTTTCGGTCGGTCGAAGAGATCGCCGATGCCAAGGCCGAGATTTTCCTCGGTCTCCAACCGGGCGGTGTCGCGATCCTCAACCGTGACAATCCCTATTACCTGCGTCTTGCCGCTGCCGCCGAGGCTGCCGGTGCGGCACGGATACTTGGCTTTGGCGCGGATCAGGAAGCGGCCATCCGGCTTGCCGATTGCGTGCTGGGGCCCGATGGCAGTGCCGTTGAAGCGATTGTCGCCGGCCGGCGCTTGCGCTTTTGGTTGCGGGTCGCCGGCCGGCATTGGGTGATGAATGCGCTCGCGGTGCTGGGTGCAGCCCTTGCCGCCGGCTGCGATCTCGACCGGGCGGCGGCGGCGCTCGCCGAACTCGATACGCTGCCGGGGCGCGGTTGCCGCCATCGCCTGGCGTGGCCGGGCGGCACGCTGACGCTGATCGACGAAAGCTATAACGCCAGCCCGGCGGCGATGCAGGCCGCCCTTGCGGTCCTCGGCGCCACCGCCCCGGCTGCCGGCAGCCGACGGGTCGCGGTGCTGGGCGAGATGCTCGAACTCGGCGATGCCAGCGACCGCCTGCATCGCGAACTCGTCGTCCCGCTTGCCGCCGCCGAGGTCGATCGCGTTTTCCTCGTCGGCGAGCACGTCGCGGCCTTGCACGAAGTGCTGCCGAAAGAGCGCCGCGGCGGATTGTGGCCCTCGGCGCAAGCCGCTATCCCTGAGCTATTAAGCTTTCTCCAATCTGGCGACGTCGTGATGGTCAAGGGTTCAAACGGCGTGCGCACAGGCCGCATTGTCGAGCGTTTACTCGCCGAATCGGCAAAGCTCGAGACGTGATCCGATGCTCTACGCGCTGCTGTATCCACTTGCCGACCAGTTCCAGGTCTTCAACCTCTTCCGCTATATCACCTTCCGATCGGGCGGCGCGGTCGTCACCGCGTTGTCGATCAGCTTTGCCTGTGGCCGGCCGCTGATCTTCTGGCTGCGCTCCAAACAGACCAACGGCCAACCGATTCGCGTTGACGGCCCGGCCGGCCATCTGGTGCGTAAAAAAGGGACGCCGACGATGGGCGGCTTCCTCATTCTGCTGGCGTTGACCGTTGCGACCTTGCTGTGGGCGGATTTGACCAACCCCTATGTCTGGATCGTGCTGCTCGTCACCGTCGGTTTCGGCCTGATCGGGTTTTTTGACGATTATCAAAAGCTGACCAGCAATTCGCATCGCGGCCTGCCCGGCACGACCAAGATCGCGCTCGAAATCGTGGTCTCGGTGATCGCCTGCATCGCGGTCCACCACTACAGTCCCGCGTCGCTGGCAAACACCTTGGCGGTACCGTTTTTAAAAAATGCGCTGGTCCCGCTCGACGGTCTGTTTGTGCCGTTTGCCGCCTTTGTCATCATCGGCGCGTCGAACGCGGTCAACCTGACCGATGGTCTCGACGGGCTCGCGATTGTTCCGGCAATGATCGCCGCCGGTTGCTTCGCGTTTATTGCCTATCTCGTCGGCAATTTGATTTTCGCGAATTATCTGCAAATCCACCATGTGCCCGGCGCCGGTGAGTTGACCGTGTTCTGCGGCGCCATGGTCGGGGCGAGTCTCGGTTTTCTGTGGTTCAACGCGCCCCCGGCGATGGTGTTTATGGGCGATACCGGCTCCCTGGCGATCGGCGGCGCGCTCGGCGCCATCAGCGTTGTGACCAAGCACGAACTGGTGCTGGCGATCATCGGTGGGCTTTTTGTGCTCGAGGCGGTCTCGGTGATCGTCCAAGTCGCCAGTTTCAAGATCACCGGGCGCCGCGTGTTTCGGATGGCGCCGCTCCACCATCATTTCGAACAGAAAGGTTGGGAGGAGCCGACGATCGTCATCCGCTTTTGGATCATCGCCTCGATCCTCGCGATCGCCGGTCTTGCCACCTTGAAGCTCCGGTAACGCGCGATGCCCGACCGACCGATCGCACAAATAGTAGCTAGAAGCGGTTTTTCCAACAATATATACTTATTTGATGCAAGGCGGCGCGCCGTCACCGGGAGCCCGCATCGCGAGGATCAAGCCGCATGAGGTTCGCCCGCATCGATCAGAGCCTGGTGGCGCGGTGGTGGTGGACCGTGGATCGCTGGAGCCTGGCGGCACTTTTTGTACTGATCGGCTTTGGCGTCGTGATGTGCCTCGCGGCCAGTCCAGCCGTCGCCGAGCGCATCGGCTATGACGGCGGGCATTTCATCCGCCGCTATCTCGGCCTGACGCCGTTGACCATCGCACTGATGTGGCTCGTATCGATGCAGACGCCGCGGACGGTCCGCCGCATCGCCTTTGTCGTCTTCGCAGTCGGACTTGTCTTGCTGGCGCTGACTCTGGTCGTCGGCGCCGAAATCAAAGGCGCGCGGCGCTGGATCGATCTGCCGCTGCTATCGCTGCAACCCTCTGAATTCGTCAAGCCGTGCTTTGCCATCGTCACCGCCTGGCTGATTTCCGAGCAGAAACTGCGGCCCGGCCTCCCGGGTAACCTGATCGCCGTGGCATTGTTATTGCTGATCGTCGCGATGCTGATAGCACAACCCGATATCGGTATGGCGGCGGTGGTGGTGGCTGTCTGGTTCGGGCAGTTCTATATGGCGGGCCTGCGGCTCTATTGGGTGATCCTGGTCGGCCTCGGTGCGGTCGGGGCCCTGTTTGGCGCCTATACTTTTGAACCGCATGTCCGGGTGCGGGTCGATCATTTTCTCAATCCGGCGGTCGGTGACAGCTATCAGGTCAACCGCTCGCTCGAAGCCTTTGCCAATGGTGGGCTGTGGGGTCGCGGGCCGGGCGAAGGTACAATCAAATACGTGTTGCCGGACGCCCACGCCGACTTTGTGTTTGCCGTTGCCGGCGAGGAATTGGGGCTGTTGGTCTGCCTCGCCGTCGTGGCCGTGTTCGCTTTTATCGTGCTTCGCGGATTTTCGCGGCTCTCGCAGGAGGGGAGCCTTTTTGTGCTGCTGTCGGCTACCGGCCTGCTGATCCAATTCGGATTGCAGGCGGTCATCAATATGGCCTCGACCCTGCACATGATCCCGACCAAGGGGATGACATTGCCGTTTGTGTCCTACGGCGGCTCCTCGATGCTGGCGCTCGGATTGGGGATGGGAATGTTGCTGGCGCTGACCCGCCGCCGGCTCGCGGGCAGCGGCTTATGAGCGGCGTTTTCGTTCTCGCGGCGGGCGGCACCGGCGGCCATCTGTTCCCGGCCGAAGCGCTGGCCGCAGAACTCGTTGAACTTGGCGCGGATGTGCGGCTCTTGACCGATTCGCGCATGCATGCGCTGACCGCCGCGATCGTCGGGGTCAAGTTTCATCTCGTCCGCGCCGGCAGGTTTGGCGGCGGGCCAATGCGCGCCGTCTGGGGGTTGACCGAACTGGCCACCGGAACTTGGCAGGCGCGGCGCTTGCTGCGCCGGTTGCGGCCCGCGGCGGTGATCGGCTTTGGCGGCTATCCGTCGGTGCCGACGATGCTGGCCGCGTACTCGCTCGGCCTGCCGACCTTGATCCACGAGCAGAATGCGGTGCTCGGCCGCGCCAACCGGCTGCTCGCACCGATCGCCCGGCGGATCGCCACCGGGTTTCCCGAAACCGCCAGACTGCGAGCGGCTGATCGTGCGCGCACGGTGTGCACCGGCAATCCGGTCCGTCCGGCGATCCTTGTAGCGGGCAATATCGCCTACGCACCACCGTCACCCGACGGAACCGTCGAGCTGCTGGTCGTCGGCGGCAGCCAGGGCGCTCACATCCTTGCCGAAATCGTCCCGGCCGCGGTGGCGATGCTGCCCGCCGCTTTGCGCCAGCGGCTGCGCGTCAGTCAGCAGGCGCGTCCCGAAGATCAAGCCGGGGTCACGGCCGCCTATGCCAAAGCCGGAATCTGTGCCGAGATCGCAGGCTTTTTTGCCGATGTCCCGCAGCGCCTGGCGCGCGCTCACCTTGCGATCTGCCGAGCCGGCGCTTCCACCGTCGCGGAACTGGCGGCGCTCGGCCGGCCGGCGGTGCTGATCCCCTATCCCTATGCCACCGACGATCACCAGACCGCCAATGCCCGGGCGTTTGCCGCGGCGGGCGGCGGCGCAGTAATCGCGCAGTCCGATCTGCGCGCCGAGACGCTCGCCGCCGAGCTCGATCGGTTGCTCGGCGAGGGATCGACGTTGAGCCTGATGGCACGCCGTGCTGCGGCATTCGGCCGGCGCGATGCAGCGCGTCAACTGGCATCGCTGGCGTTGGCGCTGGTCCCCGGTGCAGCCTTGCGGGAGTGCGCTGCATGAGAGCGCTGCCGCTCAGCATCGGCCCGTTGCACTTTGTCGGCATCGGCGGCATCGGTATGAGCGGCATCGCCGAGATCCTGCACAATCTCGGTTATCGGGTGCAGGGCAGCGATGTTGCCGACGGCGCCAATGTCCGCCGCCTGATCGACCTCGGCATTCCGGTCGCGGTCGGTCATGAGGCGGCCAATCTCGACGGCGCCGAGGTGGTTGTGGTCTCGTCCGCGGTCCATGCCGACAACCCTGAGGTCGTCGCCGCCCGCACCCGGCGGCTGCCGGTGGTGCGCCGCGCCGAAATGCTGGGCGAGCTGATGCGGCTCAAATGGTCGCTGGCGATCGCCGGAACCCACGGAAAGACCACGACGACGTCGATGATCGGGGCGTTGCTGGAAACCGCCCAGCTCGATCCGACCGTGATCAATGGCGGGATCATCAATGCTTACGGGACCAACACGCGGCTCGGTGCGGGCGATTGGATGGTGGTCGAGGCCGATGAGAGCGACGGCACCTTCACCCGGCTGCCGGCGACGGTTGCGATCGTCACCAACATCGACCCCGAGCACCTCGATTTTTATGGCGGTTTCGACGCGCTGCGGCAGGCGTTCGAGACTTTTGTCGGCAACATCCCGTTCTATGGGTTCGCCGCGCTGTGCATCGATCATCCGGTCGTGCAGCAGATGATCCCAAAATTGTCCGATCGACGTGTGCTGACCTATGGGATGAGCCCGCAGGCCGATATTCGCGCGGTCGATCTGCGGCTCGGCCGCGACGGTGCGCATTATGACATCGTTGTCGCCGATGCTTCCTCCGATCGCGGGCGCACGATCCCGGATCTCTATTTGCCGATGTTCGGTCGGCACAACGTCCAGAATTCTCTGGCAGCGGCAGCGGTAGCTGAGGCGCTCGGTCTCGGCGACGATGCGCTGCGCTCGGCACTGCGCAACTTTAAAGGCGTCAAGCGCCGGTTCACTAAAACCGGCGAGTGGAACGGGGTGCCGATCATCGACGATTACGGCCATCACCCGGTCGAGATCGCGGCGGTGCTGAAGGCGGCGCGGGCGATCGTTTCCGGCAAGGTGATCGCGGTCGTCCAACCGCATCGCTACACCCGGGTCGCGCATTTGTTCGACGACTTTTGCACCTGTTTCAACGATGCCGATATCGTCCTTGTCTCAGATATCTATGCCGCCGGCGAAGAGCCGATCGAAGGGGTGACCCGGGACGCGATCGTTGCTGGATTGATCGAGCACGGCCACCGCAATGTCCGCCCGCTCGCCGAGCCGGCCGAACTCCCCGGGCTTGTCGCCGAACTGGCGCAGCCGGGCGACATGGTCGTGTGTCTCGGCGCCGGATCGATCACCGGTTGGGCCAACAGCCTGCCGCACGATCTGGCGGCATTGCCGCGGCGGAGTGCGGCCGGATGAGGGCGCTGCCCGCGACGTCGCCCGACCTGTCGAGGTCGGCGCTGCCGGCGGTGCGCGGCTGGCTGACGCCGGCGGCACCGATCGGCCGCCACACCTGGTTCGGTGTCGGCGGTACCGCTGACATGCTGTTCCAACCCGCCGACCGTGACGATCTCGCCGGTTTTCTGGCGCGGCTTCCGGCCGAGATTCCGGTCACCGTGATCGGCGGCGGCGCCAACATTCTGGCGCGCGACGGCGGCATTCCGGGGGTCACGATCCGGTTGGGCCGCGGTTTTCTCGGGCTCGCCCGTGATGGCGAAGAGATCGTCGCGGAGGCCGCGGTCCTGCACCTGGGCGCGGCGCATTTTGCTGCTGAAAGCGGCGTTGCCGGGTTCGAATTCCTGTCGGGGATCCCCGGCACGATCGGCGGCGGGCTGCGCATGAATGCCGGCGCCTATGGCCAAGAAATCAAAGATTTGCTGATCTCGGCCACCGCACTCGACCGCGCCGGCCGCGAACATGTCCTGGGGATGCCAGCGATGGGTTTTGGCTATCGGCATTGCCGGGTCGATCCCGATTGGATCTTTGTTGCCGCACGGTTGCGCGGGAGGGCCGACGACCCGAAAGCGATCGCCCGGAGAATGGCGGAGATCCGGGCCACCCGCGAGGCGACCCAGCCGGTCCGCGCCCGCACCGGCGGCTCGACGTTTCGAAACCCGCCCGGCGCCTCGGCCTGGCGGCTGATCGACGCCGCCGGCTGCCGCGGCCTGACGCGTGGCGGGGCGATGGTGTCGTCCAAGCACACAAACTTTCTGATCAACACCGGCCAGGCAACGGCGGCCGATCTCGAAGGTCTTGGTGAGGAGGTACGGCGGCGCGTCTATCACCATTCAGGCGTGCTGCTGGAGTGGGAAATCCGCCGCGTCGGCCGTGCGCTCCGCGGGTTCGAGCCGGCCGCTGACGGATTGGGCGAATGCCCGCGATGAGCAAGACCGTTGCTTTGTTGATGGGCGGCTGGTCGCCCGAGCGCGAGGTGTCGTTGTCGAGCGGGCGCGAATGCGCCAAGGCGCTCGCCGACCACGGCTACCGGGTCAAGCCGATCGATGTTGCCCGCGACTTGCCTGGTTTGCTGCGCGCCCTCGATCCGCGGCCGGATGTGATCTTCAACGCGCTGCACGGTGTGGGCGGCGAAGACGGCACGTTGCAGGCTGTCTTTGAGATGCTGCGCATCCCTTATACCCATTCGGGTGTCCTGGCCTCGGCGCTGGCGATGCACAAGCCGACGGCAAAGACGCTGTTCCGCGCCGCCGGCCTGCCGCTAGCCGAGGATGTTGTCGCACGGCCCGAGGATCTGCTTGCCTGCGACCCGATGCCCGCACCCTTTGTGATCAAGCCGACCAACCAGGGATCGACGGTTGGCGTGCGCATCGTACGCATCGGCGACAACGCCTGGCGCGAGGAGGTTGTGGCCTGGGATTTTGGTCCCGAGATTCTGGTCGAGCGCTTTATTCCCGGCCGTGAACTGACCGTCGCCATCATGGGCGACCGGGCGCTGGGGGTGTGCGAAATCATCCCGCGCAGCAGCAACTTTTATGACTATACGGCCAAATATTCGCCCGGCGGCTCCGATCACCTGGTTCCGGCCCCGGTGCCGCCGGTGATCTATCAGCAGGCGCTCGATATCGGGCGGCGCGCGCATATCGCGCTCGGCTGCCGAGGTGTCAGCCGGGCTGATCTGCGCTATGACGACACCCCCGATGGCGATGGCCGTCTTTATCTGTTGGAGATCAACACCCAGCCCGGCATGACCCCGACCTCGCTCGTCCCCGACATCGCGCGCCATGCCGGTTTCGGCTTTGACGAGCTCGTCGTGTGGATGGTGGAGAATGCGGCGTGCGACTGACGACTGCAGCGACCCGGCGTTCCCGCCGCAGCATCTCCGGGCGGCTGCGTCGCCGCCTGGTCTGGGTCGGCATCCCGCTCGCCGTCGCGGTCGGAACACTTGTCAGCGTGCCTGTCGTGATGCACCAATCGCCGAGCGGCAGGGCCATTCTCGACCGGGTCGAGAGCCGGATGTTGCAGGCTAGTGGCGCGCTTGGTCTGCGCGTCGAGGATATCCGCGTCGAGGGGCGCGCCACCACCGACCGAAAGACGATCCTCGACGCGCTCGACGCCAAGCCCGGCACCCCGATACTCGCGATCGATCCGGTCCGCGCCAAGCACCAGCTCGAGAGCCTGCCATGGGTCCGCTCGGCGGTGATCGAGCGCCGTCTTCCGGACACGATCTATGTCCGCCTTGTCGAGCGCGAACCGATGGCGCTGTGGCAGCATGGCGGCAAGCTCGACTTGATCGACCGCACCGGCGCCGTGATCCCGGTTCCCCGCCTCGACCGCTTTGCCAAATTGCCGATGGTCGTCGGCGAGGATGCCGCCAGTCACGCCGCCGAACTCCTTGCGATGCTGGCTACCGAACCCGATCTCGCCGCCCGCGTGACGGCGGCGATCGACGTTGGCGGACGGCGATGGAACCTGCGCCTCGACAATTCGATCGACGTGCTGCTGCCGTCCGAGGATCCCGCCGGGGCATGGGCGGACCTGGCCCGCTTGCAGCGTAATAGCGCCATCCTGCAGCGCGACGTGCAGGCGATCGATATGCGGCTGCCGGACAGGCTTGTGGTCCGCGTTGCCCCGGAACCGCCAAAGGAAGCACCGCCAGCCAAGAAAGGACGCCCGACGGCGAAAAATACATGACGGCAGTCGAAGAGGTGCGGATCCGCGAGAAGGCGGCAAAAAACACCCACAAACCGGCGACCCGCAACAAGGCGCCGCCGGGCAAGCCGCGACGTCCGGTCAAGCCGCCGCATCGGCCGCGCGGAAGCCTGATTGCCGCGCTCGATATCGGGACGACAAAGGTGTGCTGCTTTATCGCCCGGTCGGCACCCGAGCAGCCGCGGGTCATCGGCATCGGCCATCAGGTTTCACGCGGTCTGCGCAACGGCGTCGTCATCGATCTCGACGCCGCCGGCAACTCGGTCGCCGGCGCGGTCCACGCCGCCGAAGAGATGGCTGGCGAGACGATCCAGCATGTCGTTGCCAACCTTTCCGGTGGCTTTACCGCCTCGCGCATCGTCAAGGCCGAAATCGGGGTCGCCGGCCGCGAGATCGGCGAGAGCGAGTTGCAGCGGGTGCTGGACCAGGGCTACCAGCTGCGCGAACCCGGCGGCCGCCAGATCATCCATTCGGTGCCGGTCGGCTTCTCGATCGACGATAGCCGCGGAATCCGCGACCCGCGCGGGATGTATGGCGAGCGGCTCGGCGTCAACATGAACATCGTCACCGCCGGTGCCGCCGCGGTACGCAACCATACCGCCGCGATCGGACGCTCCCATCTCGAACTCGATGCGCTGGTCGTCAGCCCTTACGCCGCCGGGCTTTCCTGCCTCGTCGAAGACGAACTCGGCCTTGGCGTCACCGTCGTCGACATGGGCGGCGGCACCACCACGATCGGGGTTTTTTTTGACGGCAACCTGATTTTTGCCGATTCGGTGCCGGTCGGCGGCGGCCACGTGACCAATGACATCGCCCGCGGTCTGTCGACCCCGCTCGCCCATGCCGAGCGCATGAAAACGCTGTTCGGCACGGCGATCTCGGCGAGCACCGATGAACGCGAAATGATCGCGGTGCCCCAGATTGGCGAGGAGGAAGACGGGCACGTCAATCATGTACCGAAGTCGCTCCTGGTCGGCATCATTGCGCCGCGGATCGAGGAGACGTTCGAAATGGTGCGCGACCGGCTCGAGGCGAGCGGCTTTGAAAAGATGGCGGGTCGGCGCGTGGTCTTGACCGGTGGTGCGGCACAACTGCACGGCGTGCGGGAGTTCGCCGGTCTGATCCTCGACAAGCAGGTCCGCATCGGCCGTCCACTGCAGGTTGCGGGTCTTGCCGAAGCAACTTCCGGCCCGGCGTTTTCAACCGCCGCCGGGCTGCTCCATTTCGCGCTGTCGGAGCGCGCCGAAGCGCCGCACCCGAGCCGCGCCAGCGCCAGCGCACAGAGCGGATTGATCGGCCGGTTGGGGCACTGGCTCAAGGAGAATATCTGACCCGATTCGCGCTGTTCGACCGGCGTCGCTATCCGGATAGGAGAAAAAGCGCTACATCGATATCGGCCAAACGAGGGGGAAGCCCGGATTTCCGGGCATGACGAAGCGAGCAGCAGTGGAGGACGCATGATCAATCTCAGCATCCCGAGGGACGAACAGGAGATGAAACCCCGCATCACGGTGGTCGGGGTCGGCGGCGCCGGGGGAAACGCCGTCAACAACATGATCCGGTCGAATTTGATCGGATGCGAGTTCGTCGTCTGCAACACCGACGCGCAGGCGATGCAGCAGTCGGCCGCACACCGCAAGATCCAGATGGGGATCGGCGTTACCCGCGGGCTCGGCGCCGGATCACGGCCCGATGTCGGGCGGGCCGCTGCCGAGGAGGCGCTCGACGAACTCCTCGAAGCGATGCAGGGGTCGAACATGGTGTTCATCACCGCTGGGATGGGCGGTGGCACCGGCACCGGCGCCGCCCCGGTCATCGCTCGCGTCGCCCGCGAATCGGGAATATTGACGATCGGTGTCGTGACCAAGCCCTTTCATTTCGAGGGCAGTCACCGGATGAAGATCGCCGATTCCGGGATTGAGGAACTGCAGAAATTCGTCGATACGCTGATCATTATCCCCAACCAGAACCTGTTCCGTGTCGCCAATGAGCGAACTACTTTTGCCGATGCCTTCAAGATGGCGGATGACGTGCTGCATTCGGGGGTGCGCGGTGTAACCGATCTGATGGTGATGCCGGGGCTGATCAATCTCGATTTCGCCGACATCCGCACCGTGATGAGCGAGATGGGCAAGGCAATGATGGGCACCGGCGAGGCCGAAGGCGATCGCCGGGCGATCGACGCCGCCGAGGCCGCGATCTCCAATCCGCTGCTCGAAGACGTGTCGATGAAGGGCGCCAAGGGAGTGCTGATCAACATCACCGGCGGCCCTGATATGACCTTGTTCGAGGTCGACGAAGCCGCGAATCGGATTCGCGAGGAAGTCGATCCCGATGCCAATATCATCTTCGGATCGACCTTTGACGAGACGCTGTCGGGGAAGATGCGGATCTCGGTCGTCGCTACCGGGATCGATGCCGAGGCGCTAACTCAGGCGCGCCCCGCCATCAGCCTGGTCAGCAGCCGCGACACCGTGGCGCCGCCGCTGCGTGAGGCTACCGCCGGCGGCTATGCACAGCCGGTGCTGATGCAGAACGCTGCGCCGGGAGCGGGCGAGGCACCTCGCGCCGCGCCTGAAGGCGAGGCGATGCCGCCGGCAGCGGCCACCGCCGAAACCGCGGCGATGCGCGGCGACGCTTTTATCGCCCCCAAACCGGCGGACGCCGGGACGGCGCGTCCGATACCCTTGACCCAGCCGGCGGTCCCGGTTGCTGCGCCGCTGCACGATGCGGCACCAAAACCCAAGGGGCGGGTGCCGAGCCTGATCGAACGGGTTACCGGCGTCGGTCGGGCGCGTTCGACGCCGCCCGAACCGCCGCGCCAGCCGATCCCGCCCGCAATCAAACCGGCGCAACCGCGCCTCGCCTCGCTCGAACCGGAGGCTCGCCCCGGCGCCAAGGACGAGGATCTGCTCGACATTCCTGCTTTTCTGCGGCGCCAAGCCAACTAATCCTGCCGGCGATCCGGCCCAAACCGGATTGCGGGGCAGCTTCGGGTGCGGCGTTCCAGGCGCCGAGGTTCGGTCTCTAAGTGCCTGATCGCGGCCAGGTTCTCCATAAGGATCGTGCAACAATCTGACACAAAGAGTGATTTGTTGGCAGGCGCCGCCACCGTTAGGTTTTCGCGTGTTGGGGGGCACTGATCGAGAAGCGCTCACATGTTGGGGGAAATTGGGACACCGTTTCAGCAGACGCTGAAAACTGTGATCGGCTGCCGGGGGGTGGCCCTTCACTCGGGGCAACGGGTGTCGCTGAACTTGGTCCCGGCGCCGCCAGAAACCGGGATCATTTTTCGACGGACCGATATCGCCACGGAAATCCGCGCGGTGTGGGAAAACGCCACTAAATCGGAACGTTGCACGATCTTGTCCGATGGTGCGGGGGCGAGTGTCGGGACCGTCGAACATCTGATGGCCGCGCTGGCCGGCGTCGGGATCGATAATCTGGTGATCGAACTCGATGGGCCGGAGGTGCCGATTATGGATGGCAGCGCCGCACCCTTTGTCTTTCTGATCGAATGCGCCGGCGTCGTCGAACAGGGCGCCCCGCGCCATGTAATCAAGGTATTGAAGCCGGTCAGTGTCGTCGCCGAGGGTGCGATTGCAGCGCTCTATCCCGATCGTGAATTCTCGATGAGCTTCGAGATCGACTACGACAACCCGCTGATCCAGCACCAGAAGATGAGCGTAACGCTCGACATCGACTCGTTCAAATCAGAGTTGAGCCGGGCTCGCACCTTCGGTTTCCTGGACGATGTCGATCGCTTGCGCGCCGCCGGCCTGGCTCGCGGTGGTTCGCTCGACAATGTTGTCGTCGTCGATGGTGCGCAGGTGCTGAACAGCGACGGCCTGCGCTATGAAAACGAATTCGTCCGCCACAAGCTGTTGGATGCCGTCGGCGATCTCTACCTTGCCGGCGCGCCGATCCTCGGTCGCTTCCACGGCGTGCGGTCGGGGCATTCCCACAACCGCCGACTGCTGGCGGCGCTGTTTGCTGATGACGAGGCGTGGTCCTACGAAGTTCCGATGGCCGTCTCACGCGTGGATTCGTTTGCCAATCGCGACGAGGCGCTGCTGGTTAGTGCTTGACCGGCGGCACTGCGCGAGCCCGGTCTTGCGTCAGTGGAAACCGTGCGGGCATAAAAGTTGCGGGCGAAAATGGGGCTGGGGATGCGCTCGTTATTCGTTGCGGGACGGTGTGGTGCGATCGCACTGATCCTGGCGCTTGCCGCGTGCGGTGGTGCCAGCAAAGATGCTTACATCGAAAAACCGGTCGACGATCTTTATAACCAGGCCATGGACCAGATGGTCGAGGAGCGATACACCCAGGCGGCAAATAGCTTCGACCAGGTCGAAAGTCAGCATCCCTATTCTGTCTGGGCCACTAAAGCTCAACTGATGGAGGCTTACGCACAATACGAAGCCGGCAATTATGATGGTGCTATCATCGCCGCCGATCGTTTTATCCAGCTTCATCCGGGAAATCGTGATGCCGCATATGCCTATTACCTAAAAGCAATTTCATATTATGTGCAGATTGTCGATGTCGGCCGCGACCAGAAGACGACCGAACTGGCGTTAAGAGCGCTCGAGGACGTGGTGCATCGCTTTCCCGATAGCAAATATGCGCGCGATGCCAAGCTGAAACTCGACTTCACCCGTGATCATCTGGCCGGAAAGGAAATGGAGATCGGCCGCTATTACCTCGATCGCGGTCAATATCTGGCGGCGATGAACCGCT
>DATJLK010000159.1:0-17962 GCA_035509615.1 Allostellaceae bacterium | reverse complement strand
CTCGCGGCGGCGCGAGCTGACAGCGAGGGCCGCGCCGGGCGCCGAGGGCGCAGTCGAGACAGCGGCGCCGACACCGGTCCCTGTATCGCACCCGAGGTGGCTGACCGTTTGTTCGAGCCCTTCGTCACAACCAACGCCGACGGGATGGGGGGTCGGCCTGTCGATCTGCTGCACGATCGTCGAGGCGCATGACGGCGCGCTGGTCGCCGAGCCCAATCCCGCCGGCGGGACCATCTCTCGCTTCTCGCTCCCGGTCTCCGCTTAACCTCCGCGTGTTCCGCCCGGCGGTGTCGCGATTGATGCAAATCAAGGCGGGCTGTCCGTCCCGACGCTAGTATTGTTTGTTATGGTAGTTTGCCGCCGGCGAGGAGGATCGCGATGACGGCTCTCGTCGGTCAAAAGCTGGAAATGTCGCGCATCGCTTTACGCTCGACCAGAACCCCGACGCTGATGAAACCTTCGCCAGCGCGGCGAGCACGCGGGCGTTGAAGGTCATAGCGACCTGACGGAAAGAGCCCACGATGACCACAGCGCGCGACATCATGACCACAGCGGTCTTCTCGGTCGGCCCCGAGACGCCGATCCGGGACATTGCCCGGCTATTGCTCGACCACGGGATCAGCGCGGTACCGGTCGTCGATCCCAATGGCAGGCCTGTCGGCATGGTCAGCGAAGGCGATCTGGTTGGGCGGAACGAGGCCGATCGCCTGGCGCGGCGCGACTGGTGGCTGACGCTCCTCGCCGAAGGCGAGGCGCTCAGCCCCGAGTTCGTCAATTATCTGCGACGAGACGGGCGATTGGCGCGGGACGTTATGACGGCACCCGTAGTCACGGTTGACGAGGGAACCCAGGCTACCGAGATCGCGCGCCTGCTCGAGGCTCATCGCATAAAGCGGGTTCCAGTCGTGCACGACGGCCGCGTCATCGGCATCGTCAGCCGCGCCGACCTCCTGCGCGCCCTCGCTGCCGCCGAATCGGGCCCGGCCCCGTGACCGTGATGCTCCGCCGGTATCGGCAGCACGCGCTTTACGATGCAGGTCTCAAGCTGATCGCCGCAATCCCTGCCGCGACGTTGACGCCTTCGTTGCCTTCGATACTGAGCGGCTGCAGAGAAATGGAATGGCCGGACCCGCCGATCAGCGCATTGGCGCCGACGCCGACACCGACCGTAGCGCTGGCAGTGACGCCCGCATAATTGCCCGAGAGCGCTTTTGGCGACACGTTTGCCTGGGGCGCCAACACCGTCCAAACAATGATGCCAGCCTGGGTGTAGCCAATGTCCGCACCGAACTTCGAGATCTTACCGGCGTAGTGTTCGGTATTTCCGCTTGTCTCGGCGAATGTGCACCTCAGCGATCGGGACGACCCGAAAATGAATCCCCAGCCGCTCGAGACATGACAAGTCAAGACACCAGCGGCGACTCCGGGGGCAGCCGATGCAGGACCACCGAGGCCGACTATCATGGCGATCGCGGCTGCAGCCAGCGGCATTTTCGTTTGCATCACCAACTCCTCTCTCGCGCGGCAACATTTGCCGCGCGGTGCGTATAGAGCGCTCCCCGGGTACCGTGTCTTGATACAGATCAAAGCTTATTCAGAAGCCCGACTTCGAACCCGACCGCTTGACCTGGATCAACGCGCCGCCCGTCTGCAGACCGGAAATTCCGCCGATCCAACGGACCGGAGGAACGGGTCATGGCGTTACGGGTTGCGATTAACGGTTTCGGCCGCATCGGCCGGCTGGTGCTGCGGGCGGCGCACGAGACGAGGCGCGAGGATATCGACATCGTCGCGATCAACGACCTCGGCCCCGTCGAAACCAATGCTCACCTCTTTCGATACGACAGCGTGCATGGCCGCTTTCCCGGCGAACTGGCGAGCGGCGAGGATTGGATCGATATCGGCCGCGGCAGGATTGCGGTAAGCGCCGAGCGCGAGCCCGCCAAGCTGCGCTGGAGGGACCTCGACATCGACACCGTGTTCGAATGCACCGGGAAATTCACCAAGCGCGCCGAGGCGGCACAGTATCTCGAAACCGGCGCCAAACAGGTGATCGTCTCGGCCCCTTCCGACGGCGCCGACCTGACCGTGGTGATGGGCGTCAATCATGACGAGTTGCGGCCGTCCCATCAGGTCATCTCGAATGCGTCGTGCACGACCAACTGCCTCGCACCGGTCGCTTATGTGCTGCACCGCGGCATCGGCATCGAGCGCGGGTACATGACGACGATCCACGCCTATACCGGCGATCAGAACATCATCGACACATTGCACAGGGATCTACGGCGAGCGAGGGCCGCGGCCTTGTCAATGATCCCGACCTCGACTGGTGCAGCGCGCTCGGTCGGCCTCGTTCTGCCCGCGCTCAAAGGCAGGCTCGACGGCACCGCGATCCGGGTCCCGACCGCCAACGTGTCGCTGATCGACTTCAAATTCGATGCGGCCCGGGATACCTCGCGCGAGGAAATCAACGCGGTGATGGAAGAGGCGGCAAAATCGGAGCGGCTGAGGGGCATCCTCGGCATCAACGGGGCGCCGACCGTCTCGGTCGATTTCAATCACGATCCGCACAGCGCGGTCTTCGATGTGACGCAGACGCAGGTCCTAGACCGGCGGTTTGTGCGTGTGCTCGCCTGGTACGACAACGAATGGGGGTTCTCGTGCCGGATGATCGACCTTGCCGCCTATTGCGGCCGGCTGGCCTGAGCGGCTGTCCAGCCATGCCGAAATTCCGAACCCTCGACGACCTCGATGTCCTCGGCAAGCGGGTCTTGCTGCGAGCCGATCTGAACGTTCCGGTTAAGGACGGAGCCGTCACCGACGCTACCCGCATCGAGCGGCTGGCGCCGACGATCGAGGCGCTGATCGACAGAGGCGCCAAGGTGATCGTGATGTCGCATTTCGGGCGGCCGAAAGGAAAGAAGGATCCGGCCCTCTCGCTGCGGCCCCTCGTCGCGCCGCTGAGCCGTGCGCTCGGCGGCCGCCAGGTGGTCTTTGCCGAGGACTGCATCGGCGCCGAGGCAAAGCGCGCGGTCGCGGCGTTGCAGCCCGGGCAGGTCGTTCTCCTCGAGAACCTCCGCTTCCACAAAGAAGAGGAGGCGGATTCTCCCGAGTTTGCGCGGGCGCTCGCCGAGCTTGGCGATGTCTATGTCGATGACGCCTTTTCCGCCGCGCATCGCGCCCATGCCTCGATCGACGCGCTCGCGAGGCTAATGCCGAACGCGGCCGGCAGGCTGATGCAGGCCGAGCTTTCGGCATTGGCGGCGGCGCTCGAGACACCAAAGCGGCCTGTGATGGCATTGATCGGCGGCGCCAAGGTCTCGACCAAGCTCGACCTTTTGCGCTTTCTGGTCGGCAAGGTCGACATCCTCGCCATCGCCGGTGCCATGGCGAACACCTTTCTCCTCGCCGAGAACCGGGAAATCGGCCGCTCGCTCAGCGAACCCGCGATGGCCGACGGCGCACGGCAAACCCTGGTCTTGGCGGCACAGCAAAATTGCCGGGTGATCCTGCCCGAGGACCTGGTCGTCGCCGCTGCGGCCGAACCCGGTGTCGCCGTTCGCACGGTCGCCGCCGATATGGTTCCGGCCGACATGATGATCCTCGACATCGGCCCCAAAACCGTCGCCCGGATCGGGGACCTCCTCGACGACGCGCACACCCTCGTCTGGAACGGGCCGCTCGGCGCCTTCGAGACCCCGCCCTTCGACCGGGCGACGGTCACGGTGGCAAAGCGGGTGGCGGAACTCACCCACAGCGGCCGGCTGCTGAGCGTCGCCGGCGGCGGCGACACGGTCGCCGCCCTCGACGGCGCCGGAGTGGCAGACGCGCTGTCCTACGTCTCGACGGCCGGCGGGGCATTCCTCGAGTGGCTGGAGGGCCGCAGGTTGCCCGGCGTCGAAGCGCTCGCGGCCGCGACATGAAAGCAGGAGTCGTCATGAACGCCGCGGATGTCATGAGTCGCAACGTCGTCTCTGTCGGACCCGATGCGCCGATCGGCGACGCCATCAGTCTGATGCTCGAGCACCACATCAGCGGCCTCCCGGTGGTGGTAAACGATGGTGTTCTTGTCGGCGTGCTGACTGAGGGCGACCTGCTGCGCCGGTCGGAAACCCGAACCGAACGGCACCGGGCGCGCTGGATCGAATTCCTGCGCGGGCCCGGCCGTCTCGCCGAGGATTTTGTCCGCACCCACGCGCGCAAGGTCGGCGAGATAATGACCGAGGCCGTCGTGTCGACGACCGAGGACGCTCCACTCTCGGAAATCGTGCGGCTGATGGAGCGCCATCACGTCAAGCGCCTCCCGGTGCTGCGTGGGGAGGCAATCGTCGGCATCGTCACCCGCACTGATCTGATGCGGGCTCTCGGCACATTGCTCGGCAAAGAAACCGGGGCCATGTCGGCATCTACAGATGACGAGATCCGGAAGAACGTCCTCGCCGCCCTCGCCGAGTCCTCATGGGCGCCGCGGGTCGGCATCACTATCACCGTGACCGACGGCGTCGTCACCCTCGATGGCGCGATCACCGAAGAAAAAGAGCGTCAGGCGCTGCGCGTCACCGCCGAGAACGTGCCGGGGGTCAAATCTGTCCACGATCGGATCGTCTGGGTCGAACCGCTTTCGGGGACTGTACTGGAACCGCCGCCGCCGGACCCGGCCGCCGAATAAAACGTTCCGCTCAGAGGTTCCGGCATGGACCCCTCCGGTTCAACGGCCGTTTCGCTGACCGAGCCGGCCGCCCGCGCCCCCGAGATTTCGACCGGCTTATCTTCGGTCGAGGCGGCACATCGGCTGCTGGAATACGGCCCCAACGCGGTCGCCGAGGAGAGGCTTCATCCGCTGGCGCGGATGGCGCGCCATTTCTGGTCGCCGGTGCCGTGGATGCTCGAAGCGACGATTGTCCTGCAGTTCGCAGTCGGCGAGCGCTTTGGGGCACTGATGATCGCGGTGCTGCTGCTCCTCAATGTCGGCCTCGGCGTATTTCAGGAAAACCGCGCCGACGCCGCGCTGGCGCTGTTGAAGCAGCGGCTCGCGCTGAAGGCGCGCGTCCGCCGCGACGGCGCCTGGGTCGAGGCGCCGGCCGCCGACTTGGTTCCGGGCGACATTGTTCAGCTTTCGCTCGGAAGCGTCGTTCCCGCCGATCTGCGCATCGCCGCCGGCACGGTATTGCTCGACCAGTCGATGCTGACCGGCGAATCGATCCCGGCCGAGAGCGGGCCGGGAAGCACCGCCTATGCCGGGGCGCTCGTGCGCCGCGGCGAGGCCACCGCCGAGGTTGTGGCTACCGGAATCCGGACCTATTTCGGCCGGGCCGCCGAACTGGTGCGGGTGGCGCATGTTGAGAGCAGCGAACAGCGGGCCGTCTTCGGCGTCGTGCGCAACCTGACGATCGTCAATTTCGCGATCATCGTCGGGATTATCGCCTATGCCTACGTGATCGCATTGGGGACCGGCCGGATCATCTCTCTTGTGCTGACGGCCCTGTTGTCGGCGGTGCCGGTGGCATTGCCCGCGACCTTCACCCTCGCCGCGACGTTGGGGGCCAAGACGCTGGCGCTCAAGGGTGTGCTCCTGACCCGGCTCTCGGCATTGCACGAAGCGGCGATGATCGATGTGCTATGCGCAGACAAGACCGGCACCCTGACCGCGAACGAGCTCGCCGTCAGCGCCGTCCTCCCGGTCAAGGAGGGCTATCGCGAAGCCGATGTCATCGCGATTGCCGCAATCGCCAGTTCGTCCGACGGGCGTGACCAGATCGATACCGTCGTCCAAGCAATGGCCGACCGCTCCGGCGCTCCGCAAGAACCGCTCCGCGTCGTGCGCTTCACGCCGTTCGACCCGGCCGCCAAACTGGCCGAGGCGGTTGCGGTCGACCGGCACGGAGACGAGATCCGCGTGGTCAAGGGGGCGCCGGCGGCGGTCGCCGCCCTGGCGCCGATGACGCGCGAGATCACCGACAAGGTCGCATCGTTGACCGCCGCCGGCTACCGTGTCATTGCGGTCGCGTGCGGACCCCCGGGCAGGGTCGCATTTGTCGGCCTCATCGCCTTCGGCGACCCGGTCAGACCCGATTCTCAGGGCCTTCTCGCCGAGCTCAAATCCCTCGGCATCGGCACTGTCATCATCACCGGCGACGCCGCCGCCACCGCGGCGACCGTCGCCCGCGCTCTCGGCCTCGACGGGCCGGTCTGTCCGCCCGGTGCCATACCCGAAACCGTCGGTCCGGACGATTTCGCGGTCTATGCCGGCGTCTTCCCGGAAGACAAATTCCGTCTTGTCAAGGCATTCCAGAAGCAGGGCCATGCCGTCGGCATGTGCGGCGACGGCGCCAATGACGCACCGGCATTGCGGCAGGCGCAAATGGGGATCGCGGTCTCGACCGCGACCGATGTCGCCAAGGCGGCGGCCGGCATCGTCCTGACCGAGCCCGGCCTCGGCGGTATCGTCACCTCCATCGAGGAAGGGCGATCCGCCTTCCGGCGCGTGATGACCTACATTTTGAGCATTCTCGTCAACAAATCGGCGACGCTCGTCGTCCTCGGCGCCGGGCTGGTGATGACCGGCCATGCCGTGCTGACGCCGCTGCTGCAGGCGATCGCGATGCTGGCCGGCGATTTCGTATCGATGTCGCGCGCCGCCGACCGGGTGCGGTCCTCGCCGCACCCCAATACCTGGCGCATCCGCAACCTCACCCTCGTCGCCATCCCTCTCGGCCTCGTCAAATTCGGCTATTACGTCGGCGTGCTCGCCGCCGGATGGTTCATTCTCAGGTTGGATCCGGATCAGCTGCGGACCCTGACCCTGGTGCTCATTGTTTTCGCCGGTCAGGCGACCGTCTATGTCCTCCGTGAACCAGACCATTTCTGGACCACCCGGCCGGCCGCGGTGATGCTGTTCACGTCCTGCGCCGACCTCGTCGTCATCGCGACGCTGGCGATCGCCGGCATATTGATGGCGCCGCTGTCGCCGGCGGTCGTCGGCCTGTTCGTCGTCACGACGCTTGCCTTCATGATGCTGGAGGACGTCGTCAAAGTCGGCGTGCTGTCCCTCCTGCCGATCGACTGAAGGGCCGGCTACGTAGTTTTACTTACGCAAGACTGCGTAAGTAACAATCCCAATTTCGGCAGTTCCGTCGACCCTCCATTCTGCCGCTTATCCAATCGAGGAGGACAGGATGTACAGGCAGCCGGCGGTTCTACCTCACGCGACGGTTTCGGGCGGCTGGCCTCACGCCGGCTCCGAGATCGCACGATCGGGTCAGCTCGATGCGCTGATCGCGCTCGAGCGGATCGGCGCTCGGATGCGGTTTGCGCGCGACCAGGAAATCTACGCCGAGGGCGAGCCGGGCGCCGCGTGGTTCAAGGTCGTCTCCGGAATCGTGCGCATCTCGAAGCTGCTCGCCGACGGCCGGCGGCACGTCGCCGAATTCTGTTTCGCCGGCGACTCGTTCGGCTTCGAGCGCGCCGCGGAGCGCGGCTTCTCGGCCGAGGCGGTGAACGAGGTGACGGTCCTGCGCCTGCCGTTTGCCGCCACCGAACGGTTGATCGAGGAGAACCCGGTGCTCGCCCGCCATCTGCGCGACGAGATGCTGAAAAGCCTAGATGCGGCCCAGCACCGGCTGTTGCTGCTCGGCCGCATGACGGCCTGCGAGCGGGTTGCGGCCTTTCTGCTCGCGCTCGCCGAGCGCGGCGACACCCGCCAGCTCGATCTGCCGATGTCGCGCTCCGACATTGCCGATCATCTGGGCCTGACAGTCGAGACCGTCTGCCGCGTCCTCTCCGACTTCAAGCGGCGCCGCCTGATCGCAGCACCCACAGCCCACCGCATCGAGCTTGTCGATCGCCGGGCTCTTGCCGCGATCGCCGAGGATTGAGGAGACGGCCTATGACCGGTTTCACCTTTTCCGCTGAGCAGATCAGGTCGGCCCCGCCAGAGGTGCGGCGCTGGGTCGAGCACGAAATCGCCTCCAGCCTCGCCGGCATCGCGGTGCCGACGCGCGACCCCCCGCTTCACGCGGCGGCACTCGCCGCCTGCACGCCGGGCGAGGCGGCACAGCTCTTCGAGCTGATCAAAGGCAATTTCCTCTTGTCGCAGGTGTTCTTCGAGCTGGGCCGCGAGCCGCCGGACATGCCCGGGATGGCACCGCTCCATGCGGTTGCCGTCGGCGATCTGCTGCGTCATACACGGCTCGGCGGCATCGAACGCCTCGGCCAGTATTTCGGTGCAATCGACCAGGCCTTCCGGGCGATCCGCCACGATCCTGCGGCGACGCTGTTTGCCTTCGACCAGCAGGGTCACGTTTATGTTCACGACGCGACCTGCCGCAGCATCCGCCAATTGTGGGAGCAGCTCGTCGCCCCGCCGCCGTCGGCCGTTACAACAGATCGTGCGGACGGGCCGATCCCGGCAGGCTTCGCGCCGCCGCAGCTGGGGCCGAGCGAAGCGGTGGCGACGCATCTGCCGGTCGCGGGCGATCTCTCCTCCTGAGGGCGGACCATGCCTTATCCATTTGTCGCGGACCTGCTCGCGCGATGGCGCCGGCCCGCTTCCGCATCGAGCACCCGATTGGCCAAGCTGCGGCAGCTGGCGGCTTGGCACCGCGAATTTGCCGAGAAGACCGGAAATCCCCACCTTCGAGCTTGCCACCTGGAACAAGCTGGCATCCTCGAAGCCGAGGCCGCGTCGATCGCCCGCGATGCGCGGGCGCCGCATCGAGAACGATGCCCTTAGAAATGAGCCGATCTATAGTCTCGGCGAGAACCCAACTCCGGGCTTCGCCGAGAGCCTCAGATGCCGGCCGCTGCGCATGTCTATATCGTCGACGACGACGACGCCATCCGCCAGTCGCTCGCGGCGGTTCTGGCAGCGCATCCCTACGCAGTTTCGAGCTTCGCCTCGGCGGAGGAATTCCTCGCCTCCGCTCCCTCGCTGGCGGCCGGCGTCCTGATCGCCGACCTGCGCATGCCCGGCATGACCGGGCTCGACCTGCTGCACCGGCTGAACGAGCAAGCGCTACCATTCGAGACCATCGTCGTTACCGGATACGGCGATATCCCGCTTGCGGTGCGGGCGATGAAGGAGGGGGCCGTCGATTTCATCGAAAAGCCGTATGCGATCGAGGCTGTCCTCAGCAGCATCGAGGCCGGCCTGGCACGGCTTGCCGAGCCGCGGGCGAGCGATCCCCACGGCGGCGCCGGTGCCGCCGAGGCCACCGCCCGCCTGGCAGTCCTCACCGGGCGCGAATGCCAGGTGCTGGAGGGGCTGGTCGCTGGCCTGCCGAACAAATCGATCGCCTATGACCTCGCGATCAGCACGCGGACCGTCGAGGTCCATCGCGGGCATATCATGCGGAAGCTGCAGGCGAAGAGCCTGTCCGAGTTGATCCGGCTGGCGCTCGCCGCCGGCCTGCCGTCGCAATCGCGATAGGCCATCCCGGAAATCAAGGACAAGATCGACAATGCGTTGCGCCGAAGCGCCGCGCTCGACGTTCACTGGAGCGGTTTCCGGTAGAGGATTTCCTCGCAGCGCTGCCCGTCGAGTTCCGAGATCTTCAGCAGAGTGATCGTGCCCGAATTGCCGCTCGCCGGATCGCTCCAATTGGCCTTGGTCCCGGCAGGCTTGCCGCGGATTTTCTGAACCAGCGTCGTCTCGATCGTATGGAGATCGGCGCGCGTCAAGGTTAACTTGGTTTCCCGAAGCGGTCCCAATAACCGCGCTTGTGCCGGCCCGACGGCAAGAAACAGTGCAACCGGCAGGAAAAATTTCTTCACCCGGGACATCGGCATGCTCCGCGTCATCACCTTTACCTCAAGAGGTGCCGAGAAGCCGCGCCGGGCCCGGTCTCAAAATGCACCGTCTTCGGTTTGCGCTCGCAGCCAGTGATCGAGCTGGCGACTCTCCGGTCTGCCTTCCTGCTCCCAAAGTGCGTATGCACGTTCCTGGATCCGGCGGTGCCGCGCCTCGCCCTCCGCCGCCGGCAGGCAGACGATGTGCTCGGGCCAATCCGCAAAGCGTGCGCCTTCGATTTCGGCTTCTGCATGCAGCCAGTGAGCAACATCGCGCCCATCGGGTCTCCCTTCCCGTTCCCACAGCGCATAGGCCCGTTTTTGGATCTGGGCGTGCCATCCGTTGGACGGCCGCTTGCCCATTTTCCGGCCCGTGTTTTTCGCCTGGCCTCGCGAGTTGCGCGCGGCTTCGGGATCATCCCGCAAGAACCGCACGGGTTCGCCGATCTGCGCGATACGATGCGTCCCGCCCGCGGGCGCGAGAATATTCATCGTTGTTCTCTCTTGCCGGCCGGGCGGATAGCCCGGGGATCGTTCGCAACCGGAGCCTCTTCCCGGACCTCGAGCCACATCGCATTGAGAATCGCGAAGGTGCAGGCGAGCCCCAACCCCAATACCCAGCTGAAGTACCACATCGCCAGACTCCTCCGTTCAGTAGCTCATCGGATCGGCGTCGATATCGGCGGCCGTGACCTTGCCGCGCAGCACCCGGTAGACAAAGGCGGTGTAGGCATCCCACATTCGTCTGCCAGCACCGGCCGCGGACCGCGTTGATGCAGATCAACCGACGATGACTCGGTCGGTTGCGAAGCCATGATGACCCTCGCCCAGGAGGATCGAAACCGAACCAGGAACAGCGGACTGCGCGGCCCTCAGCGCAGGCTTTCGATATAGTGGATCAGGTTGTCGATCTCGACGCGGGTCAGCGCCAGGTCCGGCATCGCGCCATGCGGGTGCGACAGGAAAGCCCGCAGCTGGTCCGCCGAGACCCCGCTCTTTGCCACCGCCGTAAAGCTCGGCGGGCCTTGCGGCACGGTGCCGGTCTGGCCGGCGGCGACGAGATGGCAGCTGCTGCACCATTGCCGGGCCACCTGCGCCCCCGCATTGGCGTCGGCGCGGGCTGTGCCGGCAACGGCGCAGGCCAAGAAGAGCCAGCCGAGAGCAATCGCGGCAGACCGATACGCCATCAACCATGGCCCTCGGCGGCGATGTCGCGCAGCCCGAGCGCCGCGGCGAGCGCCTGCGCCGCCTCGGCGAGTTCCCGGCGGTGCGGCTCGTCTAGCGGCGCGCGCGCGGCAAGGGAGCGCGCAAGCTCGGTGAGGATCTCGGCCAACAGACCGTAATGCAGATGGATCACAGCCTCGCGCCGGTCCTCGCCGGGCCGCACCAACCGGACCGCCACACTCTCGGCATCGGCATAGGCGTCGAATTGCGAGTGGCGGCCGATATAGGCCTTGTCGGGAAAATCGACCGATACCTCGGCCTTGTCGGTGATCGGATGCAAGGGCGGCATCGGTCCTCCTCCTACGAATGTCCATCGCTGCCGACGGCGCGCATGTGGTCCTCGATCCGGCGCACGCCCGGAATACCCTCGGCGGCGACGATGAGCGCCCGCCTCTCCGCCTCCGAGATGTAGGACGACCAGAGATGGACGAGCCCGTCCTTGACCGTAATGTTGGCCGGCGCCACCTCGGCCCAGCGCTGGGAGCGCAACTCGGCGATGAGCCGATCTCGAATTGCGTAATCGGCGGCGTCGGTGCCGACGGGCGCCGCGGCGATCGTCACAGCCAAGGCGCGCACCAGATTGGCCCGACTGCCGATGCCGACGGGCCGGCCGTCATGCAGCACCGGCACCCGTTTGATCCGATCGGCTTCCAGCAGAATGGCGATGTCGGCGGCCGGGGTCTCCTCGGTGACCGAGACGACGTCGCGGGTCATCACGTCCTGACCCGGCCGCCGCGCGATTTGACGTAATCGCCGGCGAGCTCATCGGTCGCTGCGAGAAAGTCGAGCCACCAGGCGCGGCGCCGCTCGGTGCCGCTCTCGGCGCGGTGCAGCAGGTCACCCTCACTGACCATGCCGATCACCCTCTCTTCCCGATCGACCACCGGCAGCGCGCTGATGCGGTGCTTGGCCATCAGCTGTGCCGCCGTCTGCACCGAGGCCTCCTCGTCGATGGTCACGACCGCGCTCGTCATCACGTCCATGGCGCGCATCTGCAATGCTCCCGACCTCTATAGCGACATCAGGCTTTGAGTCCGCAGGAGTCCGCATTGCTCCAGATCAATCGAGCTTCACCAATGCGATCAACCAGCGGGCGTCGCTCTCGCAGAGATCCTAAGCGGACAGGCAGGGCACCTCTTGCCATCGTCGTCCCCGCCCACCCTGGCACACGCCTCGAGCAGAGTGAGAGCGGAAGAACGCGGCGGGGCCTCGGATGGCCGTTGGTTCATGGCGTGCGCCTTCGCTCCAGTGACCCGCTATCGCTGTCCGACAACAGCCGTCAAGCATTGATTTGGATCAATGGCAGCGTCGCTGTTGATCCAGATCATTCGGCACCCCTTGGACGCGTGTTGGTCTTTCCGCGAGCAAACGGGAGGGGCGGAGATTGACGGACTATCGTGTCTGCTTCCTCAATGACATTCCGCGCAACGACAAGCTGTTCCGGTGTTGCCAGCGGTCGTTTGTCGTGCGCTCGTCACAAAGCCCCGACGAGGCAGCGGAGGCGGCGAAACGGGAATTCGCGCACCTGGAGGGCATCCGCGATTGGCGAACCCACGCAGCCCAATGCGAGATCCAGCCGATCGAACTCGAAGCGCGCCATCTGGGCGGGGGCGGTCCCCGCGTGGTTTCAGATACGCCCCGCGAGCGGTCCGTCGTTCATGGCGAAGGTTAAGTCGATGGAGCCGGATATGAAGCAGCAGAACCCGCAGCGGCGGGGGTCGACCCGGCGCATCGCCGGACGTGCCCAACAGGACGACATCCGCGATCCCTACCAAAATCGGCAAAAGCTCGCCGAAGATACCGTCTGCCCGGAATGCGGCGCCGTCTTTCACGACGGACGCTGGCAGTGGTCGACGGCGGCGAAAAATGCGCCGCAGCAGATGTGCCCCGCGTGCCGCCGCACCGCCGACGGATTTCCCGCGGGCGTCGTCACCTTGTGCGGCCCCATCTCGCGGTCGCAGCGGGAAGACCTCATCGGATTGGTCCGCCATCAGGAAGAGGCCGAAAAAACCGAGCACCCGCTCAACCGGATCATCGGCATCGACGACGACGCGGAGGGACTGGTCATCACGACGACCGACATCCATTTGCCGCGCCGGATCGGAGAGGCGGTCAAGCGCGCTTTCCACGGCGCACTCGAAATCGATTTCGACGAGAATGAATATTTCGTGCGCGTCGATTGGACGCCGCAACCCTGACCGGGTGAATTGCGCTGAATCAATGATCCTTGGCGCGGCGGGCTTGACGATGGCGCCGGGTCGCGAACTCGCTTTCGATCACGGAACAATGGAGAACGGCGATGGCAGAGGTACCCGTCGAAGTCAACAGGGCAGCGCCACAGCCCAGTCACCCAGATATGTGGGGTTCCTTCCGCGGCGAGATGGACCGGCTCTTCGACCGGTTCGCCGGCAATTTCGGTTTCCCGTCGCTGCGCCGAATGTTCGATCTCGAACCGCCATGGCGGCCGATGCGCTCGTTCAGCTTTTCGGCCCCGCCGATCGATCTCGGCGAGGACGACAAGGCCTACAAGGTCGCGGCCGAGCTGCCCGGCCTCGACGTCAAGGACATCGACCTCACGATCTCCGGCGACATGCTCGTTCTCAAAGGCGAGAAGCGCCAGGAGAAGGAGGAGAAGAGCAAGAACTATTACTTCTCCGAGCGTGCCTACGGCACGTTTCAGCGCGCCTTCGAGCTGCCGGCGAGCGTCGACCGCGACAAGATCACTGCCGATTTCTCGAACGGGTTGCTGACAATTACGCTGCCGAAGACTGCGACGGCACGGGAGCAACATAAAAAAATCGAGGTCAAGTCGGGCTGAATGAACGCCTTCCAGGGGCGGCGGGGACCTCCCGCCGCCTCGATTTGCAATGCGCCGGCGCCTCTTTTGCGATGATGGCGCACCGTGGCAGGAGCGATCGAGCACCCAATGACCGTCAGCCCCCTCGCCGGCAAGCCGCCCATCCCGGGGATGCTGGTCGACACATCCCGGCTCGTCGCCGCCTATTATGGGCGGAAGCCCGATCCCGCGGTGCCGAAGCAGCGTGTCTCCTTCGGCACTTCCGGACATCGCGGCTCCTCCTTCGACCGTGCCTTCAACGAAGCCCACATCCTCGCCATCACTCAGGCGATCTGCGACTATCGCGCGCGGCAATGGACTGTCGGGCCGCTGTTTCTCGGCATCGACACACATGCGCTGTCGCGGCCGGCCTTTGCCAGCGCGCTCGAGGTGCTCGCGGCGAACGGCGTCGAGCTATTGATCGCACCCGACGGCGAATTCACCCCGACACCTGCCGTATCGCATGCGATCTTGGCCTACAACCGCGGGCGTCGTGACGGACTGGCCGACGGCATCGTGATCACACCCTCGCACAACCCGCCCGAAGACGGAGGGCTCAAATACAATCCTCCGCATGGCGGGCCGGCCGAAACGCCTATTACCGCATGGATCGAGTCCCGGGCGAACCACCTGCTCGCCGCCGGCCCCAATGCTGTGCGGCGGATCGGTTTCGAGAACGCGATTCGGGCCCCGACGACGCGTCGGCACGACTTCCTGGGCGCCTATGTCGGCGATCTCGGCAACGTCGTCGATTTGGATCTCATCCGCGCCGAGAGGATCAAAATCGGCGTCGATCCTCTCGGCGGCGCCGGCGTCCATTACTGGCCGCGGATCGCAGAGCAATACGGCCTCGATCTGACAGTGGTCGACGACAGAGTCGACCCGACCTTCAGCTTCATGAGCGTCGACTGGGATGGGCAGATCCGCATGGATCCGTCTTCACCCTATGCGATGCGGCGGCTCCTTGGCCTCAAGGATCGGTTCGAGGTCGCCGCGGCCTCTGACACCGATCACGACCGCCATGGCATCGTCACCCGCAGTGCCGGGCTGCTTCCGCCCAATCACTATCTCTGCGCCGCCGTCTCCTATCTGTTCCGGCATCGCCCGGCCTGGAATGCCGAAGCTGCGATCGGCAGGACTGTCGCAACCAGCATGATGATCGACCGGGTTGCGGCGAAGCTGGGCCGCAAGGTTTACGAGGCGCCGGTCGGCTTCAAATGGTTTGTCGAGGGTCTCCTCGATGGCACTCTCGCCTTTGCCGGCGAAGAGAGTGCCGGGGCCTCTTTTGCCCGAATTCGGGACGGTGTCTGGACGACCGACAAGGACGGAATCGTGCCGGCACTGCTCGCCGCGGAGATAACGGCGCGCATTGGGCGAGACCCCGGTGAAATCTATCTCAAGCTGACCGACGAGTTCGGCGAGCCCTCATACATTCGCATCGATGCGCCGGCGTCGCGGGAGCAGAAAGAGGCATTGGCGCGACTGTCTCCGGAGCGCGTCCGGCTGAAAGAGCTCGCGGGGGAACGGATCGCGAGCGTGTCGACCCGCGCGCCCGGAGACGGCGCGGCAATCGGCGGTGTGAAGGTCGTTGCCGAGAACGGCTGGTTCCTCGCCCGTCCGTCCGGGACCGAGGATGTCTATAAGATCTACGCCGAGAGTTTCCGCGGACCGGACAGCCTGCAGCGTATCGTTGCCGACGCGCAGGAAATCGTACGCAAGGCGGTCGGCGCAACCTGAAAGCCCCTGAAAGGTGAGCGGAGCGGTTGGTGCTTGTCGGTGGCACGAAGATCCGCCAAAGGCCCATATCGGATCGGTGACGGAACAGAAGCAAGGCGCCATCCGGGATAACTATCCGCCTCCTGGCAGGAATCATCGGCCTGATCAGCCTCATCGGTTTCCAACCGGCGATGGCGGCGGCGCAGCCGGTTCTGAGCGTCCCGCCGCTCACGGCCGAACAAATCGACCGGCTTGTCGCGCCGATCGCCCTCTACCCCGACCCGCTGCTCGCCCAGATCCTGATCGCCTCGACCTACCCGCTCGAAGTGGTCGAAGCGGACCGCTGGCTGCAAGTTCTCGCCAATGCTGCCCTTCGGGGCGACGACTTGACCGCCGTGTTGCGGCAGCAGGCATGGGATCCGAGCATAAAGTCGCTGAGTGCGTTCCGAGGCGTGCTGCGCATGATAGACGACAACCTCAGCTGGACCGAGCAGCTCGGCAACGCGTTCCTGGCGCAACAGGCCGACGTGATGGATGCCGTTCAGCGCCTCCGCCGGCTCGCCGAAACTGCGGGATCGCTCGCATCGGGGCCCCAGCAGACCGTCTCCGGCCCCCAATCGGAGATCGCGATCGAGCCAGTCAGCCCGGAAACCGTTTACGTTCCGGTTTATAATCCGTTATGCGCTTTCGGCGCCTGGCCCGCTCCGGATTACCCGCCTTACTCTTTCGGAACCTGGTCCGGCTATTGTGTGCCGGTCCTCGAATTCGGTGGCGGCATCTATCCGTCATTCGGTTTCTGGGCATGGGGTTTTTTCGAGTGGCGCCGGCACCACATCCGCATCGACCATAACCGGTTCGCGCAATTCCACCCTCGCCACGAGCCGTCCGGCGAAGTCTGGCAGCACAACCCCGCCCATCGCCACAGCGTCCCCTATGCCGATCCGGGTACGGCCGCGCGGTTTCTCGGTCCGGCCGCGACAGCGCGCCGGGAATTCCGCGGGTTTCCTGCGACCGAAGCCGCGCCGCGAGCCGGCGGCGTCGCCGCAACGCCGCCGGGTGACAGCGTCCTTACGCCGAATGTGATCCGTGGTGTTCGAGAACCCGAAATCACTGAGCCGCCATTCTTCCAGTCGTTCGGCCGCGGCGCCGATGCCCGAGGTGACGCGGCCCGTGGATTTTCCAGCCGTATGTCTCCGCCCCGGGCGATGCCCGCCATGCCGGCGCCGAGCTTCCACGCGGCGCCGCCTCCAAGCTTTGGCGGCGGTCGTCGATGACGGCGCGGCAACCTGAGGTCATGCAACCGATGCAACGACGGTCAATATTTACGCTCCTCTTTGCGCTTTGGCTCGGCCTGACGGGGCTCGGGTCCGTCGGGATCTCGTCACCAGCCGCGGCGGAGGCCGTGCAGCAGCGCAGCTTCGCCACCCCCGCCGCGGCCGTCGATGCGCTGATTGCGGCGAACCGCGCCAAGAACCTGCCCGAGCTCCTTGCCATCCTCGGGCCGGACAGCCCCAAACTGATCGATTCCGGCGACGCCGTCGCCGATCGCAATGGCAGAGCGCGGTTCGTCGTCGCTTATGACACAACCCACAGCCTCGAACGCGAAGGCCCGGACACGGCGATCCTGGTTGTCGGTCGGGAAGGCTGGCCAATGCCGATCCCGCTGGTCCGCCGGCAAGGTGTCTGGCGTTTCGACACCGAGGCTGGCGCCAACGAAATTCTCGACCGGCGGATCGGCCGTGACGAGCTCAGCGTGATCGAGGTGTGCCGCGCCTATGTCGCTGCCCAGCGCGAATACGTGGCCTTGCGCGTCAGTTCGGGCGAGCCTGCCGAGTATGCACAGCATCTCATGAGTGACCCCGGGCAACGGAACGGGCTTTATTGGCCGGTCAATCCCGGCGAGCAAGAGAGCCCGTTAGGACCGCTGATTGCCACCGCTCGCGCGGCCGGCTACACGCCGAGCGCGCCGCATCCGGCGCCGCGGCCCTATTATGGCTACTTTTTCCGGATTCTGACCCGACAGGGGACGGATGCGCCCGGCGGCGCCCGCGATTATGTCGTCAACGGAGACATGATCGCCGGCTTTGCGCTGCTGGCCTATCCGGCTATTTACGGCAATTCCGGCGTGATGACATTCATCGTCAACGAGGACGGCATCGTCTACCAAAGGAACTTCGGCCCTGCAACCTCGCGGATCGTGCAGCAGATCACCCAATACGATCCGGATCCGAGCTGGCAGCCCAGCCGACCATGACCGCATGCCCCTGCCACAATCCTTTCCCGATCGCGCAGCCGGGTGGCCACCTTCAACATGTGGCCTCATCGTTAAACTTCCCGGACGCCCAAGCCGAGCAAGCGGCTGAGCCGGAAAACCGCCCACCGGAACCCAAGAATTCCGCA
>DATJLK010000158.1:0-53674 GCA_035509615.1 Allostellaceae bacterium | reverse complement strand
CCTCGTCGTACAGGACATCTTCCTGACCGAAACCGCGAAATACGCCGATGTCGTGCTGCCGGCGTCGGCATGGCCGGAGAAGGACGGCACGGTTTCCAACACCAACCGTCAGGTGCAGATGGGCCGCGCGGCGTTGCCGCTTCCCGGCAATGCCCGCCGCGACCTCGACACGATCCAGGAGATCGCGCGGCGCATGGGGCTCGACTGGCAATATGCCGGCCCGGCTGACGTCTTCGCCGAGATGAAGCTGGCAATGCCCTCGCTCGACAACATCACCTGGGAACGCTTGCTGCGCGAGGATTCCGTGACCTACCCGTGCGATGCCGAGGACAAGCCGGGCAACGAGATCGTCTTTGGCAACGGTTTCCCGACGCCGAGCGGCCGCGCCAAGCTGGTGCCGGCGGCAATCATCCCGCCTGCCGAGGAACCGGATGCCGAATACCCGATGGTATTGACGACCGGCCGCCAGCTCGAACATTGGCATACCGGGGCGATGACCCGGCGCGCCAGTGTGCTCGACGAGATCGAGCCCGAAGCGGTCGCCAGCTTGGCGCCGGCGGAATTGCGCCGACTCGGCATTGCCGCCGGCGATCCGGTGCGGGTCACGACCCGCCGCGGCATGATCGAACTGAAGGCGCGCGCCGACAGCAATGTCGCGCCGGGGATGGTGTTCGTCCCGTTCTGCTATGCCGAGGCGGCGGCCAATATCCTGACCAACCCGCAGCTCGATCCGTTTGGCAAGATCCCCGAATTCAAATTCTGCGCCGCCCGCGTCGAACCCGCCGAAGTCAGAGCAGCCGCAGAATAGCTCGGCTATTTCCCCGGATCGCGGAGCCGCGATGGCCGTGCCGTTCGACACCTTGCGGTGGCGCGCCGGCTGGAGGCCGCCGGCTTTGCACCGCAATAGACCGGGGATATGGCGGAGGCGATCGCGGAAGCGATTGCGCAGCTGGCGACAAAGGCCGATCTTGCGACAGAAATTGCCGCATTGCGGACCGAATTGAAGGCCGACATTACCGCGTTGCGAGCCGAATTAAAGGCCGACATTGAACTCCTGAAACGCGATATGACGATCCGGCTGGGCAGCATGATGATCGTCGCGGTCGGCGTTATCCTCGCCGGTTTCAAACTGATCCATTGATGGTGCGCGGTCCGGTGTTGACCGGTTCCAAGTCCGTTCCGGCGCCGCCGCGCGGTCACCAAGGCGGGTCAGCGGGCAACGTGCTCGCTCTCGGCCATGATCTCGGTGTAGAGCTGTTCGACGGCGATGCTGTCGTGGCTCGGATGGCGCAGATCGGCGAGCGAGCGGCGCGGCCGCGGGTGGAGGCGAGCCAGCCGCGGGGTTGCCAGGGCGCCAGCTGGCAGCGACGGCCCGAACAACACTCGGATGCGATAAAGCGAGACAGCGATTGGGAATTTGTCGATCGGGCGGCCGGCATTGATCCAGCTGTCCATATTGCCCGGTCCCCAATTATACGCGGCGATGGCGTCCGGCCAATTGGCGTAGCGGCGGTACAGCCGGGCGAGATAGGCGCGTCCGAGTGCGCGGTTTTCCCCGGGATCGAACCGGTCGCCGCCGCCGACATCCGCGGCCGCCGCGGCCGAGACCTGCATCGGCCCTTGCGGACCATCGATATCGGCGCGCCACATATTCGGGTCGGCGCCATGGCTCGATTCAGCCCCGTCGATTGCGAAGGCAACCCGATCGAGGAATACAGCATTGCCGGCAATCAGCGTTCCGGCTTTTGCTGCGGCGGCCACCCCTATCGCCAATGCCGCGCCTAAAAAAAAGCCAATCCAGCCGCGACGGTGCGCCACCGATATCCCCGGCCGGACCACGCCGGCGGTCAGGATGCTACCCGCTTTTCACCTACTCCCAATAGGCGGCAATGATCGTATTGTCGTGGCTGAGCAGCAGGTTCAGCCGGTTCGGATTGTGAGTGATGCCGCGGATCCCATGGTCGGGCGGGATCCAACGAAGGATCTTGGGAAGATCCTCCTGCCGTACGACACCCGGGGTCCCGGGTGCGACCTGTCCGCGTTCGGCGAACTTTTTACCAACGCAATTGGCGCAACCGTCGGCGACGACGCGCACCGTCCGGATACCGGGGATCTGGTCGACCTCGATCGCATTCTCGGAGCCACGCACCCGCACCCCGCGGAATGCATGGTTTTCTTCTAGCGGAAAAACCGCGCTGACCGGTACAAAACCGGTGGCGGTCTCGGTCTGCAACGGCATCGTCGCGATGAACTGCAGATCAAGAATGCCGTCGAGTGGCTTGCCAATATAGGTCGGAACCAATTCCGGCGAACTCCAGCCCTGCGACCCGGTAAGTCCGGTTACCCGCACGATGTCGATTTGCGGCGGGGTCTGTGACCGGATGATCTCGACGCTCGTGACATAAAGCACGGGCAGCTCGGTTCCGGGTTCGGCCTCGGTCGGCTCGGTGGGCACCGTCTGGCCAATATTGCCGCTTTCATAGCCTGCGCCTGGTGGTGGGGAATTGGCTTCCGGTGTCGCCGGGGGATTTTGCGCGAAGGCGAGCCCGCCGGGACCGACCTGCAACGCCGCGCCGATCGCGAGTATGCCGAGCCAGCGCCATGTCTGTTTCATCCTCTCCTCCGGATCGATGATGTTGCTGTGGCTGTCATTGCTGTTTGCGCGCGGTCAGACCCGGTGTCATCAGCGGCGCCATCGCCGCCGGGTCAGGACCGGCGGACTGAACCCGGTCGAGAGCATCGAGCACAAGGTCCGTCGCTCGCATCTTGGTGACACGGCAATAGGTGGTTTCGGTGCTGGCAAAGCTGCCGTTCTCGGCGAGCTTGTTGACCGGTTCGCCACCGCCGCAGACCGAAAAGTACTCACATTGCTGGCGGCACATCGTGACCCCGGCGTTGATGTCGGTGAGCATCCGCGTCAAAACTGGGCTCGCGGCGAGCTGTATCAGTGGCGTGTTGTTGATGTTGCCGAGAATGAAATCGTCGTAAGCCGGGTTTTTGAGACCCAACAGTTCGGGCGAAAACGTCGCGATATTGCCGGCCCAATCCATGCTGGTGATTGCGAACGGTTCGACCAGCTGATTGTAGAACGGTGCTTCCCTGGGGCGAATGACCTGGTTCAGCGCGGTTTCGATCTCGCGCAGGAACTTGATCCTGCCCGGAGCCGCCGTCGATAACCGCCAGAATTCGCCGAGAAACCGGTAATAGGCAGCTTCGACATCAGCCCCTCGAAACGCTTCCGAGACGTGATCGCCCTCGGATTCCTCGATATTGAAGCAGACCTGCGTGATCCCCTCCTCGACATAAAAATCGAACATCTCACCGGGAGCGGCCATGCTGAGCGGGTTCAGTACCGAGATCACGTGAAACGGGACGTTGTGCTGCCGCAACAGCCGGATGCCGGCGACCGTCCGATCAAAGGTGCCGCGGCCGGACCGCGTCAGACGGTTGCGATCGTGAAAATGGCGCGGCCCGTCGACGCTGACGCCCAGATTGACCTGGGCTTCGGTGAAAAATGCGCACCATTCGTCGTCGAGCAGAGTGCCGTTGGTCTGAAACGAATGCATCACCTCGAGCTGAGGCGGGCGCAGCGCCTCGATCAGCGCGAAAGCATCGCGGTAAAAGGCGACCGGCAACACCATCGGCTCGCCGGCGTGCCACACTACCGACAGGTGATCGCCAAACCACCCCGAGCCAAAGACCTGGGAAAACAAGTTGTGCAATGTCGCACGGCCGACCACCGCCTTGGATGTCCGGTTTGGCAGATAGCAATATCTACAATCGATATTGCAAAACGGGGTCGGCTGGACCACCAGCAACTGGATCGTGGGCACGGCGCCGCCTCGTGCAGTTTCGACCGCGCTAACGCCTTACCAGTTGCGCCACCAATTCGGCCAATTGTTCCAATTGTGCCAATTGTTCCAATTCGGCCACCCCCAGCCCCACGGGCGCGCCCAGCCCCAGTTGCGCCACCAATTGCCCCAGGCCAGCCGCAGCTTGCCGATATCGCCGCTCCTTGCCGCAGCTTCCTGCTGTGCGACATTCGAAACAGCCTCACGAATGGCGGCAAGCCGCTCGGAAACCCGGGCCTCTTGCGCCGCCTTTGGCTGCAGTTGCGCCGGTTCCTGGCTTGCCGCAACCGGTGTCGCCGACCCCAGCAACAATGAAACCCCCGCGGCCCCGGCTGGGACCAGCCCGGACAGAACCTTCAGATATCTATCCCGAAGTGACATCGCAGTGACCTCATGATCGACCGTCGCGGTGCCGCCATAGACGCTGGCTTGTACGCCTGCCGTCAGTCACGCGAGAACCGCGCGCCTTCTCTACAACAACAGATTTAAGCGAGCGTCAAACCGCCCTAGCCCAGTCGCGGCCTGCTAGAAGTTTCGCCAATAATTGCGCCAGCCGCCGTTATGCCAGCCACCATTCCCCCAACCGCCGCCACCACCATTGCGCCAGCCCCAGCCGCCGCCATTGCGCCAGCCACCACCACCGTTGCGCCACGCCCACCACGCAACCTGCTCCTCCGATTTCGAAGCCCCGGCGCCATCGACCGCGGAGACCGCATCGCGAATCGCCGCGAGCCGATCGGCAACGCGATCCTGGTCGGCAGCCGAGAGCGGCGCCCCCATCGGTTCCGGATCAGCTGCGGCCGGTGCCGCAGCGCCGAGCGCCATAACCATGCCAATAGCGCCGGCCGGCAGCAATCCGCTCAGGATCTTCAGATATTTCTGCTGCAATACCATTAACTCACCTCGCGCTGAACCGCCATCGGGATGCAGATCCGGCCGCTGTCATTCTGCACCGGGCGGGCTGAACTCGGTTTGTCATCACGGCGTACATGACCACCAAGGCTACGCCGGGAACAGATCACATCGTCTCGGTAGCAAGAAATCGTTATTGAGGTCAAATACTCATTTTACGATTACTTATAACCTTTAGACCATGATCGGATCGGATCGGATCGGATCGGATCGGATCGGATCGAGGCGCCCAGCGCTCCGATCCGGCCCGTGAAGCATGGTCTCATTGTTGGAAGCGAGAGCAGGATTCACGCATGAAATGGAAGCTGTGTTTTCCTTTCCTGCGATGCTGCTCTAGCTGTTCGCGGTTCGCATCCAAGCTGGCGACAGTTCGGCGATGCGGCTATAGACCGGGCAATCGGGCACGTGCGCGCCCGGCAGATAGCCGAGGCTTATCAGAAATTCACCGACGATCTGTTCGCCGGTAAAGCGAAAGGTTTGGCGAAAGAGCTTGGTCCATTCTTCCGCCACGCGCGGATGATGGCGGTCAAGCCAGCCTGCGAACGAGCCATGCGATCCGCGAAGCCGCTGGATGCGGCGCGCGTTCTCTATCGCCGCTTCGATCTTGAGCCGGTTGCGCACAATCCCGGGGTCGGCAAGCAGGCGGGCGACGTCATCCGTGTCAAAGGCGGCGACCCGGTCGACATCAAAACCACAAAACGCAGCGCGAAAGGCATTGCGCTTGTTCAAAATCGTTAGCCACGACAGCCCCGCCTGATTGATCTCAAGCATCAGCCGCTCGAACAAGACCCGCTCATCACTCGCCGGAAAGCCATACTCGAATTCGTGATAGGCGGCGTGGACGGGATGTTCCGGTGCTGCCCGGCAATAGGCGGCGCTCACCCTGTCATCCCCCGAAGTTCAGATATGGCGAATGCACCAGCGCATATATGCCGACCCAGATGATCGCTGCGACGAGCGATGTAACCAGGATCTTGCGCAGCAAAAGCGTCTGTTTGGGTGCGCCGGCGGCATGAGCAAGATCGCCCGGCTCGGCTGGGACGACCCACAGCGGCAACACCGCAAACAACGTCACCCACCACACCAAGATGTAGACGATGATGCCGGTGAACCAGTTCATCTTACAGCTTCCCAAGCCACCGCGCCAACCCTGTCGCGCCCCTCAATGCGGCGGCCAGCGCTGCAACGCGGCAAACAGCAACCCGGCGATGATGAAAGCGAGCCCATCGAGCCGGATTACCCTTTGATCGATCCGACGCTCAAGCTGCGCGAACCGCACGTCAATCTTCGCGAACCGCGCGTCAAGCCGCTGCTCCAGCTCTCGCAGATCGGTCTTGGTTGCGATGTTATCATGGATCGCGTCGTAGATTTCGGTCGCGGTGCGCTCGACATCGTTGCTCTTGAGATCGGCGATCTCAAAGGCGCGGGTCAGGGTCAGGCGATCGGTCATCGGCTTCCCGGACCAATCTGTGGGATCTCGCGCGAACTGCCGGGGTTCCGCCGTCCCGGTCGCTGACCCACCCCGCCCACGGCAACCAAGCTCTCGAGCGCCTGCCTAAACCTGCTCCAGTTCGATCAGTGTGCCGCAGAAATCCTTGGGGTGCAAAAACAGCACCGGCTTGTCATGGGCGCCGAGCTGCGGCTCACCGTCGCCGAGCACGCGCGCACCCGCGGCACAAAGACAATCGCGGGCGGCAATGATGTCGTCCACTTCGTAACATAGATGATGCATACCACCATTTGGGTTGCGTTCGAGAAAGCTGGTGATCGGCGAAGCATCACCCAGCGGTTCGAGCAGTTCGATCTTGGTGTTCGGCAATTCGACAAAAACCACGCTGACGCCATGCGCCGGCAATGCCTGCGGCGCCGACACCCGTGCCCCCAGCATGTCACGGTATACGGCCCCCGCCGCCGCCAGATCGGGGACCGCGATCGCGACATGGTTGAGCCTGCCGATCATGCCTGATGGGACCCCGCTGGTTGCTCGGTGGCCTAGAGCCGCACGATTTGGATTTCGGTCAGCGACCGCTTGCCGAACCGCTCATTGAGCGCGCGGCGCAGGGCGCGCCTCGCGGCTTCGCCGACAACATCGTCATCGCGGCGTGTTGCCGGCGGCACATCATCGAGGGCGCGCTCGATCGCGAGGCGAAGGTGCGGCAGCGCCTGCTCGGCGACATCGGGTTCGACGACCCCGATCACCGTGATCGCCGGTTTGGCGGCGAGCCGTCCCTGCCCGTCAAGGATAAGAGTGGCAACCACACTGCCGTTATACATGACGCGGCGCCGCTCTTTCAGCGCCGCCCCGTCGAGCGGCAGCAAGCCCTTACCGTCGCTCGCCAATCTGCCAACCGGCACTTCGTCGACGATCGCCGCGGTAAACGAGCCGAGCCTGACGAGATCACCGTTTTCGATGACGAGCGTCTGCGGCACCTGACATTCGCCGGCGATTTGGGCATTGGCGATCAGATGTCGCGCCTCGCCATGTACCGGGATCGCCACCTTCGGCCGGATCATCTGGTACATGCGAACCAGCTCGTCGCGTGCCGGATGGCCCGAGACGTGAACGAAATGGTCATGCTCGGTGACGATGTCGACACCGAGCCGGGCAAGCGCGTTCTGCAATCGCCCGATCGACTTTTCATTTCCGGGAATGATCCGCGACGAAAAGATCACGGTATCACCCGGTTCGAGTTCGACACTGGGATGGTCGTCGCGGGCAATGCGCGCCAGGGCCGAACGCGGCTCGCCCTGGCTGCCGGTGCAGATCATCAAGATGCGGTCGCGCGGAACATAGCCTGCCTCCTCCTCGGTCAGGAAACGCGGCACATCGGATAAATAACCGTTCTCACGCGCCGCCTTGTCGATCCGCCACAGCGACCGGCCGATTAAAGCCACGTCGCGGCCGTGGGTGGCGGCGGCATGGGCGATGGTTTCGAGCCGGGCGACGTTTGAGGCAAAGCAGGCGACCGCAACCCGGGCGTCGTAGCGCCCGATCAGTTCGGTCAGCGACCGGCGCAAATCCGCTTCCGAGCCGGAAGTGCCCGGACGTAGCGCGTTGGTAGAATCGCAGATGATCGCCAGGACACCCTCGTCGCCGAGACGCCGCAACGCGTCCTCGTCTACCGGCAGGCCGATCAGCGGATCGGGATCGAGCTTCCAGTCTCCGGTATGCAGAACCGTGCCGGCGGCGGTGCGCAGTACTACGGCGTTGGGCTCCGGGATCGAATGCGTCAGCGTGACGAGTTCGAGATCAAACGGCCCGATCGTGAACCGGCCGGACATCGGTACCACATTGATGCGGACCTGATCTGCGAGACCAGCCTCGACGAGCTTGGCGCGCAGCACCGAGGCGGTAAACGGGGTCGCCCACACCGGACAGCGCAGCCGCCTCCACAGATACGGGATAGCGCCGATGTGGTCCTCGTGAGCGTGGGTCGCCACGATCCCGAGCAGTCGGTCGCGGCGCTCGGTGATAAACCCCGGATCGGGCATGACCACATCGAGCCCCGGCTGCGAATCATCGCCAAAGGTGACGCCGCAATCGAGTATGAGCCATTGGCCGCCGATCCCGTAAAGGTTCAGGTTCATCCCGATCTCGTTGGCGCCGCCGAGTGCGACAAAGAGCAAGGCCTCGCCATCATCAGCGCCGCTGCGGATCGATGACTGAAAGGAAAAATCGTTCATTACTTTTGGCGGTTTTTACGGTGGATCAGGCAAAGCCCCCACAACGTCAGGTCGGGATCGACCGTGTCGATGATATCGATCTCCTTGGCAAACAGCGGCGCCAGGCCGCCGGTCGCCACCACCCCGATGGCTTCGCCGCGCTCATCGCGGATGCGCCGCACCAAGCCCTCGATCAGTCCGACATAACCCCAGAACACACCGGATTGCATCGCCGGCACGGTGCTGCGTCCGACCACCGATACCGGCCGCTCGATCGACACACGCGGCAACTGCGCCGCCGCCATCTCCAGAGCGAGCATCGACAAATTGGGGCCGGGCGCGATCACCCCGCCGCAATAATTGCCGGACCGGTCGACGAGGTCGAAATTGGTCGAAGTGCCGAAATCGACAACCATGATAGGTACCTGGTAGCGGTCCTGCGCCGCGACCGCGTTGGCAATCCGGTCGGCCCCGACATTCTGCGGCGGCATATCGAGATCAATGCCGATGTCGAGCCGACAATTCGGTCGCCCGATGACCAGCGGCTCACTGTTGAAATAGCGTTGGCACAGCCCGATCAGATTGAACGAGGCCTCCGGCACGACATTGGCGATGATTGTCGCATCGATGTCGCCGCGCGATAGCCCGGCGAGTGCGATCAGTTCGGTCAGCCACACCGCGTATTCGTCGGCGGTTCGCTTGGGATTGGTTGCCGCGCGCCACGACGCCAGCAATCGGTCGCCGTCATAGACGGCAAAGACGACGTTGGTGTTGCCGGAATCGACGGCGAGCAGCATCACGCCTCACCTAATGTGCCGGGAACACGTCGCCGGCCGAAATGCGCCGCAGTTCGCCCCCGATCTCCAGCAACAGCGCGCCCTGCTGATCTATGTCGACAAAACGGCCGTGCAAGGTGGCAGTTTCAAGGCGCGCCCGGATTTGCCCGCCAAGCGCGAAGGCGCACGCTCGCCACGCCTCTCGCACCGGGCCAAAGCCTTGTTGCTGCCAGCGCGCCGCCCAGATTTCGAAATGTCGAAGAAGAGCGGCGAGCGCCGTTTGCGCGGTCGGCGGCGGCCAGCCTTCCGCGGCAAACGAGGTCGCCGGGAATTCGGTTTCCGACGGCGCCGACGCAAGGTTGACGCCGACCCCGAGCACTAGAAAAGCCAGGCGATCATCCCGTCCGGTCTCGGATTCGAGGAGGATGCCGGCAATCTTGCGACTGCCGGTCAGGACATCGTTCGGCCATTTGTAAGCGACCGCCGCACGCCCCTCGGCCAGTTCGCTCAGCGCCTCGCCAACCGCGATGGCGGCAACAAAACCGAGCTGAGCGGCGTGTTCGGCCGAGCATGCCGGGCGCAAGATCAAGGATGCGTAGAGATTGCCGCGCGGCGACGACCATGAGCGACCGCGCCGGCCGCGCCCGGCCGTCTGTTCCAGTGCCGCCACCACGGTTCCCGCCTCGGCACCGTCGCGGGCGAGCGCCTTTGCCTCGTCATTGGTGCTGCCGACGGTATCGCGGAGATCCAGCCGATAGGCCGCGGGCAGCAGCGGCCGCGGCAAACTCATCGGACAAACAGCGCCGCTGCCGCGGCGTCAGCGCCGCCGATCAACGGCCCCGGCAACGCAAAGAAGAACAGGGTAATGATCGCGGTGACCACCAATACGCTCTGCAGTTCAAAGCTGAATGGTCGATCGAAGGCCGCAACGGGCTCATCGAAATACATGACCTTGACAACGCGGAAATAATAAAATGCGCCGATCACGCTGGTGACGACGCCGATCACCGCCAGACCGAACAGCTGCGCATTGATTGCAGCGAAAAAGATGTAGAGCTTGGCGAAAAACCCGGCGGTTGGCGGCAGCCCGGTCAATGAGAACATGAAGATCGCCAAGGCGAGCGCGAGGGCTGGATGAGTGTGCGACAGCCCGGACAGATCGGAGATTTCCTCGAGCATCCGGCCTTGGCGGCGCATGCACAGGATCACCGCCCAGGCGCCGACGGTCATCACCAGATAGATCGCGAGATAGATCAGTATGCCGCGGACCCCGGCCGCGGTGCCGGTGGCCAACCCGATCAGCGCGTAGCCGACATGGCCGATCGAACTGTAGGCCATCAGCCGCTTGATGCTGCGCTGGGCAATCGCAGCCACGGCGCCGAACACCATCGAGGCGACCGAAATGAACAAGACGATCTGCCGCCACTCGGCAAATAGCGGACCAAACGGCTCGATCAGCACCCGCACGAACAGCGCGAAAGCGGCGAGTTTCGGGGCAACCGCAAAAAAAGCGGCGACCGGGGTCGGGGCGCCTTCATAAACATCCGGCGTCCACATGTGGAATGGCACCGCCGATATCTTGAAGGCAAGCCCGGCAATGATAAAGGCAAGACCGACGATAACGCCCGGCGAAACCGGCCCGCCGCCGGCGAAAAGCTGGGCCAGGTCGGCAAACCCGGTGGTCCCGGCAAAACCGTAGACCAGGGAGAGACCGTACAGCAATATGCCGGAAGACAGCCCGCCAAGCACAAAGTATTTGAGCCCGGCCTCGCTCGACCGCGCCGAATCACGATTGAAGCTCGCCGCCACGTAGAGCGCCAAATTCTGCAATTCCAGACCGGCGTAAAGGATGATCAGATCGTGCGCCGAGATCATCAGCATCATCCCGGTGGTCGCCAGCATGACCAGAACCGGGAATTCGAAGCGCGCGATCCGCTCATCCTCGTCGTATTGGAGACCCATGATGATCGTGATCGCCGAGCCGATCAGCACCAGCGCGTTGGTGAAGACAGCAAAGGCGTCGCTGACGAACATGCCGTAAAAGGCAAAATGCGACTGACCGCCCTGAGCCAGATTGACGATAAACACCGCGACCAGCGCCACGACTGCCAGCCAGGAAACCTCGCGCGTTGAGCGTTCGCCTCTGAAGGCGCCCAACACCAGCAGCGCCATCGCCAGCCCGGCGAGCAGGATTTCGGGGACCGCCGGCGCTATTGCCGGAAAGGGATAATGCGGCATCCGCGGGCGCCCTCAGCGCAGGCTGGCGTGGAGTGGGCCGGCGCTGTCGACAGCGGCGGTCACCTGCTCGATGATGTGATTGGCCGAGACTTGGATCGGCCGCACAAATGATGTCGGATAGAGACCCATCCACAGGGTCAGTGCGAGGAGCGGTACAAAAATCGCCTTCTCGCGCAGATCGAGATCAAGGATGCCGCGCAAATCAACCCGGGTCAGGGTGCCAAAGATGACGCGACGATAGAGGTAGAGCATATAGGCCGGCGCCAGAAACAGAGCGGTTGCCGCGAGCACGGCCTCGGTCGTGCTGACCCTGAACGTCCCCAGCAGGATCAGGAACTCGCCGACAAAGCCGCTGGTCCCGGGCAAACCGATCGCCGCCAGGGTGAACACCATGAACACAAAAGCATAAGCCGGCATACGCTCGACCAGACCGCCAAACCGCGCGATCTCGTGGGTGTGGAGGCGGTCATAGAGCACGCCAACGCACAAGAACAGCGCAGCCGAGACAAAGCCGTGACTCAGCATCTGGATCATCGCGCCTTGCAGCGCTTCGGAGGTGACGGCAAAGATGCCCATCGTCACAAAGCCCATATGAGCGATCGACGAATAGGCGATCAGCTTTTTCATATCGGTCTGGGCGAGCGCCACGAGCGAGGTGTAGATCACCGCAATGACGCTGAGCGTAAAGATCAGCGGCGTGAAAAAATGCGAGGCGAGCGGGAACATCGGCAGCGAGAAGCGGACAAAACCGTAGCCGCCAAGCTTGAGGAGAATGCCGGCAAGAATGACCGAACCGGCGGTCGGCGCCTCGACATGAGCGTCGGGCAACCAGGTATGGACCGGCCACATCGGCACCTTGATCGCAAACGAGGCAAAAAACGCCAGCCACAGCCATTTCTGCAGACCAAAGGGGATCAAATTGGCGTGAGCCAGTACATATTCGATATCGGTCGATCCGGTCTGAAAGTAGATCGCGAGAATCCCCAGCAGCATCAGCACCGAGCCGAGCAGCGTATACAGAAAAAACTTGAAGGCCGAATAGATACGGTTGTCACCACCCCATACCCCGATGATCAAAAACATCGGGATCAGCACGCCTTCGAAGAATACATAGAATACAATAAAATTCAGCGCACAGAAGATGCCGACCATCAGCGTTTCCAAGGCGAGGAATGCAATCATGTATTCCTTGACCTGAAACTTGATCACCACCCAGCTTGACAGGATCGACAAAAAAGTCAGCAGCGTCGACAGCAGAATAAAAAACAGCGAAATGCCGTCGATCCCCATATGGTAGCTGATCGAGAAGCCGCCGAGATTGATCCAATCGGCGCGCTCGACAAACTGGAACCCGGCGGTGTTGGGATCAAAATAGATCCAGAGCAGGATTGATAGACCGAAATCGGCGAGCGACGTCCACAACGCGATAAAGCGCGCGTTGCTCGCGACCACCGCCTCGTCACCGCGCGCGATGATGATGAAAAACACGCCGACCAGCGGCACAAACGTCACCAGCGAGAGCAGCGGCCAATGGATCACGACGATTGCCTCTCGCCTAACGGGGCAGCAGATACCAGGTCACAAAGCCCGCGAGGCCGATCAGCATCACAAAGGCGTAGTGATAAAGATAGCCGGTTTGCAGGCGGCTCGCCTGGCGCGACAAATCGCGGGTCACCGCCGCTACCCCGTTTGGTCCGAGCCCGTCGATCAACAGCCCGTCGCCCGCCTTCCACAAACCGTCGCCGATCATGACCGCCGGACGCACAAACAGCCGGTCGTAGAGTTCGTCAAAATACCATTTGTTCAAGATGAACAGGTAGATGACACGGTATTGCTGGGCCAGGCGCTGCGGTATTTGCGGGTTTACGACATAGAAGACATAGGCGGTAACGAGACCGCCGACGCCGCAGAGAAACGGCAGCCAACGAATGATAAAGGGTATGCCCTCGGCTTGCGACAACGCGTTGTGCGCCGGCAGGACAAAGATCGCCGCCTTCCAGAAGCTGCCACGACCCTGGCCGATAAAGTCACCATCGAGAAGCCCGCCCAGAATGGCGGCGCCCATCGCCAATACGATCAGGGGGATCAGCATGACCCAGGCGCTCTCATGCGCATGATGCATCGTTTCGTGATCGGCGCGCGGCTTGCCGTGAAACGTCATGAACATGACGCGTGCGATATAGAACGCGGTCATAAACGCCGCGACGGTGCCGAGCACCCAGCCGTAGCGGCCGACCGCGGAACCGGAGGCCCAGGCCGCGTCGAGAATTGTGTCCTTTGACCAATAACCGGACAGCGGCGGAATCCCGCTCAGCGACAGCGCGCCGATCCACATCGTCACATAGGTGACCGGGGTCTTGCGCCACAGCCCGCCCATGCGGCGCATGTCCTGCTCGCCGCCCATCGCGTGGATCACCGAACCACAGCACAGAAACAACAGACCCTTGAAAAAGGCATGCGTAAACAAGTGGAACATGCTGGCGGTATAGGCTGAGACGCCCGCCGCTATGAACATGTAGCCAAGCTGGCTGCAGGTCGAATAGGCGACGACCCGCTTGATGTCGTTTTGCGCCATGCCGACGGTGGCGGCAAAAAACGCGGTGGTGCCGCCGATCACGCCGACGACCACGAGGGCCGTCGCCGAATATTCGAACAGTGGCGACAACCGGGCCACCATGAAGACGCCAGCGGTGACCATCGTCGCAGCATGGATCAAGGCGGAAACCGGGGTCGGGCCCTCCATCGCATCGGGCAGCCAGGTGTGTAGCGGGATCTGCGCCGATTTGCCCATCGCACCGATGAACAACAGGATGCAGGCGAGAGTGAGCGAATCCACTCGCCAGCCGAGAAAATCGGTTGTCTGGCCGACGACTTTGGGGGCAGCAGCAAAAACCTCGGGAAATCTGAGCGTGCCAAAGATCACAAAGACGGTAAAGATGCCGAGCGAAAAGCCGAAATCACCGATCCGGTTGACGATGAACGCCTTGATTGCTGCGGCGTTGGCCGCGGGTCGGTCGTACCAGAACCCGATCAGCAGATACGAACTGAGGCCGACGCCCTCCCAGCCAAAAAACAGCTGCAGAAAGTCGTTCGACGTGACCAGCGCCAACATGAAAAAGGTGAACAGGCTCAGATAGGCCATGAACCGCGGGATCGACTTGTCCTCGGCCATGTAGCCGACCGAATAGACATGGACCATTGACGAGATGATCGTGACGACGAGGATCATCACGCCGCTCAAGGTATCAAGCCGAAGCGACCAGGTCACATCGATGCCGCCGGCCACGATCCACCGGTAGAGCGGAATGATCTGCGGCCCGGTCATTGCGAGGATGTCGCGAAACAGCGCGATCCCGAGCGCGGCCGCCGCCAGCAACGCGCCACAGGTGATCACCTGCGAGCCGCGATCGCCGATCGCCCGGCCAAAAAAGCCGACGACAACCGCAGCAGCGAGCGGCAGGAAGACGACGGCAACCGCGATGGCGTCAGCTCCCATGTGATCCTCTGGATGATCCTCGGACTGGTCCTCTGGCCGCCACCGGCAGGATCGCCGCGGTGCCGCAAATCATACGAAGCGGCAGCGCCGCCAGCGCCGGATCGTCGGCGATCGCGATCGCAAAGGACAAGGGCTGACGCCCGCAACCCGGGCGAGACCGGCAAACCGGCGGTCGAGCGTCTATCTGTCGAGCGAGCAGCACATCCCCTCCCCGCCCCTTTTAACCCTTCATCATATTGATGTCCTGGACCGCAATCGTGCCGCGAATGCGGAAATAGGTGACGAGAATCGCCAGCCCGATCGCCGCTTCGGCCGCGGCCACGGTCAGCACGAACATCGCAAAAGCCTGGCCGATCAGGTTGGCGCGGAAGACCGAAAACGCCACGAGATTGATGTTGACCGCGAGCAGCATAAGCTCGATCGACATCAGGATGATAATGACGTTCTTGCGGTTCAGAAAGATGCCGAAAATCCCGAGCGTAAACAGGATTGCGGCCACCGTCAGGTAATGCGGAAGACCGATCATGACGATACCCGCTCCCCGACCGCCACTTTGACCACTTCGACCGACTGCGCGCGGGTGCGGGCAATTTGTGCTGCGATCGATTGCCGGCGCACATCGGCGCGGTGGCGCAGGGTCAACACGATCGCGCCAATCATCGCCACCAGCAAAATCAAGCCCGCGATCTGGAACGCCAGCAGATAGCGGGTATAGAGAATATCGCCGAGAGCGCGGGTGTTGTCGATCCCGGCAGCACCTGCGGGTGCGGCCGCCGCGAAAACGGCATGGGCCGGCGTCACCGCCCAACCGACCGAGATCAGGATCAATTCGGCCAGCAGGATCACGCCGACAAGAGCGCCGACTGGCAGATAGCGGACAAAGCCGCTGCGGAGTTCGTTAAAATCGATATTGAGCATCATCACGACAAACAAAAACAGCACCGCAACCGCGCCGACATAGACGATGATCAGGATCATTGCCAGGAATTCGGCGCCGATCAGCAGAAACAGCGCGGCGGTACTGAAAAAAGCCAGGATCAGAAACAGCACCGAATGCACCGGGTTGCGGGCCGCCACCACCGTGACACCCGAACCCACCGCAGCGGCGGCGAAGACGTAGAACAGGATCGTCTGGACAATCATCGCCGTGCTTCCCCTATCCCCGCCCGGGGGCACAACCATCGGCGCGTCGCAACGCAGCCTCGGAATCACCACCTCCTCGCGCAACACGCGAGAAGGGCGACCCTATCCTCTGCGGCGCAATTTGCGGGACGAGCGCCCCCGCCTCTTCCGCTGCCGGCAGGCGAGGGTCAGGACAGAAAGCCGGTGGGAGAGGGCGACGCATGAATGCTTTGATCGATGTCAGCCAAGGGCGGATGACGACGTCACCGATAGGGGGCATCGAGCGCCAGGTTTCTGGCAATCTCGGCCTCCCAGCGATCGCCGTTATCCAGCAATTTTTGCTTGTCGTAGAACAATTCTTCGCGGGTCTCAGTAGCGAACTCAAAATTCGGGCCTTCGACGATCGCATCGACCGGGCAGGCCTCCTGACAATACCCGCAATAGATGCATTTGGTCATATCGATATCATAGCGCGTCGTACGCCGGCTGCCATCGGCGCGCGGTTCAGCCTCGATCGTGATCGCCAATGCGGGACAGATCGCCTCGCATAATTTGCACGCGATACAGCGTTCCTCGCCATTAGGATAGCGGCGCAACGCGTGCTCGCCGCGAAACCGGCTGCTCAACGGCCCCTTTTCATAGGGATAATTGACCGTGACCGCACCCTTGAACATGTAACGCAAGGTCAGCGCGAGCCCCGAGAGCAATTCGCTCAGCAACAGACTGCGCGCCTTCAAGGCCATCACTCGACTCCCCTATCTTGTTTCATGCTCAACGCGATGTCGCCCATCCGGTGGCGATCAGCACACCCGCCGTGAGCAGCAGGTAGAACAGCGAAAACGGCAGAAACACCTTCCAGCCGAGCCGCATCAACTGGTCATAGCGGAACCGCGGAAAGGTGGCGCGGACCCATAAAAACACAAACGACAACAGCGCGATCTTGCCAAAAAACCAGATCCACCCGGGAATCCAGGTGAATGGCGGGACCCCGAACGGCGCCAGCCAGCCGCCAAAAAACAGCACGCTGGTCATCGCGCTAATCAGGATCATGTTGGCGTATTCGCCAAGGTAAAACAGCGCAAACGCCATCGCCGAATATTCGACAAAATAGCCGGCGACGATCTCGCTCTCGCCTTCGACGATGTCGAACGGGGCACGGTTGGTTTCGGCGAGACCGGAGATGAAAAACACCACGGCCATCGGCAACAGCGGCACGACAAACCAGATCGTGCGTTGCGCCTCGACGATTTTGCTCAGGTTCAGCGAACCGGCGCACAGCAAAACGGTCACCAGCACAAAGCCGATTGCGACTTCGTAGGACACCATCTGCGCCGCCGAACGCAGCGCGCCCAAAAACGCGTAACGTGAGTTGGAGGCCCAACCGGCGAGGATGATGCCGTATACGCCGAGCGAACTGATCGCGAACAGATACAGGATTCCGACATTGATGTTGGCAACGACGGTGTGGACGTCGAACGGGATCACCGCCCAGGCGACAAGACTCAAAGTGAATGTCACCACCGGCGCTGCGACGAACACGGCCCGATTGGCACCGCTCGGGATCACCGTTTCCTTGATCAGGAGCTTCAGGCCGTCGGCAAAGGGCTGCAGCAATCCAAACGGGCCGACGACGTTCGGTCCTTTGCGCAATTGCGAGAGGGCCAGCACCTTGCGCTCGAAATAGGTCAGATAGGCGACCGCAATCAGCAACGGCACGATCACCGCCAGCGCTTCGCCGACGGTGATGATCGTCATCCCGGCATAGCCGCTCCAAAAACTATGCATGGGTGCCGGTCCGTGCTGATAATTCGCCGCGATGCACCAGGAAAACGTCGCTGCATTCGGCCATCGTGGCGCTCGCCCGGCTGATCGGGTCGGTGCGATAAAAATCGGTGATCGGATAAGTGAACACCGCCGGATCGACCGGCCCGGGCTGACCAAACTCGCCCCATGCCGCGCGTATTACCTGATCGGGCTCGGCAAAAGTCGGGTAGGTGGCGCAGAGATGCCGGCGCAGTTCGCCGAGGCTGTCATAAGCAAGCGGGCGGCCGGCAATGCCCGAGAGCGCACGGATGATCTTCCAGTCCTCGCGCGCCTCGCCCGGCGGAAACACCGCGCGCCGAGCGAACTGCACCCGGCCTTCGGTGTTGACGTAGGTCCCGTCCTTTTCGGTATAGGCCGCCCCCGGCAGGATCACGTCGGCGCGCGCCGCCCCGCGATCGCCATTATGTCCCTGATAGACGACAAAAGCCGCCCCGAGGTCGTCGGTGTCGATCTCATCGGCGCCGAGCAGATAGAGCATTTCGATCCGACCCGACCGGCAGCCCTCGACGATGCCGGCGACATCGTACCCGCCGGGTCCCGGCACAAAACCGAGATCGAGCCCGCCGACCCGCGCCGCGGCGCGATGCAGCACATTGAACCCGTTCCAATCGTCGCGCACGAGCCCGTAGTTTTCTGCGATCGCCCGCGCCATCGCCAACACCTGGCCGCCATCGCGCCGGGCAAGTGCCCCTTGCCCAACGATCAGCATGGGTTTTTTGGCGGCGCGCAGCTTTTCGCACCAGGGATCAGCGCCGCCGGCGATCGCACCCAAAGTGCTGCCGCCTTCACCCAGCATCCACACCGGAAAACTCAGATCGAACTTCGGCCCGATCGCCGCAATCTCCAACCCGCCTGCAAGATGCCGCTTGCGCAACCGCGCATTGACAAGCGGCGCCTCCCAGCGCGGGTTGGTGCCGATCAACAAGCAGCAATCGGCCTGTTCGATACCAGCGATCGTGGTGTTGAACAGATAACCGGCGCGGCAATGCGGATCGAGCTTGGCCCCATCCTGGCGGCAATCGAGGCTGGTGGTTCCGAGCCCGGTCAGCAACTGCTTCAGCGCAAACATCGATTCGGCATCGCACAAATCGCCGGCGATCGCGGCAATGCGCTCACCGGGAACATTCTTCAGCCGGTCGGCGACAGTCTCGAGCGCCTCGCGCCAGTCGGTCTCGGCCCGGACGCCGCGGCGGCCGACATAGGGGCGATCGAGCCGCCGGCGTCGCAATCCGTCGATGGCATAGCGCGTCTTGTCGGAAATCCACTCTTCATTGATGGCTTCATTGACCCGCGGCAGCACGCGCAGAACCTGATCGCCACGCGCATCAATCCGGATGTTGCTGCCGACCGCATCGAGCACGTCGACCGATTCGGTCTTGACCAATTCCCACGGGCGCGCGGTAAACGCGTAAGGTTTTGAGGTCAACGCCCCGACCGGGCACAAATCGATGATATTGGCGGACAATTCCGAGCCGAGTGCGCGCTCGACATAAGTCGTGATCTCCATGTTTTCGCCGCGCGCGGTCGCGCCCAATTCCTGAACGCCGGCGATCTCGGTTAAAAATCGGATGCAGCGGGTGCAATGAATGCAGCGCGTCATATGGGTTTCGACCAGTGGGCCGAAATTCTTGTCACGCACCGCGCGCTTGTTTTCTTCGTAGCGCCCGCGGTCAAAGCCGTAGGCCATGGCCTGGTCCTGCAGATCGCACTCGCCGCCCTGGTCGCAGATCGGGCAGTCGAGCGGATGGTTGATCAGCAGGAACTCCATCACTCCTTTTTGCGCCTTTAATGCCTTTGGCGATTTGGTATGGACCACCATCCCCTCGGCCACCGGCATCGCGCATGACGCGATCGGCTTTGGCGAACGCTCGACCTCGACCAGGCACATGCGGCAATTGCCGGCAATCGCCAGCCGCTCGTGAAAGCAAAAATGCGCGACCTCGATCCCGGCGAGTTCGCAGGCCTGCAAGATCGTGGTCCCCGGCGGGACTTCGATTTCGCCGCCGTCGATCGTCAGCTTCGGCATCCTCTACTCCGCCGCTTTGGGCAGCGCGGCGGCCCGATATTCGACGATCCGACGCTCGATCTCCGGCCGGAAATGCCGGATCAGCCCTTGCACCGGCCACGCCGCGGCATCGCCCAGCGCGCAGATCGTATGACCCTCAACCTCGTAGGAGACATCGAGCAGCAGGTCGATTTCGGTCGGCGACGCGTTGCCTTTGACCATGCGCTCCATGACCCGCCACATCCAGCCGCAGCCCTCGCGGCACGGCGTGCACTGCCCGCAGCTCTCATGCTTGTAGAATTCAGAGAGCCGGGCGATGGCTTTGACGATATCGGTCGATTTGTCCATGACGATGACGGCGGCGGTGCCGAGCCCGCTCTTGACCGCCTGCAGACTGTCGAAATCCATCAGCACGGTGTCGCAGATCGATTTCGGCAACACCGGCACCGATGATCCGCCGGGGATCACCGCCAACAGATTGTCCCAGCCGCCGCGCACCCCGCCGGCATGATGATCGACCAACTCCTTGAGCGAGATGCCCATCTCCTCTTCGACATTGCATGGCGCGTTGACGTGGCCGGAGATGCAGAAAATCTTTGTCCCGCTGTTCTTTGGCCGGCCAATCCCGCTAAACCACGCGCCGCCGCGCCTGAGGATTGTCGGCACGACCGCGATCGTCTCGACGTTGTTGACCGTTGTCGGGCAACCATAGAGCCCGACCGCGGCGGGGAAAGGCGGCTTCAGCCGCGGCTGGCCCTTGCGGCCCTCCAGGCTCTCGAGCAGCCCGGTTTCCTCGCCGCAGATATAGGCGCCGGCGCCGCGATGCAGATAGAGTTCAAAATCGTAACCGGAGCCACAGGCGTTGTTGCCGATCAGCCCTGCCGCATAGGCCTCATCGATGGCCGCTTGCAGCCGTCGCGCCTCGTTATAGAACTCGCCGCGGATGTAGATGTAGGAGTGGTGCACCCCCATTCCGACCGAGGCAAGCAGGGCACCCTCGACCAGCTTTTGCGGGTCGTGGCGCATGATGTCGCGATCCTTGCACGTCCCCGGCTCGCTCTCATCGGCATTGACGACAAGATAGGTCGGGCGGTCGCTCTGTTTTGGCATGAACGACCATTTGAGACCGGTCGGAAACCCGGCGCCGCCACGACCGCGCAGACCCGATTGCTTGACTTCTTCAACGATCCAGTCCCTGCCTTTCAGGATCAGGTCCCTGGTACCATCCCAGTCACCGCGGCGCCGCGCGCCATCGAGGCGCCAGTCGTCGCGGCCATAGAGGTTGGTAAAAATGCGGTCGCGGTCGGCGAGCATCATGTCCTCTCAGCACGGCTGCCCGAGGGCGCCGCCGGAATCGTCAAGGTGGTCGGGCCGGTCACCGGTTCGGAGGCCTGCCGGCCGATCACCGAGCCGGGCGACGGCGGCTTGCCGGCGCAAAACGCGTCGAGCAGAGCCTCGGTCGCCGGGCCGTCAAGATCTTCGTAAAAATCGTCGTTGACCTGGAGCACCGGCGCGTTGACACAAGCGCCGAGGCATTCGACCTCAACCAGAGTAAAGCGGCCATCAGGCGTGGTCTCGCCGATGCCGATCCCGAGCTTGCGCTCGCAGGCGGCGACGACGTCGTCGGACCCGCGCAGCCAGCACGGTGTCGTGGTGCAGGCCTGCAGCAGATAGCGCCCGACCGGCCGCAAATTGAACATCGTGTAAAAGGTGCCGATTTCGTAGACGCGGATCGGCGCCATCTCCAGCAGCCCGGCGACATAATCCATTGCCGCCCGCGGCAACCAGCCGCCGCTTTGCCGCTGTGCCAGATCGAGCAGCGGCAGCACCGCGCTCGCCTGGCGTCCCGGCGGGTATTTGGCGATATGCGCTTTGGCCGCCGCCAGGTTCTCAGCCGTGAACGCAAAGCTCTCCGGCTGCTCGACGGCAGCAGCGACGCCGGGCGTGTTCATCGGTCGACCTCGCCAAAGACGATATCCATCGAGCCGATGATCGCCACCACATCGGCCAGCATATGGCCGCGGCACATGAAATCGGCAGCCTGCAGAAACGCGAAGCCCGGCGCCCGGATCTTGCAGCGGTACGGCCGGTTGGTGCCATCGGCCACAAGATAGACGCCGAACTCGCCCTTCGGCGCCTCGACCGCGGTGTAGGTCTCGCCCGCCGGCACGTGATAACCTTCGGTGTAAAGTTTGAAAAAATGGATCAATGCCTCCATCGAGCTCTTCATCTCAGCGCGTGGCGGCGGCGACACTTTGCGGTCGTTGAGCTTGATCGGGCCCTGCGGCATCTGCGCAACCGCTTGCTCGATGATCCGGACCGACTGACGCATCTCTTCGACCCGCACCAGATAGCGGTCGTAGGAATCGCCGTTGCGGCCGATCGGCACATCAAAATCCATCTTGTCGTAGACGTCGTAGGGCTGGGCCCGGCGCAAATCCCAGGCGACGCCCGAACCGCGCAGCATTGGACCCGAAAACCCCCAATCCTGCGCCTGCGCGGCGGTGACGACGCCAATATCGACGCTGCGCTCCTTGAAGATGCGGTTTTCGGTCAACAACCGCTCGATATCGTCGATTGTCTGCGGAAAGGTCTGGCAGAACGCGAGGATGTCCTCGACCAGACCCGCGGGCAGGTCGAGATGCACCCCGCCTGGGCGGAAATAATTGGCGTGCAGCCGCGCCCCGGAAGCGCGCTCATAGAACTCCATCAGCCGCTCGCGCTCCTCGAACCCCCACAAAAACGGGGTCAGCGCGCCGATATCGAGCGCGAATGCGCAAACGCATAAGAGATGGTTGAGGATGCGGGTGATCTCGGCAAAGATCACCCGAATGTATTGCGCACGCGGCGGCGGCGTGATTCCCATCAGCTTTTCGACCGCCAGCGCGAACGCATGCTCCTGGCACATCGGCGATACATAGTCGAGCCGGTCGAAATACGGGATCGCTTGCAGATACGTCTTGTACTCGATCAGCTTTTCGGTACCGCGGTGCAACAGACCGATATGCGGATCGGCGCGCTCGACGACCTCACCATCCATTTCGAGCACCAGCCGCATCACGCCATGCGCCGCCGGGTGCTGCGGCCCGAAATTCATCATAAAATTCTTGATGCGCGGCGGTCCCTCCAATTCGCTCGCTGCAGCAAGCGGGGCGCCCGATCGATCGGCGCTCATCGCACCGCTCCGGGGGGAGCAGCACCCTCGCCTTCGACCGCCTTTTCGTCACCGGGCAGGACCTTATCCATTCCCTCCCACGGCGACAGAAAATCGAACCGGCGGAATTCCTGCTGCAGCCGCACCGGCTCATAGACGACGCGCTTTTGCTGCTCGTCGTAGCGCACCTCGACATAGCCGGTCAGTGGGAAATCCTTGCGCAGCGGGTGTCCTTCAAACCCGTAATCGGTCAAGATCCGTCGCAGGTCGGGATTGCCGTCAAAATAGATCCCGAACAGATCCCAGGCTTCGCGCTCCCACCATCCGGCGCTGCTGAAGAGCACGGTCGCCGACGGCACCGAATCGTCTTCATTGGTCTCGACCTTGACCCGGATGCGCTGGTTCAGGCTGATGCTCAGCAGATTGTAGACGACCTCAAAGCGCCGCGGCCGGTCGGGATAATCGACGCCGCAAATGTCGCACAGAATTGTGAACCGGCACTTGGCATCATCGCGCAAAAAGCGCAGTACCTCGGCGAGCGCCACGCGCTCGACCCCGATCGACAACTCACGATGGCGGATCTCGCTGCCGGTCACCACCGCCGGCCAGGCGGCAGCCACATAATCACTGAGCTTCTTCAGTTGCTGTTCCATTACAAATGCCGGCTACCGGGCGAAATTGCTGGTGCGGCGGATCTTTTTCTGCAGCACGAGCACCCCGTAAAGCAACGCCTCCGCTGTCGGTGGACAACCTGGTACATAGACGTCGACCGGCACAATGCGGTCGCAGCCGCGCACCACCGAATAGGAATAGTGATAATAGCCGCCGCCGTTGGCGCACGAGCCCATCGAAATCACCCAGCGCGGCTCCGCCATCTGATCGTAGACCTTGCGCAGCGCCGGAGCCATTTTGTTGCACAGGGTGCCGGCGACGATCATCACATCGGCCTGGCGCGGGCTGGCGCGGAACACCACGCCGAAACGGTCGAGGTCATAGCGGCTGGCGCCGGTATGCATCATCTCAACCGCGCAGCAGGCCAAACCGAACGTCATCGGCCACAGCGAACCGCCGCGCGCCCAATTGACGAGATTGTCGAGCCTGGCCACAAGAAAGCCTTTGTCCCGGATTTCGGTCGTCGCCGCCCGCAATAACAGATCTTGCTCGGGCCCCGGCAGAACCGGGCTCGTCGGCGCGTTGCTCATTCCCATTCGAGCGCTCCCTTGCGCCACTCGTAGATAAAGCCCACCGTCAGCACGCCGAGGAATACGACCATCGACCAGAAGCCGAACAAGCCGACATCCCCCAGCGACACCGCCCACGGAAACAGAAAAGCAACCTCCAGATCGAAGATGATGAACAGGATCGCCACCAGGTAATAGCGCACATCAAACCGGATCCGCGCATCCTCGAACGGTTCGAACCCGCATTCATAAGGCGACAGCTTCTCGCTGTCGGGCCGCTGCCGACCGAGCAGCAGCGATCCGACGACCATCGCAACCGCGATTGCCCCGGCGATGGCCAGAAACACCAGAACAGCAAACCACTCGCGCAACAGGGCTTCCAGGCTCTCCACGACCGCCTCCGCGCGGACCCGCACTATGCCTCTGGGGATCATCAGCAGGACGCGTGTCCACCGTGCAACGTATAGACAGGATCCTCCCATCGAGTGGCCATGTGTGCCACCCATCTGGTCGTCTCCGCGGTCGATGGCGGGAGCGACGGGGCTCGAACCCGCGACCTCCGGCGTGACAGGCCGGCGCTCTAACCAACTGAGCTACGCCCCCATCTGGGGCGGCCATCCCCTACCGCTCCGCGGCATCGTTTATCGCGCGGCGATCGGGGTGTCAAGGCGGCCGCCTGCCGCGGACCGGCAAATTGCAGGTTCGCCGGGTGATCCGTATCTGGAAATATGGTGGGCGATGAGGGATTTGAACCCCCGACTCCCTCGGTGTAAACGAGGTGCTCTGCCGGCTGAGCTAATCGCCCGCAACCGTGGTGCAGTGGCGGCTCGTGCAAGCCGCGCAGCCGGTCACCCGCGTTCTATGCGCGGTTTTGAGGGTGCGGCGTTCAGTTCAACGAGTCGCGCAACCCCTTCCCCGGCTTGAACTTGGGTTGCTTGGAGGCGGCGATCTGGATTTTTTCCCCGGTCCGAGGATTGCGTCCCTCGGACGCCGCCCGCGAGGCCACCGAAAAGGTCCCGAAGCCGACCAGACGGACCTCGTCACCCTTCTTCAACGCTTCCTCAATCGCATCGAACACCGCGTCGACAGCCCGGCTCGCATCCGATTTTTTCAATTCGGATTTGTTGGCAACGGCATCGACGAGTTCGTTCCTGTTCACGGGCTATCCCCTCCGAGTATTCCAAACTGTTTCCTGCACCTGTTCGCCAAACAGTTTAGAGGGCGGGCGTTATTACGTCAATTGCCCGCGCCGCCACAGACCAAAGCAATTCTGAGGCAATACCGGGTGTTTTCGATCCTGCCTTGGGTATGACACGATCGACCAGGGCCCAGTCAACAGAACATCAATGGGTGACTAGCCCCGACCGTTCCTCACCAGAAGCGGGAATTACCGGCGGCGGCTCGCTGTCATCCGACCACGCCACCGGGGTCAGCGGCGACGCCAGCGCATGCTTCAGCAGTTCGTCGACCGTGCCGACCGGAGTGATCTTGAGCCCGCGCTTTACATTATCGGGAATCTCGGCGAGGTCCTTCTCGTTTTCCTGCGGGATCAGCACTGTCTTCAGACCGCCGCGCAACGCCGCCAGCAGCTTTTCCTTAACGCCGCCGATCGGCAACACGCGTCCGCGCAGGGTGATCTCACCCGTCATTGCCACCGAACTCTTGACCGGAATGCCGGTCAGGACTGACACGATCGACGTGACCATCGCCACCCCGGCAGACGGTCCGTCTTTTGGCGTCGCCCCCTCCGGGACGTGGACGTGGATATCGCGCTTTTCAAAGATCGTCGGCAGGATGCCAAAGGCGTGGCTGCGCGACTTGACAAAGCTCTCGGCAGCCTGGACCGATTCTTTCATCACCTCGCCGAGCTTGCCGGTCGCCGTCACCCGACCCTTGCCCGGCAACGTCACCGCTTCGATCGTCAGCAACTCGCCACCGACCTCGGTCCAGGCAAGCCCGGTCGTGACCCCGACCAGATCCTCGCTCTCCGCTTCGCCAAACCGGAAGCGCCGGACCCCGGCATACTTCTCGAGATTGCGGCGGGTCACCGCGACCCGCTCGCTCTTTTTCATCAGGATGTCTTTGATCGCCTTGCGGGTCAGATTGGCGATCTCGCGCTCGAGGTTGCGCACCCCCGCTTCGCGCGTGTAATGGCGAATGAGGTCGCGGATGGCGTCCTCGCTGATGCTCCACTCGTTCTTGCGGATGCCGTGCGCGGTCATCTGCTTGGGGATCAGGTGGCGGCGTGCGATCTCGACCTTTTCATCCTCGGTGTATCCGGGGATGCGGATGATCTCCATACGGTCAAGCAACGGCTGCGGGATCCGCAGCGTGTTCGCCGTGGTGACAAACATCACATCCGACAGGTCGTAATCGACCTCGAGATAATGATCGTTGAAGGCACCGTTCTGCTCGGGATCAAGCACCTCAAGCAGTGCCGATGACGGATCGCCGCGCCAGTCGGCGCCGAGCTTGTCGACTTCGTCAAGCAGGAACAACGGGTTCGACGACTTCGCCTTTTTCATTCCTTGCAGAATCTTGCCCGGCATCGACCCGATATAGGTCCGGCGATGGCCGCGGATCTCGGCTTCGTCACGCACCCCGCCCAGCGACATCCGCACGAAATTGCGACCGGTGGCGCGCGCCACGGATTTGCCGAGCGAGGTCTTGCCAACCCCCGGCGCGCCGACCAGGCACAGAATCGGCCCTTTCATCTTCTTCATCCGCTGCTGGACAGCGAGATATTCGAGAATGCGCTCCTTGACCTTTTCGAGCCCGAAATGGTCGGCGTTCAGCACTTTTTCGGCGCTCTTGATATCGCGTTTGATCTTGGTCCGATTGCTCCACGGCACCGACAGCAGCCAATCGAGATAGTTGCGCACCACCGTCGCTTCGGCCGACATCGGGCTCATCGTGCGCAGCTTCTTGAGCTCCGCCATCGCCTTATCGCGCGCCTCCTTGGTAAAGGCGGTCTTGTTGATGCGCTCTTCCAGTTCGGCCATTTCGTCGCGGCCATCTTCGCCCTCGCCGAGCTCCTTCTGGATGGCCTTCATCTGCTCGTTCAGGTAGTACTCACGCTGCGTCTTCTCCATTTGACGCTTGACGCGGTTTCGGATCCGCTTTTCGACCTGCAGGACGCCGATCTCGCCCTCCATGTGGGAGAACACTTTTTCGAGCCGGTCGCCGACCGCTTCGGTCTCGAGCAATTCCTGCTTTTCCGGAATTTTGAGCGTCAGATGCGAGGCGACGGTATCGGCCAGCTTGGCCGGGTCGTCGATCTGATTGATCGAGACCAGCACCTCGGGCGGGATCTTCTTGTTGAGTTTGATGTACTGCTCGAACTGCGTAACTACCGTCCGAGCCAACGCCGCCATCTCCTGCCGGTCGCCGGACTTTTCGGCAATGCCGTCGGCATGGGCCTGAAAAAATGTTTCGTTATCGGCAAACCCGGTGATGCGCGCACGGTGCCCGCCTTCGACCAGAACCTTGACCGTGCCATCAGGCAATTTGAGCAGCTGCAGCACGGTGCCGACGGTCCCGATGGTGTAGATGTCGTCGGTCGACGGATCGTCCTGCGCGGCATTTTTCTGGGCGACGAGCAAAATCTGCTTATCGTCCTTCATCACATCTTCAAGGGCGCGAACCGATTTCTCGCGGCCGACAAAAAGCGGCACGATCATGTGGGGAAAAACGACGATGTCGCGAAGGGGCAGGACGGGATAAAGCGCGCCGCGCACGAGTTCTGACATGAGCCCTCTTTATTTCTAAGGCCGGTTCGAACGAGCCGAACCGGCGGGGACAGGCGTCTGACTTACCTAGGTTGGCCCGGTTTCGCCGGCAGTCAAGTAACCCGGCATTGCAACCCGGTCATCCCCACCCGGATTAGTCGCCGGTGCCGACATCGCCGCGGCGATCCGAGTAGATGTGCAGCGGCTGGGTCCGCCCCTCGACGACCTCCCGGTTGATGACGATCTCGCTGACCCCGACCAGGCTTGGCAGTTCGAACATCGATTCCAATAGGATCGCTTCCATGATCGAACGCAGCCCGCGGGCTCCGGTCTTGCGCAGGATCGCCTTGCGAGCAATCGCCTTCAGCGCTTCTTCGTTCAGTTCGAGCCGCACATCCTCCATCTCGAACAGCCGCTGATACTGCTTGACCAGCGCATTCTTCGGCTTGGTCAGGATGTCGACCAGCGCCCCTTCATCCAAATCGTCGAGGGTCGCGACCACCGGCAGCCGACCGACAAATTCGGGAATGAGGCCGAATTTCAGCAGATCCTCCGGCTCGAGATCGCGCAGAATTTCGCCGGTCTTGCGCTCGTCGGGCCCGCGCACCTCGGCGCCAAAGCCGATCGAGGTGCCCTGGCGACGCTGCGCAATGATCTTTTCCAGCCCCGAAAACGCGCCGCCGCAGACAAAGAGGATGTTGGTCGTATCGACCTGCAGGAACTCCTGCTGCGGATGCTTGCGGCCGCCCTGCGGCGGCACCGAAGCGATCGTCCCCTCCATGATTTTGAGGAGCGCCTGCTGCACGCCTTCGCCGGAGACGTCACGGGTGATCGAGGGATTATCCGATTTGCGCGAAATCTTGTCGACTTCGTCGATATAGACGATGCCGCGCTGGGCCCGCTCGACATTGTAGTCGGCGGCCTGCAGCAGCTTCAGGATGATGTTTTCGACATCCTCGCCGACATAGCCCGCTTCGGTCAAGGTCGTGGCGTCGGCCATCGTGAACGGCACGTCGATGATCCGCGCCAGGGTCTGGGCCAGGAGCGTCTTGCCCGAGCCGGTCGGCCCAACCAGCAGGATGTTGGATTTGGCGAGTTCGACATCGTTCGATTTGGCGCCGTGGGCGAGACGCTTGTAGTGGTTGTGCACGGCAACCGACAGGACGCGCTTGGCGTGGTCCTGCCCGATCACATAATCGTCGAGCACCTTGCAGATGTCGCGTGGACCCGGCACCCCGTCGCGCGATTTGACAAGCGTCGTCTTGTGCTCCTCACGGATGATATCCATGCAGAGTTCGACGCATTCATCGCAAATGAAAACGGTCGGCCCGGCGATCAGCTTTCTGACCTCGTGCTGGCTCTTGCCGCAGAATGAACAGTAAAGCGTGTTCTTCGAGTCGCCACCGCTGGATTTGGTCATCGCTACTCCGTCGTCAGCCGCAGTGCCCTCCTGGCCTCTGCGGCCTTTTCCTTCCCGGCCCGTCGGCCGGGCGCACGCGCCGACACTGCTTCCATACCTACGGTCAACACCGAACGCTCCGCCAGCGCACCCGAGTATATGGGCTTGCAGCGGATCAACAACTATTTAATCGTTTCGACCGTACCGGACCTGCCGGCCCTCACGCCCGCGCGCGTTCCTCAAAGCCGCCGGGCCGGCTTTCGACGACTTCATCGACAAGACCGAATTCCATTGCTTCAAACGGTGACAGGAACTTGTCGCGTTCGACCGCGGCCGAGATGATTTCGAGAGGCTGACCCGTATGGCGGACATAGATCTCGTTCAGCCGCGCGCGCAAAGCCAGAATTTCGCGCGCCTGGATCTCGATATCGGTCGCCTGGCCCTGGGCCCCGCCGGAAGGCTGGTGGATCATGATCCGCGAGTTGGGCAGCGAAAAGCGCTTGCCCTTCGCGCCGGCGCACAGCAATAGCGAGCCCATCGACGCCGCCTGGCCGATGCACACGGTCGACACCGGCGAGCGGATATATTGCATGGTGTCGTAGATCGCCAGACCGGAGGTCACCACCCCGCCCGGAGAGTTGATGTAGAACGCGATGTCCTTGGCCGGGTTTTCGGACTCGAGGAACAGCAGCTGAGCGCAGATCAGGCTGGCGACCGCGTCATGGACCGGGCCGACCAAAAAGATGATCCGCTCTTTGAGCAGACGCGAATAGATATCATAAGCCCGCTCCCCCCGGTTGGTTTGCTCGACCACCATCGGGACCAGGTTGTTCATGTACTGTTCGAAGTAATCCGACATCGTCATCTCCTCGACAGCACCACACCGGTGGCGCAGGGATGGGTCACTCAGGCCGATGGCTCGGCCGCGGGACCGGCCGTCTCGCTGCCGGTCACGGCATTTTCATCGTCGGGCTCGGGCAATGCCAGCAGCTCCTTTGGGCTCACCCGGCGCTCCGGCAGCTTGGCCATCTCGACGATGAAATCGATCACCTTGTCCTCGAAGATCGGCGCCCGCAAGCTAGCCACCGCCTCCGGATTCTGACGGTAGAAATCAAGAGCTTGACGTTCATAACCCGGATGTCGGCGGACCTCGCGCGTGATGGCTTGGTTGAGTTCGTCCTGTGTTACGGTAATGTTGTTGCTGTTCCCAACCTCCGCAAGCAGGAGTCCGAGCCGCACCCGCCGTTCGGCGATTTTGCGATATTCGGCCCGTTCCGCCTCCTCACTATCGCCGCCGGACGGCTCTTCGCCGGTGACCTGCCCTTCGCCGGTGGCGACCTGCCCTTCGCTGCCGGACGGCTCTTCGCCGGTGGCCCGCTCTTCGCCGGTGGCGGGTGCGGGCACCGCAATTGCGGACGGGGCTTCGGCTGCGGACGGGGCTTCGGTTGCCGCCAAAGCTTGATCGGCTGTCACGGGGCCGACCGCATCATCCGCTGCCGCTGCCGAGACGGAGGCACCGCCTTCATCGGCCAGCTCCCGCTGGCGTTCCTGGTCGGCCTGATGCTGGGCCCAGATGTTGTCGAATTCCATCTCGACCATGCCGGCCGGCACCGGGAAATCATACCGCTCCGCCAGTTTGTCGAGCAGCGCGCGCTTCAGCCGCAGACGAGAGGCGGCGGCGTAGTCGCGCTCCATCTGCTGACGCACCTCCTGTCGCAGTTCGGCAAGGTTTTCGAGGCCGACGGCAACCGCCAGTTCATCGTCGATGACCGCCGGCAGCCGCTGACGGACTTCTTTCACATCGACCTGGAACACCGCTTCCTTGCCGGCGAGATGCGCGGCCGCATAATCGTCGGGAAAAGTGACGCGAACCTCGCGATGCTCCGCTGCAGTCGCCCCGACCAGCTGTTCCTCAAAGCCCGGAATAAACCCGCCGGTACCCAGCTGGATCTGGCGGTCCTTGCCGGCTGCCCCGGCGATCTCTTCGCCGCCGGCGGTGGCTTCGACATCAACAACCAGGATGTCATCGTTTTCGGCCGGTCTTGCCACCGCCTCGGTTTTGCGCTGCTGCTCGGCGATCCGCCCGATCGCGGCGTCAACACTCTCTTCCGGCACCTCGACAACGAGGCGTTCGACGTCGAGCCCGCCAAAATCCGGCGCCGGGATGTCGGGCAAGACCTCGACCATCATGTTGTATTCGAGGTCGGCGCCTTCGCTGAACGATACGATGTCGACCTTGGGCGGCAGGGCTGGGCGCAGGTTGCGCTCGCGGATCGTGTCGGCGGAACTGCCCTGCACAGTGCTCTCGACCACCTCGCCGAGCACCGAGGGTCCGTATCGCCGTCGCAGGATCTGCATCGGAACCTTGCCCGGACGAAACCCGGGAAGCTGGATTGTGCGCCCGAGTTCGTCGAGCCGACTCGTCACCTTGCCTTCAAGCTCGCCGGCCGGCACCACGATGTGAAATTCATGCTTGAGCCCGTCAGCGACGGTTTCGGTTACCTCCATGCCGCACATCCCCTCCCGAAAACATGCCGGCAACTCGCAAACCCAACTGTCATTGGCGTCAGCCCTTTCACTCACTTGCTTGCCGCTGCTGGTGCGGGCGGGGGGATTTGAACCCCCACGATTCACATCGCTGGAACCTAAATCCAGTGCGTCTGCCAATTCCGCCACGCCCGCCGCGTCACTCCTGGAACGCATTCACCCAGCCGAACGATCTTTTTAGCACGGAGAATTTCTGCAACCTAGACGAGGGGCGTGGGCTCGGCACCGGGGGTGAGCCACGCAATCAGCCTTCCGGTTCCGGTTTAAGGTTCCGGTCAACCACAAACCCCCTGTGGCCCAGCGCCGGCCATGCCATGCCCTACCCTACCCGGCCCGCGCCAGATTGCGCACCGTGCTCGATGCGACGACCCGCCCCTCGTCGCGGTACGCCTCGTGGTTTGCCTCGATATCGCCGAGGCGGTAGAGATAGTTGACCATGATCCCGGCGGATTGCTCCAACCCCTTGTCGGAAGGGTCGCCCAGCCAGTTCAGCCGCTCGACGCGCGCGCCATTGCTCAGGTGAAAATGCGCCACCGGGTCGAGGGCGCGTCCCGAGGGGGCGCGTTCGCGGGTCAAATAGCGTGCGGACAATCGCAGCAGCGGCTCGCGCAGGACCGCCGAGACCTGCGGGTTGCCGGGCCAGTCAACGCGATCGAGCAGCACCGGCAGCGGCTGCCCGCTGAATTCGTCGCCGAGCGCATCGATTGCGGTGCGTTCAGCGGGCAGCAGCAAGTTGCCGGGCGCGGCTTGACTCTGCCGGTCGAGCCAGGCGCGAAAGCCGGGCATTGGCGATAATGTCGCGAACACTTTCAGTTTCGGCAGATCAAGCGCCAGCGCGTCAACCACCCGCTTGATCAGAAAATCGCCAAAGCTGATGCCGGCCAGTCCTTGCTGGCAGTTCGAGATCGAATAAAAGATCGCCGTATCGGCGGCGTGCGGATCGCCTACCGGTGCGGCTTCGTCGAGAAGCGCGCTGATGCTGCTCGCCATGCCGTCGACGAGTGCGATCTCAACAAATATCAGCGGCTCGTCGGGCATGCGCGGATGGAAAAACGCAAAGCAGCGGCGATCAGCTTCAAGCCGGTTCTTCAGATCGGCCCAGCTGCGGATTTCATGCACCGCCTCGTAAACGATCAGCTTTTCGAGAAGTGCGGCGGAAGAGTCCCAGCCGATCCGGCGCAGCTCGAGAAACCCGATGTCGAACCAGTTGGCCAATAGCCGGCGCAAATCGTCCTCGAGCCCGCGCAGCAGCGGATCGTTCCGTCCCAACCGCAGCAATTCGGCGCGTCGGTCGACCAGGAACTTGACCCCCTCGGGCAGCGCGTTGAACTGGCGCAACAGCTTGATCCGCGGCGGCTCCAGCGCGTCGCGCAGCTGGCGTTCGGCGGCGGCGCGGCGCACCGGCTCCTCGGCGCGCTGCACCGCACTGCAGCAGCGGTCGATCTCGCTGCGGTCGACATCGAACTCGCTGGCAAGAAGATGCAAAAACCGCTCGCGGCCGCGCGCATCGAGCAACAGGTAGGTGCGGCCGAGATCGGCGGCGCGAGCGCGCGCCGTGACCTCGCCACCGCGCGCATCAAGGCAGTTGAGCATCTGCTCGCGCAGCCGCACGATGTCGTCACTGGACAGCTCGGGACGCGGCGCGCGCGCCAGAACACCGCGCGCCGACAGCGCGATGTCGCGCCAGGCACTGCGCAGATTGGTCAGGGTGCGGTCAAAGACGCCCTCGAAAAACCCGGGAGGTGTTCGCTCGGACATTTAGCGGCGGCTGCTATTGGCGGGGCCCGACAGAGACGCGACCGCGGCGCCGCCGTCAACCCGGAACCGCAAGCACGTGCTGACGACGCCGCAAATCGCGCAAGGCGAGCGCCAGTCCGTCGATCAGATCCTCGGCGACGAGCCCCGCGCCAATGCGGGTGGCCGCCTCGCCATGCAGCCACACCGCGGCTGCCGCCGCCGCGAACGGGTCCATATGCTGCGTCATCAACCCCAAGACGATGCCGGCGAGGACATCGCCACTGCCGGCGGTGGCGAGATCGGGCGGCGCATTCGCATTGACCGCGGCCCGGCCGTCGGGGGCCGCGATCACCGTGTCCGCACCTTTGAGCACGATCACCGCGCCACTGTCACGCGCCGCCCGCCGGGCACGGTCCAGTTTGCTGCCGCCCGTGTCGAAAAGGCGGCCGAATTCGCCCTCATGCGGGGTCATCACGACCGGCGAACGAATCGCCGCGAACAGGCGCTTCGGGTCGTCGGCAAACGACGTCAGCGCATCGGCATCGAGCACCGCCCGCTTTCCGGCGGCGAGGATCGCCAGTGTCTTGTCGCGGGTGTCGCTGCCGACCCCGGCGCCAGGACCGATCAGCGCGGCATTGCGCCGGGTATCGCCGAGCAGGTGACGGAAATCATCGAGCCCCTCGACCGGCTGTACGATTATCCCGGTCAAAGCTGCGGCATAAACCGGGAAAACCGCGGCGGGTGCAGCCACCGTTACCAGTCCGGCGCCGAGCCGGGCAGCACTGCGCGCGCCGAGCCGGGCAGCGCCGGTCATGACCGCACCACCCGCCACCAATGCATGACCGCGCGTGTATTTATGGCTGTCGAGCCGCGGTCGCGGCCAATCGCCGAGCCACCAAACCGGAGAATTCTCGACCGTATCGGGCGCCGGATCATTCAGCACCGCGTCTGGAATGCCGATCTGGGCCAGCACCGTTTCGCCGCAATAAGCCCGGCCGGGCAGCATCAGATGTCCGGGCTTTCTGCGGAAAAACGTGACCGTGACCGCGGCGTGCGGCGCGGCGCCGCGGACATCGCCGGTGGCGCCGTCGACGCCGCTCGGCACGTCGACCGCGACAACCGGGATCCGGCGCTGGTCGAGCGCCTCGATCACTGCTCGTGCCGGGTTCTCGACCGGCCGCGCCAAGCCCGCGCCAAAGATGGCATCGACGGCGAGCCCGGCACCATCGAGCACCTCGAGTGATAGCGGCTCGACCGGCCGCTGCCAGCGGTCGGCGGCAACCGCGGCGTCGCCGCGCAGATTTCCGGGTTCGCCGAGCAGCGCCAGCCGCACGCTCCAGCCACGCTCGGCCAGGATGCGCGCGGCGATAAACCCGTCGCCGCCGTTGTTGCCAGGGCCGCAGATGACCGCGACCGGGCGCGGCGCAAAGCGCCGTGAGACGGCCTCGGCCACTGCGAGCCCGGCCTGTTCCATCAGCGTGGTGCCGGGGATGCCGCCGGCGATCGCGCGGCGGTCGGCCTCGCCCATCTGCTGCGGCGTCAACAGCGCCGTCTTCCGCCAGTTTTCCGGAGAGATCGTCACCCGGGAAATGTAGGCCAAGCAGCGGCAAAGCCCAACCTCGACGCCCTGTCTTGACGCTTTCGGTGCAAACCGCTAACTCCACGCTTGGCGGCGGGTGTAGCTCAGTTGGTTAGAGCGCCAGATTGTGGATCTGGATGTCGTCGGTTCGAATCCGATCACTCGCCCCAGTTCTTCGACATTATCAGCCAGCATGGCCGAGCAATCCGAAGTCCTCGATGTCCTGCGCTCGAATTTCGCGCGAATCCACGACCGGCTTGACCGCATCGAGACGCGTCTCGGTGAAGTCGTCCTCCGGCTCAATGCGGTGGAGCGCGATCTGGCGGCGATGAAGGTCGATTATGCCGCCACTCAGATGCGGCTCGACAACGTGGACCGCAGGCTCGAACGCATCGAGCGCCGACTGGAGTTGATCGAGGCGTGAGCTGACCGACGCCCGGCAACCAAAAAACAATCTGACAAAGGCGCCGGACCGAGGCGTCCGCAATCGCCGGCGCCCGAACCGGCGCAAGGCAAGCGGATGGCGAAAGCGCCGTCGATACCCGCGGTAGAATCCGACCCGGCCGAGCCCGCGACGCCGCCGGGACGGCAACTTCTTGAACGCCCATCGCCGCCCGCAATCAGGATAGGGAGGACGAGTGCGATGCCTCAGGAAACGGAATAGCGTCCTCGTTTGTCGAGGAGGAACGGCCGCGGCTTCGATCGCGCTAGGCGAGATCGAGCAGGGAGGCCGGCGCCGAACTGCGCAGCAAGGCCTTGCGCGCCTGCCATTGTTCGGACACATCCAAGTCTTCGAGAAAACGCACTTCGCCGCCCGCCTGCAAGGCCAGCGGCAGACCGTCGCGGTACAGCACGCGATTGGCCGTCACCCCGGCGAGCTTCGGACCAGGCGTCAGGATACCGACGAGATTGAGCGGATCGGCGCCGGAAAGCGACACCCACACCCCCGTTGCCGGCTTGCGTCGGATGTCGCGCAAAAGACCGATCGCGTCGGGGAGCGCGAACTGCTCGCCGGCAAAACCGGCGACAAAACGCCCGCCGCGGATCTCGCCGCGCGCCTCGAGCCGGCGGTAGACCCGCAACAGGTCGCGCCACGGTGGCAGCCAGGGGGCTTCACGCTCGAGCATGCGCCAGAATACGACGCCGTAGCGGCGCAGCAATGCCCTGGCGATGTGCTCGACGATCTCGCCGACCGACCGCGCCGCACCGCGCCGCGCCAAGGCCCAGCGGCCGGCATCGGCCATGCCGAAGATCGGCCGCCGGCGGCGACGCCAGCGCTTGTCGGACGGCACCAGCAACGCGCGCAGGCCGGCGAAACTGTCCGAATTGACCTGGCCCAGCGCCACCAGTTCGGCCAAGGCTTCTTCGACCTGCGGACCGAGAAGACCGGAGCCCTCGATCAGTTCGTCGAAAAACGAGGCGCCATGCTCACGAATGGCTTCGGCGACGGCGCGCGCCTTGGCGCTCAGCTGGGCCGCTTCGGCGCCGGGCGACAACGACGCCCACACCGGCATATGACGGCGCGGCAATAACGCGATCGGGGTCGCCCGTACCGGTGATGCGCCGCGCTCATTGCTCCGGCCGGAGGGAGGGCGAAGCCGCACCCAGGCGACGCGCCCAGCCAGACATTGGTCGTCGAGCCAGGCCGGCTCATAGTCGGCGAGCCGCGCCGGCAGGATCTCGGTTTCCCATGCCCCGGCGGGGGCCTGAAAGCCTTCGAGCTGACCGATAACGGCTTCGAGCGCATCCGGGCCTTCCATACGTCCATCGGGCGTGACGCGCTGCCATTCCAACAGAAAGCGCAGAAAGTCGCGCGCTGCGACCGGCTCGACTTCGGCGCGCAAGCGATTAATGGTATAGCGATGGATGCGGGCCAGGAGCCGGCGCTCGCACCATTCATCCTCGGCGGCATCGGGGCTGAAACGGCCGCGCAGAGCGAAACCCTCGGCTTCCAATGCCGCGAGGGCGGTGCCGATTTCGCTGGCCCCCAGCCCGGTCGCCGCGGCGAGTGCGGCGATTGTCGCCGGCCCCTGCCCTTCGAGGCGGCCGCGCACGATTTCGACCAGCGCCTCCTCGCGGTCCCATTCCTTGTTGCAACCCGCGGGAGCGGCGATCGGCGGGTCCAGCTGCGCTTGCGGCCACAACGCCCGAAACAGGGGCAACCGTTCGGCTGCGATCCACAAGCGCCGGTCGAAGCATGCGGCGCGGCGGTCGCGCACCAATTCGTCAAGCCAGGCGCGCCAACCGGGCTCCCGCGGCACCTCGTCGGCGGTCAGGAAGCCGAGCCAGTCGAGCGCATCGTGCAGTTCATCGGCGTTGACCGGGTCGGGCCAGGCTTCCTGCCGCACCCGCTCGATCGCCTGCGGATCAAGGCGGCCCAGTTCCTCGGCTTCTTCCGGGGAGAGCCAACGCCGTGCCATGACCGCCTGAGTGCGGCGCTCCTCGAGCGGCGCATCGTCGAGATAGGCGTAAGGCCGCGCCGCCAACACTTCGAGAGCAAGCGGCGACGGTTCGACCAGATCGCGCGCGACGACGCGGATCTCGCCCGCTTCGATGCCCGACAGCAGCCGCTCGAGCCCGTCAGCGTCCATCGCGTCGCAGAGGCAATCGGCGATCGTCTGGCGCACCAAAGGATGGTCGGGGATCTCGCGACCGCCGACGAGGTTCTCGGCGCAGGCGATCTGATCGGGAAAGATCGCCGCTAACAGGTCCTCGGCATCCATCCGCAGCAGCGGCGGCGGTACCTTCTTGCCGCCGCGAAAGCGCGGCAGTGACAGCGCCACCCCCGCGACCCAGCGCCAGCGGGTCATGAACATCGGCGCATCGAGCAAGGCGTCGGTCAGCAGCGCTTTGACGCTTGCCGAGTGGAGGTAGCGCTGGACCTCGGCGAGGTCGAAGCTGTGCGCGGTGGTCAGCGACAGCACGATGTTGTCTTCGGTCGCGGCCGCCTGCAACTCGAAATTGAACTTACGGCAAAAACGCTTGCGCAGTGCCAGCCCCCAGGCGCGGTTGATGCGGCTGCCATAAGGCGAATGGATGACGAGCTGCATGCCGCCGACCGCATCGAAAAAGCGCTCGATGACGATCGTGTCACGGGTCGGCAGGACCCCCAAAGCAGCGCGCGCCGTCGCGAGATAGTCGACGAGCTGCCCGGCCGCCGGCGCCGCGATCCCGACTTCGCCGACGAGCCATGCCTGTGCCGGATTGTTTGTGTCCGTCTTCTCCCGCTCCGCCGACCTGAGGAATTGGGCCGGACCGAGGAGGGCTGATGGGCTCCCGCTTACTCCCTCACCCTGCCCTCTCCCCCCGATCGGAGGAGAGGGTTCTTTAGGAAGCAGGGGAGACACGGGAAAAGACGGAGATTTGCTTTCAGCGCGTTCGGGCAGGCGGGCGGCGATTTCCCGGCGCAGGCGCGATACCGCGGCCGACAGCTCATCGCTGCGACCCGGCGCTTCGCCGAGCCAGAACGGGATGTTCGGCGCCATTCCTTCGGCGTCGGCGACACGGACCGTGCCGCGTTCGACGCGCAGGATGCGATAGGATTTGTTGCCGAGCTGAAAGATGTCGCCGGCCAGGCTCTCGACCGCGAAATCCTCGTTGACCGTGCCGATCGCCTGGTTTTCCGGTTCGAGCAGGACCTGGTAATCGGCATTGTCGGGGATCGTACCGCCCGAGGTCAGCGCGGTGAGCCGGGCGCCGCGGCGGGCACGGAGCCGATGATTGACCGCGTCGTGGTGGATCAACGCACCGCGCCGCCCACGCCGCGTCGTGAATCCCGCCGCCAGCATCGCGACGACGGCGTCAAAATCCTCGCGCGACAGGCCGCGGAACGGCCATGACCGACGACAGAGGGCGAACAGCGCGTCTTCATCCCATTCCTGGGCGGCGACTTCGGCCGCGATCTGTTGCGCCAGCACATCGAGCGCGCCCGGCGGGATGGTCAGCCGATCGAGTTCGCCGCGGCGGACCGAATCGAGCAGTGCCGCGCATTCGACCAGTTCGTCGCGCGACAACGGAAACAGCCGCCCCTTTGGGGTGCCGTCGACCGCGTGGCCGGAGCGGCCGACGCGCTGCAGAAAAGCCGCGATGCCGCGCGGCGACCCGAGCTGGCAGACAAGATCGACCTCGCCGATATCGATACCGAGCTCGAGCGAGGCGGTCGCGACCAATGCCTTCAGCGCGCCGTTCTTGAGCCGCTGTTCGGCGTCGAGCCGCAGTTCCTTCGCGAGGCTGCCGTGATGGGCGGTCACCTGATCGGCGCCGATGCGCTCGGACAGGTGACGCGTCACCCGCTCGACCAGTCGGCGGGTGTTGACAAAGACCAGGGTCGTGCGGTGCTCGCGGACCAGATCGGCCAGCTGATCGTAGATTTCGCGCCAGACATCGCCGGACATAACCGGTTCGAGCGGCGAAGAGGGCACCTCGATCGCCAGATCGCGATGCCGCCGATGTCCGGTGTCGATGATCGTGCACTCATCGCCGCCGGCGCCGACGAGGAACCGAGCCACGGTCGCAATCGGCTTTTGCGTTGCCGACAGACCGATGCGCAACATCCGGGCGCCGGCCAGCGCCGCCAGCCGTTCGAGCGACAGCGCCAGGTGGCTGCCGCGCTTGTTGGCGGCGACAGCATGAATTTCGTCAACGATGACCGTCCGCGTGGTCGCCAGCATCGCCCGGCCAGATTGCGAACCAAGCAGGATATAGAGCGATTCGGGGGTGGTGACGACGATGTGCGGCGGGTGGCGGCCCATCTGCTGGCGCTCACCCGCGGGCGTGTCGCCGGTGCGCACCCAGCTGCGGATGTCGACATCGGGCAGGCCCTGGTCGCGCAAAATCGCGCGGATCCCGGCGAGCGGGGTTTCGAGATTGCGGCGGATGTCGTTCGACAACGCCTTTAGCGGCGAGACATAGACGAGCTGGGTCTCCTCGCGCAGTTCGCCGGCCACCCCCTGGCGCACCAGCCCGTCGATGGCGGCGAGAAACGCGGCGAGCGTCTTGCCCGAACCGGTCGGCGCCGCGATCAGGACATGCCGGCCGGCCTGGATCGCCGGCCAGGCTGCGGCCTGCGCAGCGGTGGGCGCGGCAAAGCTGCGCTCGAACCAGGCAGCTACCGCGGGGTGAAAGGAAGCGGTCGAGGACACCATGCAGGCTGTAAGATCGACATGGCCCGGGCTCATGCCGCGGCCTCAATCGCACAGAGACATAGGTGCGCGATCGGCCGCACCCAAGTCCTGCGCCTGATCGGCGGCCGCGCGTGTTGCCGATGCGGTGCTCATAACGGCACGCCCTGCACCAGGCGAGGCAACTCGCCGGTGATGCCCATCGCGTCACGCATCAGGAAGCGCTTGATCGGTGGCACCCGGTTCACCACGGCCAGACCGAGATCGCGGATCAAGCGCAGCGGCATCACGTCGTTCGAGAACAGGCGGTTGAGACCGTCGGTCACGGCAGCGAGCAGGACCGCATCAAACCGCCGCCACTGCTGATAGCGGGCCAGCAGCTCGTCATCACCGATATCGAGCCCAAGTCTGCGCCGGTCGACCACGAGTTCGGCGAGTGCGGCGACATCGCGGATCCCGAGATTGAGACCCTGACCGGCAATCGGGTGGATCAGGTGCGCGGCCTCGCCGACCAGGGCCAGCCGGCGCTCGACATAGCGCTCGGCCAGCATCAACCCGACCGGGTAGGACCAGGACGGTGCCACCGGTTCGACCCATCCGAGAAAATCGCCGAACCGGGCGCTCAGTTCGGCGGCGAACGCCTCATCGGCCAGCGCCATTACTCGGGCCGCGACTTCTTCGCGTTCGGTCCAGACGATGGAGGACCGATCGCCGGTCATCGGCAGGATCGCAAACGGACCCGCCGGCAGAAAATGTTCGACCGCGATCCCGGCATGCGGGCGTTCGTGGCGCACCGTAGTGACGATCGCGGTCTGCCGATAGCGCCATTCGATCGTGCCAATGCCGGCGGCATGACGCAGCGGCGAGCTGGCGCCGTCAGCAGCCGCGACAAGCCGCGCCGTCAGCAATCGTCCGTCGGAAAGCGCGGCGATCGCCCTCGCTGGCGCGGTCTCGACCGCTTTCACCTCGAGAGGCGCCAGCAGTGTCAAATTCGGCAGCCTGCGCGCATGCTCGATCAGGGCGCGGCGCAGAACGCGATTCTCGATGATCCAACCCAGCGGCGTGTCGCTTCCCAACTCGCGATGGTCGTAGTGCAGGAATAGCGGCGCGTTGTTGTCGGCGACCCGGATTTCGAGGATCGGCTCGGCCTCGGCGGCGAGCGCCGGCCACACCCCGATGGCGCTCAGCACCTGCTGCGATCCGTAGGCGATTGCCGAACTGCGCCCGTCAAAATCGGCTCGCGACATTGCGGCCGGGCTCTGACGGTCGATGACGGCGCAGTCGAGCCCGGCACCGGCGCAGGCAATGCCGAGCACCAGCCCGTTCAGCCCGCCCCCGGCAATCACCAACTCGACATCATCGCTCATCGGCCGTGCTCATCCGCGCCGGTCGTTGTTGCCGGCATCGTCAGCCGACGTGAAACCCGTTCACCGCCGCCGACGTGGACCGAGCGCCTCGCGGAACGCCTGCGGCATCGTCAGGTCGGGCCGCTTCTCGCACAATTGCATGACCTTGGCGATGTTGCCGCTGATGCGGCTGACGTCGATGACGTGAATCCCGGCCTTGGCCGCCAGATAGCCATAATAGAACATCGCCGCCGAGGCCCGATCGTCGTTGGAGGCCCGCAGCAGATCGGCGCAGCGAACGCGGTCCACATCCCATCGGTGCGGCGCGACGCGAGCCTTGGAGGGTGGTGCTGCGGCCGGGGCCGATCGGGGTGGCGTCGTCGCAGCCGCGGGCGGTGGTGTTGCCGCGGACGGGGCCGGAGTTGTCGCGGTCGAAGCCGGCGGGGCTGGCGCCGGCGCGGGAGATGACGACGCCGCCGGCGCCGCATTCGATGACGGCGATGGCTGCGGCTGGGCGAAAGCTCCCGGGCATAACCCGAGGCAAAGCGCCAGCAGTGCCGGCAGGGCTGATCTCTTCATCCGCTCTCCTGGTCGCAGGCTATCTGGGAGGGGCCTTTTCTCAGTAGCAGGCGCCGGAACTGCGCGCCGCACCGCGGCGAGCGGCCCCGGCGATGCCGCCTACGGCTGCCCCGATTGCCGCCCCGCGTCCGGCATTGCCGCCGATCGCACCAAAAAGGGCGCCGCCGGCAGCGCCCCGTGCAGCACCCGACAACGGTCCGGGCGTCACGGCGGCGCAAGGCGGCGGGTGATAGTAGCCGGGTGGCGGCGCGCGGTAGCCCGGCGCGGGGGAATAATATTGTGCGCAGACAGGTCCATTGACGACGGCGAGGATATATCCCGCACCGCACAGCAACCGGGCAAAACGAACCATCTGTGCCCCCAAAAGCACCGGCAACGAACTCGCCGAGGATCGTAGTCCCCCGGATATCGGGTGGCAATCTCACCCGGGCGGGTCGGCCGGGCAGAAGGCGGAGCCGCGAGGCGATTGGCCCCGGCGCCTAATCGGGATATGGTCGCGCTGCGATGCGCGGCAGTGGTTCGGGCGAACCGCCGCGTAACGTTTTCGGGGGACCGGCCGGCATCGGGGGAAGCATGGCCAGATCGACCAGTTTTGCTGTGGCAATGGGCTCGCACCGCCTGCGCGGATGGGCCGAGGTGCTGAGCGCGTTCAAGCGCCGGCTTTACGAAACCATCGGTTTCGGTCTGCTCCTGGCGGCGTTGCTGCTCGCCGCGGCGCTATTTTCCTACGATCCCGAGGATCCGTCGCTGGATACCGCGATCGATATCGGGCCGCACAATTTCCTCGGCAGCGACGGCGCGGTGCTGGCCGATCTGCTGCGCCAGTGCCTCGGCCTTGCCGCTTTTGTGATCCCGGTGGTGCTGGTCGGCTGGTCATTGCGCCTGCTGCTCGATCGCCCGCTGCGTGCGCTCTCGCTCAAGCTCTTCCTGCTGCCGCTGGCGCTGATCTTGGCCTCGCTCGCATTGTCGGTGCTCGATCAGGGTGTGGTTGCCAGCTCGGTCAGCCATGGCGGCGTGCTTGGCTGGGCGATCCAGCGGCTGCTGGCAGCGGTCGGGCTTGGCCGGCTTGCTCTGCCGGTATCGATGGTTGCCGCGGCGGGGTTCGGCTTGGTGCTGCTACTGATCCTTGGGTTGTCACGGCGCGACTGGCGTGAACTCGGCAGCGGCGCGGGCCGGCGGGCCGGGCGAATCGCTGTGATATCCGGACGCGGAACGATGCTCGCAGCCGCTTTTGGCGGCAGATTGCTGCACCATTGGTGGCACGCCCGGAGCGGTGGGGCGGTTCCTGAAGCTGGCGAAGCACCGTCGCAAGGGGTCGTAACATCGTTGGCCGAACGGCGTGAGCCCCGTCTTGACGACGACCGATCGCCGGAACCATCGACTAGCGGGAGCGAGCGCAGCAGTCTGATCCGCCTCGTCTCGCCTCCGGCGCGCGCGGCCGCTGCTCCCGGCAGACGCGGCGAGGAAGAACGTCAGCGCAAGCTCGACCTCGTGCCTGACGCAGAACCGGTGCTGCCGGCTCTCGACCTCCTGGTCAAGGCGCCGGCGGTCAAGGCGGCCACAATCGACGAGGAGGCGCTCGAAAAAAACGCGCGGATGTTGGAGACCGTGCTCGAAGACTACGGCGTGCGCGGGCAAATCGTGCAGGTCCGGCCGGGTCCGGTGGTCACCTTGTACGAGCTCGAACCGGCGCCGGGGATCAAGGCCTCGCGCGTGATCGGCCTTGCCGATGATATCGCCCGCTCGATGAGTGCGATTTCGGTCCGTGTCGCCGTCGTCCCGGGGCGCAGCGTAATCGGCATCGAATTGCCCAATCGCAGAGCCGAGACGGTCTATCTGCGCGAACTGCTCGATTCGCCGATCTATGAAAAGCACCAGGGCCGCCTCGCTCTGATCCTCGGCAAGGATATTTCCGGGGAGCCGGTGCTGGCCGACCTCGCCAAGATGCCGCATCTGTTGATTGCCGGCACCACCGGATCGGGCAAATCGGTCGGCATCAATACGATGATCCTGTCGATCCTTTATCGGATGCCGCCCGACAAATGCAAATTCATCATGGTCGATCCGAAGATGCTGGAATTGTCGGTCTATGACGGCATTCCCCACCTGCTCGCGCCGGTGGTTACCGACCCGAAAAAGGCGGTGCTCGCGCTCAAATGGGTCGTGCGCGAAATGGAAAACCGCTATCGCAAGATGTCGAAACTGGGCGTGCGCAATATCGACGGGTTCAACGCCCGGCTCGCCGACGCTGTGGCCAAGGGCGAGAGCCTGGTGCGCAAGGTGCAGACCGGTTTCGACGAAGAGACCGGACAGCCGATTTTCGAGGCCGAGCCGTTCGACACCAGCGAATTGCCGCTGATCATCGTCGTCGTCGACGAAATGGCCGATCTGATGCTGGTCGCCGGCAAGGAAATCGAGGCGGCGATCCAGCGTCTGGCGCAGATGGCGCGCGCCGCCGGAATTCACATCATCACGGCGACGCAGCGGCCATCGGTCGATGTCATCACCGGCACGATCAAGGCTAACTTCCCGACCCGGATCAGCTTCCAGGTCACCTCGAAGATCGACAGCCGCACCATTCTCGGCGAGGGCGGCGCCGAGCAGTTGCTCGGCCGTGGCGATATGCTCTACATGGCGGGCGGCGGCCGCATCACCCGGGTCCACGGCCCGTTTGTCTCGGACGAGGAAGTCGAGCGCGTTGTGTCGTTCCTCAAGTCGCGCGGCGAGCCCGATTACATCGACGACATCACCGAAGACGATAATGCGCCGCTCGACCCGCTCGCGGTCGAGGATGACGGCGATTCGGGAGACATGCTGTACCGACAAGCGGTCGCGGTCGTATGCCGGGAACGCAAGGCATCGACCAGCTTTGTGCAGCGCCATTTGCAAATCGGCTACAACCGGGCGGCGCGGATCATCGAGCGGATGGAAGCCGAAGGTGTCGTCAGCCCGGCCAATCACGTCGGCAAGCGCGAAGTCCTGGCCAGGGTGGGCGAATAAGCCCGATTGACGCCAGCGGCTCGCGGGCTCATCTCCCCGGCACCGCCGGATCGGCGGACGGACAGACAGGCGTGATGGTCGGGATCGGAACACACAGGGCAAATCGAGAAAACTCGGCCCAACGGGAAAAATCGGCGCAACAGAAAAGCTCAGCTGCGGCAATGCGGCACCTCGCAGCAGTGGTGCTGGGTCTGGCGATCGCAGTTGCGACACCGCTCGGGATCGCGAGCGCCGACAGCCCGCCGCCGGCGGCTCAGCTGACCCCGCAGGACCAGGCCGATCTGCAGCGAATCGCCACCTATCTCAACAGCATCGGCACGATGACAGCGCGCTTTCACCAGCGCACCGCCAATGGCGGCACAGCCGGCGGCTGGCTGTGGATGGAACGGCCGGGTCGCATGCGGTTTCAATATGATCCGCCAAACCCGATCTTGCTGATCGCCGACCGTTTCTATGTCTATTATATCGATACCCAGCTGGCGGAGGTATCGCAGGTTGGTCTGAAATTCACCCCGGCATGGTTTTTGCTGCGGGTTCCGATCAGCTTCAACGATCTCGAAGTCACCCGCTTCGAGCACGGCGACAACTTGCTGCAGATCACTGTCATCGACCCGAAATCACCCGACAACGGCAGCCTCACGATGAGCTTTACCGAAAATCCCTTATCGCTGCTCCAATGGACGGTGGTCGATCAGCAGCACCACGTGACGACGGTGTCGCTGTCGCAGGAACAATTTGGTATGGCGCTCGACCCGAACCTGTTTGTATATCAAAATCCATACCGGCCGCATCACTCCACCGACAATTGAGCGACACCATCATGCCAGCCCGTTCCCTGCCGATAATCGGTATTCCCGCCTGTAGGCGAACGATCAACGAGCGGGTGGTCCATACCGTCGCCGACAAATATCCGAGTGCGATCATCGAAGCGACCGGCTGCCTGCCGGTGTCGATCCCGGCAATCGGATCAAAAATCGACATCGCCGCGGTGCTTGGCCGGCTTGATGGCCTGTTGCTGACCGGCAGCCCGTCCAACGTTCATCCGAGCGAATACGGTCGTGAGCCGCTTGATGCCAAGATTCTGCACGACCCCGATCGGGATGCGACGACGTTGCCGCTGATTCGCGAGGCGATGCGACGCGATCTGCCGGTTTTCGCGATCTGCCGCGGCATCCAGGAACTGAATGTCGCTCTCGGCGGCACGCTGCACCAGCGGCTGCACGCCATGCCGGACCGGATCAGTCATCGACCGCGAAAGGATTCACCCGAGGGTCCCTACGGTCCGGTCCATAGCGTGCGGCTGACACCGGGCGGTTTGCTTGCAAGCCTGATCGCGGCTGATGAGATCATGGTGAATTCACTGCATTCGCAAGGCATCGACGAGCCGGCCCCGGGGCTCCGCGTCGAAGCGACCGCACCCGACGGGCAGATCGAAGCAGTCGCGCTGCCGCAAGCGCGCTTTATCCTCGGCGTGCAATGGCATCCCGAGTACAAGGTGCTGGAAAACCCGGTCTCGACCGCGCTGTTTCAGGCCTTCGGTGAGGCCTGTCATTCAGCCGCAGCGGGCCTGGCGCGATCGATGCGCGCGGCATGAGCGAGGATCAAATCGTTCCCGCCATCCGCATGCCAATTTTATCTCCCGGACATGCAAAAATCGGGGGGTTGCTTTGCCCGAATCGCACCCCAGATCAAGGTTCCAGAAGCGGAGAGAGCAATGACCTCTCTCAAAAATGGACCCGTTTCCCCTGCGGGCCCAATTTCCCCCAAACGCTTCTGACATGCAGGCGCCCGGTCTTCCCCCCCGACCGGGCGCCGTCGCATTTCAAGCGCCGCAATGCTTTATGACGACCCCGATGCTTCTGGATGGTCTCCCGATGCTTGTTGGCGGTCTCCCGATGCTTCTGGACGGGCTGATGCCTTGCCGGTCGCACTGGCGGTGATCGCATGGGTCTGCGGCTCGTCACCTGGAACATCAATTCGGTACGATTGCGCGTCGACAACGTCTGCCGGCTGATCGCCGAGTGGGCTCCGGACGTCGTCTGCCTGCAGGAAACGAAGACCCCGGACACGCTATTCCCGGCCGATGCTTTTGCCGCGCTCGGCTACCGGCAACAGCTGGTGCACGGGATGAAGGGCTATAACGGGGTTGCGATCCTTTCCCGGATGCCGATCGAGACATCGCATACGCGCAGCTGGTGCGCCCGCGAAGACTGCCGTCACGCGGTCGCGGTTCTGCCGGGCGGCATCGAGCTGCACAACATCTACGTCCCGGCGGGCGGCGACACACCCGACCCGCAGACCAATCCGAAATTTGCCCATAAGCTGCAATTCCTGGAGGAAGTCACCGCCTGGTTCGCCGCCGAGCGTCGCGACGGACGACCGATGGTGGCAGTCGGCGATCTCAACATCGCACCGCTCGAGGCGGATGTCTGGTCGCACAAGCAACTCCTGACCGTTGTCAGCCACACGCCGATCGAAGTCGAGCGCCTCGGTCAACTGCAGCAGTCGGCAGGCTTTGTCGACGCGATACGACACTTTGTCCCGCCGCCGCAGCGGCTTTACACTTGGTGGAGCTATCGCGCCCGCGACTGGGCAGCCTCCGATCGCGGTCGTCGCCTCGACCATATCTGGGTGACGCCCGGGCTGGTCGGCGAGTTGTCCGAGGCCCGAGTGCTGCGCGATAGCCGTAGTTGGACCAAAGCCTCCGACCACGTGCCGGTCATGGTCACGATCGGGGGCTGATCCGGCTGACCCGGCGATAAAGGTGATAGCGGCCGGGTCTCACGCCCGGCGGCAGTGGCAGTGTTTCGAGTTCGTCGGTGGCGAGCGCCGGCTCGCTGACCAGCACCGCACCGAGGCGCAGCAGCGGCGCGATCAGCGGTGCGAGCGCGGTGGCGAGCACTCGGCTCGCCGCGGCGTCACCGGTCCCGGGATCGAGGTGGGCCAACGCTACCCGGCCTCCGAGTAGCCCGCACGCCGCCGGCAATGTGTCGCGCATGTCGCCCAATAACAGCAATTCGGCGGGTGGAATGCAGTCGGGGTGCGCGTGCACCTCGCGCTCGCAGACAAAAATGTCGCGTTCGGGAAAGAGTTCACGCAGGTGATCATAGGTCCGGCCATTGCCGAGGCCGAGTTCGAGCACCGGACCGTCAAGGGGGCCAACGAGTTCGGCCGCCACAGCAAGGCAGGAGCGCTGCGCCTCGAGCCGGCGGATAAAGCTGTCGAGCCGACTCATTGCGCCAAATTCATGCAGCTATCCCGACCTGCTCGCGCAGACGCTTGTTTTCGGCCATCACCGCGCGCAGTTGGTTGTTGACCGCGTCGAGCCGGTGCGCCAATTCCTGCATGATCGCGACCGAGATGTTCGGGAATTCGCGCACCATGCGCATAAACGGCTCCTTGGAGATGCGCAACGCGATCACGCGATCCTTGGCACGAACTGTCGCATTGCGCGGCATATTGCACAGGATGCCCATCTCGCCCACCGTCTCATTGGCCCCGAGAGTGGCCAGGATTACCGGCCCGGAGGATGTTTCGGCGATGACTTCGGCATGCCCGTCGATGATCAGATAGGCAGCATCGGCGGTATCGCCTTGGCGCACGATCACCCGGCCGGGGTCATATCCGACCCGCTCGCTCATAAAGGCCAACAGCTTCAGCCGGGACGGCTCGATTTCGGCAAAGAGCGGGACGCGCCGCAACAATTCGAATTCCTGTTTCAGGCTCATGACGTTCCCTCCTTCGAGTTCTCCCCGTCGCCTCTTCTCATTCGGTTGCCGCCGACAGGGTCAGCAGCGATGTTTGATGATCGGCAAACTCGGCCGGTCACCTCCTCCTCTAACCTATCGTTGCTGAAGACGCGCATATAGTCAAAGTTGCGGGCAAGGCTCGCGCGGCGCAACACCCAAATGATCCCGCGTCGGGGGAATGTTGCCGATGCGACGACCAAGACGGGCGATATCGGCGGCTGCGGCCGTGATTCCGCGGCGAGCGGGCAGAAGCAAGCCTCGGCACCGGGCAAGCTCGCTCTTGTCGTTGCCGTCCCGGCCGGTGACGGCTGTTTGACGGTCGGGTGGCACAGTGAAGCCGATCCGGCCGAAGATGCGCCACGGTCCCGGTCGGCGAGCGTGAAATCGGTTGACCGAGGGTTCACCGGAAAGTGGGGTCAGCTTTGCCGGCGGATCCGGCGAAACCGCGAGCCGATCAATCCAGGAGATGCAATCGCTCCGCAATGTGCTCGTATTTGATCCGCGAACCTTGGGAGTTCGGATGAAGACCGAGTTGCTCTTTCCACGTCGATGCCAGATCATTTCAGACGGTTCGCACTCCAGCCCCCTGACGATTGCAAGTTACCCTTTGAGTAATCTATTTCGGCGTAATGAATTTGGCGGTCATGATCCGAGGCAGCTCGAGCGAGCATTGGTGAAACGTAACGGAGTCCGGGGTCAAAACCAGCAGCCCGTTTTGCTGGCGCCGGCTGTGACGCAGGACAAGGGGTCTGATCGGTTCAAGCAGGTTGGGGTCGCTGACGTGGCGCTGCATCAGCGCCGCCAGCAGCGGTGCGGCAAGCAATCCAACTGGGGCGAGCCAGTGCCGACAAGCCGGTGGCGACCGCTCGGCGCCTGCAGGATCGGCCGCTGGCGTGATCGTGTTCAGCTTTCTCAAAAGATCGTTTCGCGGCCAGAACCCCTATGCAATAGTCGGGCGGCAGACATGCACGAGGCAAGCTGAATGGCCGGTCGGCGTCATCAACGGCGTGTGCTGATCTACAGCCACGACAGCTTTGGCCTTGGCCATTTGCGTCGCTGCCGGGCGATTGCCCATTCGCTGGTCGAGGCAGACCCGGCGCTGACGATCCTGATCCTGTCGGGCTCGCCGATTATCGGCAGCTTCGATTTCCGCGCGCGGGTAGACTTTGTGCGGGTGCCCGGCGTCATCAAATTGCGCGACGGCCAATATGTCTCGCTCAATCTTCATATCGACATCGAGGAAACGCTGGCGATGCGCTCCTCGATCATTCGCCATACCGCCGATATTTTTGACCCCGACATGCTGATCGTCGACAAGGAGCCGCTCGGGCTGCGCGGCGAGGTGCGCGACACGCTGATGCTGATGCAACGGCGGCGGGCGACGGTGATCCTTGGCCTGCGTGACATCATGGACGATCCGGAAGCGCTCGAGAACGAATGGGAGCGCAAGAACGCCGTCCCGGCGCTCTCCGAATATTACGACGAACTCTGGGTTTACGGCCTGCCGCAGATCTGTGACCCGCTCGAAGGATTGAACGTGCCGGCGAGCGTGCGGCGGCGAATGATCTATACCGGTTATCTCGGCCGCGGAGCGGTCGAGCCGGTGCTGACCCCCGACTTGCAGGAGATGGTCGAAAAGCCGTTTCTGCTGATTACGCCGGGCGGGGGCGGTGACGGCGACGCGCTTGTCGACCTGGTTCTCGCCGCCTATGAGCACGATCCCGGCATTCCGCTGCCGGCGCTGATCGCGTTCGGCCCGTTCATGGCGCCCGAACAGCGCGTCGGGTTCGCCGCGCGCGCGGCCCGGCTCGACAATGTTCATGCGATCACCTTCAACGCGCGGTTCGAAGCGCTGATCGCACGCGCAACCGGGATCGTCGCAATGGGCGGCTACAACACCTTTTGCGAGATCCTGTCGTTCGACAAGCCGGCATTGATCATGCCGCGAACAGCACCCCGGCTCGAACAGTACATCCGCGCCGCACGCGCCGAGGAACTTGGATTGCTGGCCATGCTGCCGGAAGAGCGCGGGCGCGATCCTCAAATCATGGCGGTGGCGCTGCGCCGTCTGATCAACCAGCCGCCACCATCGAGCGCGGTGATCCCCGGCCTGCTCGACGGCATGGCCAATGTCAACCGGTTGGCCAAAAAATGGCTCGACCGGGGGCGCACCGCGCGCGTGGCCGTGCGCGCACGCATCGGCGCATGACCGACGCCGCCGCAGCGACGCGGCATAGCCGGCTCGCTTTTGTCCTCAAGGGCTATCCGCGACTCTCGGAGACTTTTATCGCGCAGGAAATCCTGGCGCTCGAACAGCGAGGGCTCGGCATTCTGATCGTCTCGCTGCGCCATCCGACCGATCGCAAGACGCACCCGATTACCACGGCGATTGGCGCCGACCGGCTGTACTTGCCGGAATATCTCTACCAGGAAGCGGCGCGGGTGTGGCGCAGCTGGCTGATGGTGCGGCGGCGGGCAGGCTATCGCCGCGCGCGCCGGACATGGCTTGCCGACCTGTTGCGGGATCCGACCCCGAACCGGGTGCGCCGGTTCGGCCAGGCATTGGTGCTCGCGGCCGAATTGCCGGCGGATGTCGACCATCTTCATGCCCATTTCCTGCACACACCGGCCTCGGTTGCGCGTTACGCCGCACTGATCTGCGGTCTACGCTGGTCGGTCTCGGCCCATGCCAAGGACATTTGGACCACGCCCGATTGGGAAAAGCGCGAAAAGCTCGGCGAGGCCGAATGGGCGGTGACCTGCACTGCCGCCGGCCATGCCCATCTCGTGTCATTGGCGCCGCGGCCCGAAACCGTCGCGCTGTGCTATCATGGGCTTGACTTGGAGCGGTTTGCGCCGCCGCCCTCCCAGCCATGCTGCGGCGGTGACGGAACGAGCGCCGAACGGCCGGTCGTGCTGCTCTCGGTTGGCCGTGCCGTGGCGAAGAAAGGCTATGACGACCTGCTCGCCGCGCTGGCGCTGCTGCCGCGAGATCTGGCTTGGCGTTTTGTTCACATCGGCGGCGGCGCGCTGGCTGCGGATCTGCGGCGACGGGCCGAACAACTCGGTCTGGCACAGCGGATCGAATGGCGCGGCGCCTGCGCGCAGCCCGAAGTGCTGGCGGCCTACCGCGCGGCCGATCTGTTCGTTCTTGCTGCCAAGGTCAGCGCCGATGGCGACCGCGACGGTCTGCCCAACGTGTTGATGGAGGCGCAGAGTCAGCGGCTGGCCTGCATCGCGACCACGGTCTGCGGCATCCCCGAACTGATCGAGGACGGCGTGACCGGGCTATTGGTCGCGCCCGGCGAGCCGGCAGCCTTGGCCGCGGCGCTGGCCGGATTGATCGGCGATCCGGCGCGGCGGGCGGCACTCGGTGCTGCCGGCGAGCAGCGCGTGCGCGGCTCGTTTGCAATGACCGCCGGGATCGATCATCTGGCACGGTATTTCGGGGGCGTCGCCGAACTCAATCACGACCGGCGCGCCGAGCCGCGCGAACTCGTCACCGCGCCATAGCGGCAAGCCGCATGCGCATCGCCTTTTACGCGCCATTGAAACCGCCCGATCATCCGGTGCCGTCAGGTGACCGGCGGCTCGCCCAGCTGTTCCTCGCCGCCTTGCGGCTGGCCGGACACCAGCCCGTACTGGCATCGCGTCTGCGCAGCTTTGATGGGCGGGGCGACCGGCCGCGGCAGGATCGGCTGGCGGCGCTCGGCCACCGGCTCGCGGACCGCGCCTTGCGGCGCTGGCGCGCGGCCCCGGGGACGGCGCCGGAACTGTGGTTCACCTATCACCCTTATCATAAGGCGCCGGATTGGCTCGGGCCGCCGCTGTCGACCGCACTCGGGATTCCCTATGTCATTGCCGAGGCGTCGTTTGCGCCAAAGCAAGCGCACGGACCGTGGGCGCAGGGTCACCGCGCCGCCGAACAGGCGATCCGGCGCGCCGATGCGGTCATCGGGCTCAACCCGGCCGACCGCGGCTGTGTGCTGCCGTTACTGGTCGATCGATCGCGGTGGGTCGCGATCAAGCCGTTTATCGATGCCAGCCGCTTTGCGCGGCTCCCGGCAGACAGCCTCCGGACAATTGGCAGCCAGGGAGACGCGGACCGGGAAGATGGGGATCGCGCAGAAGGGGGCCGGGCGCCGCGGCTGATCGCGGCGGCGATGATGCGCAGCGGCGACAAGCTCGCCTCTTACCGCATTCTCGGCCAGGCTCTGGCCAGGCTGCTGGATCTAGACTGGGTATTGGAAATCGTCGGCGACGGGACCGCCCGCCCCGAGGTCGTCAAGGCGCTGGCGTCGCTCGGACGGCGGGTCATCTGGGCAGGTGCACTGGATGAACTTGGCGTGGCGCAGCGACTGGCCGCCGCCGACCTTTATGTTTGGCCGGCGATCAACGAGGCCTTCGGGGTGGCGTTGCTCGAGGCTCAAGCGAGCGGTTTGCCGATCGTCGCCGGAGCCAGTGGCGGGGTCTGCAGCATTGTCGGCCATGAAATCGGCGGGCTTCTGGTGCCCCCCGGGGACGTCGCCGCCTTCGCCGCGGCGGTGCGCCAGCTTCTGCTCGATCCCGACCGGCGACGACGCTATGGCGCGGCAGCGCGGCGCAGCGTGTTGGCCGGGCATGATCTGCCGGCGGCGGCATCGCAACTCGGCGCGATCATCAAAGCGC
>DATJLK010000157.1:0-2847 GCA_035509615.1 Allostellaceae bacterium | reverse complement strand
GAGTCCGAGCCGCTCACCGATATCGAAAAGCAATCCGCCGGTGCCCTGGCGCATCCCGAGGAGATCAGAGCGAGCGTGGCGTTTCGCGTCGGCAACAGGATTTCGCTGACGGCAACGCTGCGCATCACGCCGGCCGGGCTTGTAACCACCGGGATCATGGTCGCCGCCATTGTTCTGTCGGTCGCGGGCTTGGTACGGGCCGCACGGCGACCCGATTGATTTTCCAGAAGCGACTTTGCGGCAGGCTCGCTGCGCTACGCATTTGCGCGCATCTTCGCGACAGCTTCGCCGTCGCGGCCATCCGGTAACCGATCCCTCGGTCATCTTTCCGCACCCCTGTCGACATCTATCCCATATTGCGTGTCGGTGGTTGATGGGCGCCGGATCGGGGGCAACAGAGATGATCAGCAGAGCGGATCGCAGCGCGATCAGCCGAGCAGTGGCGAAAGCCATCGCCTATCATAATGCCGGCAAACAGGAGCAGGCGGACCGCTGGGTGGCCGAGCTGGTACGGCTCCTCGGCGCCAAGGGCATTCTGAGCCGCGAGGCCATCGACCTTCGACCAGACTGTTAGGTCGGGGGTGCGGGCAAGAGGGAGAGCGGAAGATGTCCGAGCAGCCGGCTGGCAATGTCGCGATGGGGCGGTACTGGAACGAGGTCGCGGGACCCCGCTGGGTCGGGCGGCAGGCGGCGCAGGAGGTGCGCAACGCCGAGATGCTGGAGATGTTGCTCACGGCGGCGCAAGCCAAGCCCGGCGAGCGGGTGCTCGATATCGGCTGCGGCACCGGTGTCACGACCTTGCCCTATGCGCGCGCGGTCGGCCCCGCCGGCCATGTGACTGGTGCCGACATCTCGCGCCCGATGCTCGAGGCGGCGCAGCAGCGCATCGCCGCCGCCTGCGTCGAAAATGTGACACTGCTTCTCGCCGATGCGCAGATCCATGCGTTCCCGCCGGCCGCGTTCGACCTGTTGACCTCGCGCCTGGGGGTCATGTTTTTCGCCGACCCGGTCGCCGCGTTCCGCAACCTGATCGCGGCGTTGAAGCCGGGCGGGCGGCTCTGCATGGCGGTCTGGGCGACGCTCGCGGAGAACGTGCACTGGCAGATCCCGTTGGCGATCGCGGTCCGGCATCTCGGCCCGCCGGCGCCGCAACCACCGCATACCCCGGGGCCGCACGCCTTTGGCGATCGCGACTATCTGCGCGGCATCCTCGCCGCCGCCGGGTTCGCCGATATCGCGATCGAACCGCGCGACTTTCATATCCGCGGCGATACGCCGGCGGCGATGGCCGAGCATGTCGCGATGTTCGGTGCTGTGCAGCGTCTGATGGACGAGAAAGCCGCGGACGACGCGACACGACGAGCGATCATCGAGGAAACCGAGCGCGCATTTTCGGCGTATTCCACCGGTGACGGCGTGCGTCTGCCGGCGACCTTCCTGCTGGTCAGCGCGCGCCGGCCGGAATAGCCCCCGGTCCTTGGCGTCGTCAGCGAGGTCGAAGCAAAAAGGGCCCCAGGAGCAGTCCGTCGCGGGCCGATTTCTCTACGTGATAATCGGGTTTATCACGTTGACGTTATTCCGAGATAGAAATTGAAGTTATGCCGGTCTGAATGCACGATTGGGAACAATTTGCGGGGCCATGATCTTCACAGAGCGCTTGAGACTGAAGGTTGACGGTATAATATCCGGGTTTCTTTATTGAAGCCGTCACCTTTCTCCACATGGCTGGAATAACATGGCCATCCCATCTGGCCACATTACTATTGTTTTAACCTCGTCGACCTTCCTCTTTCACGCGCTGCGCCGCGACGAGCTGTCCAAGCTCAGAGTACGGGATTTCCGGCACGCGCGGCGCGGGGTTCCGCATTTGCGGGTCAGCGGCAAGGGCGAAAAGACCCGGTATTTGCCGCTGCACCCCGGCACGAACACGCTGATCCACGACTACCTCGAGGCGGCCGGGCACGGCGCCGACGAGAACGGCGCTCTCTTCCGCCCCCTTCGCAACAACCGCACCCTTCGGCTCGACAAGGCGCTCACGCCCGATGCAGTCTATAAGCTGGTGCGCGCGTATTCGGCGGCGCTCGGGTTCGAGATCGGCGCTCACGCGCTGCGCGCAACCGCCGCCACCAACGCGCTTGACCACCAGGCCGACATCGCGAAGGTGCAGGAATGGCTTGGGCGCGCAAACATTGCTACCACTCGCATTTACGATCACCGCAAGACCAGGCCCGAGGACAGCCCGACGTTCAAGGTTAACTACTGAACCCAGTGCTTTCTGCAACTTAAACGTTCTCAAAACTGTGCGCTGAGCCGCGGAGCCCGCGTTGAGCGCGAACTCAGTCTAGACCCATCGTATCCGGCTCTGGTCGAGCACGAAATGGCACCGGCACCCCGTCTTCAGCCACACCGACGGGTACAGACTGATGGATCCATCGCTATGTTCGGTCGCACGCCATACCGGCTTGGCGTCCGGCAACAAGTTCATCTCCAGCACCTCGCCGCAACCGCCGGGACATTTCATAACTGCCGACCATTCATAGCCATCCTCGCCGACGAGATAGACGACGTTCTTTGCCGGTCGATCCGGCGCATCGGCGACGCGCGCGCTGCGGTAAACGCCACCCCGACCGCTGATCCGGCCGAGCACTCAGCTCCAAAGTCGCCTCAGCCAGGCCGGCATCACGCGCTCAACTCCGGCAAACCCAGCACCGGCTCGACATCGCCGGCGCCGACATGCCGCGCCAGCATGCGGCACCGCGTGCGTTCGGCGAGCGCCTCGATTGCCATTTCGGTCAGGCTGACCCGGATCTCGGCATAGTCGCTGTTGGGCAAATTGCGGGTCCGGTA
>DATJLK010000156.1:0-7143 GCA_035509615.1 Allostellaceae bacterium | reverse complement strand
TCGCCGTGGAGCCAGTCTTCGACCAGCCGGCGGGCAATTGAATCGAGGCGCGGCAAGCGGAAATCGTCGTCATCGGCATGCGACAACAGCCAGCCGCGTTCGACCCAGCGCGCATCTTCCAATTCGCCGGGATCGATCGTGATTGCGGTGGTCAGCGCGTGGGCGTGAAAACCCAGCATGATGTTGGCCGGGAATGGCCAGGGCTGCGAGGAATGGTAGTCAACGGCACCGACTTCGATCCCGGTCTCCTCGCGGACCTCGCGCGCGACCGCGTCTTCGAGGCTTTCGCCGGGCTCGACAAAGCCGGCGAGCGTCGAATACATGCCCGGTGGAAAGTGCCGCGAGCGCCCCATCAGGGCCTTGTCGCCGGCTGTGACCAGCATGATGACGGCCGGGTCGGTGCGTGGGAAATGCAGCGAGTTGCAGGCGGGATCGGTGCAGCGCCGCATATGACCGGCCTCCTCAGCGCGGGTCGGGCGGCCGCACACCCCGCAAAAGCGGTGGCGCGCGTGCCAATAGAGCATCGCTCGGGCATGTGCCAACAATCCGGCTTCGCGACGGTCGAGCCGCCCGCCCAGTTGTCGCAGATCGGCAAAGCGCACATTAGCTGTCTCAAGCCCGCTCGCCGCGAGGACCGGCGAATGCAGCATGTCGAGCGGCGCTTCGGCCGATGACAGGTCGAGCGCGAAATGAGCCCGCTCGTCGATCAGGCCAAGGAATACGATTTCGCCGCGCTGCAGCCGCTCTTCGACGGCGATCAACTCGCCGAGCAGCGGGCCGAGCCCGCCCCAGCCGAGCGCCACCGCCCGCGGTTCGCCGTCCCCGACCTCGATCACCAGGTTGTGGTTGCGCCATACCGGGACAAAGAGGCTGGCCGGATCGGCGGCGCGCTCAATGATCCAGGCGCTCTCCCGCCGCCGCAGCCCAGCCCGTTCAAACCCCGGCGATGCATAATAATTAGCTCGTCTCATACCGGCCGACAGTGGCACATCCCCGATGGTCCGGACAAGCCACAGCGTGAGCGGCGCTCAGCCGGCGCTGATCGAGCGTCAGATCGCACGCGGCCTACGCGACTGCACTCTCCGGGTCGGCGATGTGCCGCACGGTTGTCGATCGCTTCACCCATCTTTCTATAGACAATTCGGCTTAAAAATGATCGGCATGGAGGCCGATATTTCTTAAGGCAGGCCGCGGTAGCAGATGCTTTCACAAAAGGCCAAATACGCGTTGCGCGCGCTTCTCGTCCTCGCGGCGCGGGATGACGACGAGCCGGTCCATATCGGCGACATTGCCGAATCGGAACATATTTCACGGAAATTTCTTGAGGCAACCGTGCTCGAGCTGCGCAAGCACGGCGTACTTGCCAGTCGACGCGGTCAGCGCGGCGGCTATCGGCTGGCCCGTCCGGCAAGCGAGATATCATTTGGCGAGGTGATCCGGATTATCGACGGACCGCTTGCCCCGCTTCCCTGCGCCAGCATCACCGCCTTCCGGCTCTGTTCGGATTGCGCCAATCCGCACGACTGTTCCATCCGCTGGCTGATGCAGAAAGTCCGCGATGCCACCGCCGGTGTACTCGACGAGTGCACTCTGGCCGATGCGCTGGGCAAGCGGCCGGAAGCTCATCGGGCGATCGATCTCGGCAAGGGAGCATCAAAAACCCCTGCCCTAAAGCGGGCGGCGACACCCACGAAATAGCTAAATAGCCGCGCCTCATGCCTGACAGCTGAGACAAGGCTGATTGCTGTCGTCGGCTCGACCGGCGGCTTTGGTCGCCACAACGCCGGCGGTCGTTTTTTTGTTGTTTATTCCTATAAAAACGATAGACTTAATTGGTATGATGGGCCGGCGTCGTGGAGGAGAGAAACCGCCGAGCTTCCAAAGCTGATGCTTGTTGGTTGCGATGAGTTGGCCGCGGGCGCGTGCGAAGCTTGGGGTGACCGGGAAGTGATCGGACGATGGCGAGAGAGCAACACAGGCTGAACTCGAGGTCGCCGCCCTCTCGGACATGCGAGGGGAAACTCGCCAGGCGGCTCCCGTTGAGCACCGCGATTTTGTGGATCGGCGTTCTCTCGCTGGGGGGCTGGATGATGATCATAACCGTGGCGCGCGCGCTCCTTTGATGAGCGCCGGGTTGGCAACTAGACCGGGCACCGCCGCCCCAGCTCGCGTGCCGGCGGTTGGCCTGCCCGCTTGTTTCGTTGCGTATCAAGGAGAGTGCGATGCTTACCAGCACCCTGGCCGCGATCGTCGCACAAACGCGCTCGATTTCCCGGGCGGTTATGCCCGATCGCGACCTGCCGTCCAACGGACGCCCGGCGTTTGCGGCCTTGGTTTCCGCAAGGCGCACGGCAACAGCAAAAGCCGGCACGTTTTTGTGGCGCTACGGCGCGGTACTTTTGTTCATCCTCGCTTGGCAGTTCGCGTCACAGTTTTCGCTGGTGGATCCCGCGGTAATCCCGCCCTTTACAAATGTCATCGCCGCAATGGTCCATGGCTTTGTCGACGGTACGCTCTTCGACAACATGCTGGTCAGCCTTCGCCGGTCGGGTATTGCCTTTGGCATAGCGGTGGCGCTGGCGATTCCGCTTGGCCTGATGATGGGCTCGTTTCGCCGGTTCGAGGACGTCGTCGACTCGCTGCTGCAATTGTTCCGCCAGACTTCAGCCCTGGCGATCTACCCGATCTTCATCCTGCTGCTGGGGCTCGGCGAGACGTCAAAGGTCATGCTGATCTGCTGGGCCGCGTTCTTCCCGATCCTGTTGAACACGATCTCGGGCGTAAAGCTGGTCGACCGCCGCCTTATTGAGATGGCGCGCGTCTTTGGCGCATCGCGCCCAGAGGTCTTCAAACGGGTGGTTCTGCCCGCCGCCACACCCGCCATTTTTGTCGGCCTGCGGCTCAGCGCGACGATCTCGCTCCTGCTCCTCGTCGCCGCCGAAATGATCGGCGCCAATCGGGGGCTCGGCTTCATGATCATCAATTCGCAATACAATTTCCAGATCCCGCTGATGTTCGCCGCGATCGTGCTGCTGGCGCTGATCGGGCTCGCTGTCAACTACGTCCTGCTGATGCTGCAGCACTGGTTCTGCCGTTGGGATGTCGCAAACGAGCGAAGGGAGGCGAGATGAACAGACAGCGGTTTGATTGGCGGAGTATTCCGCGGCGAATTATTCTGCAGCGGAGTGTTCTGGCAGTATGGTCGATTGCACTTGCCCTGACCGGGCAGTGCCTGGCCCTTGATTGCGCGCATGCCGCCGGCGTCCAGGACGCGGCTCAGGCCACGGTCATCCGCTATCTCGCCGGCTACGGCAATGTCACGACCTATGAGCTTGCCGACGCCCTCGGCTGGCTGCGGGGAACCGGCATCCGCCTCCAATCCGTCGGCTATTCGCAGGGCGGGCCGGAGAGTTTGGCGGCCATGGCTTCCGGCTCGGCGGATCTGGCCGGCGCTGCGACACCGGCGATCATCAACGCCATCGTCGGCGGCGCCAAAATCCTCGGCGTCATGCCCGATGGCGGGATCGACAAGACCATCAACAGCAAATTTTTCGTCCTCGCCGCCAGCGACATCAAAACCGCGCGCGACTTGAAAGACAAGTCGATCGCAGTAAACACCCTCGGCGCCCATCTCGATTACACCGTCCGCGAATATTTGCGGAGCCACGGCCTCGCCGCAGACGATGTAAAACTGATCACTGTCCCGGGGCCACAGCTCGACCAGATATTGCGTCACAACGAGGCGGACGTCGTCGCCGTCGGCGCGTGGCAAAGCATCTTCGCCGGCAAGATCGAGGCGGAAGGCGGCGTCCGCGTCTTGTTTACCGACTACGACGTGCTGGGCCCGACCGTGCTCGGTACCATTGCCATGGAAAAGGCGTTCATCGCCACGCATGCTCGGGCGGTCAAAGACTTTGTCACCGCCTCGGCCAAAGCCGCCGACTGGAGCGCCGACCATCCGGACGAGGCAAAGCGGTTGGTCGCCAAGATCCTGGCGGCGCGCGGCGAGAATGCCGATTTGGCGAAATTTTGGCCGGGTTTCGGGCTGCGCGAACACGCGCTCTACACCGATCGTGACGCCCAGTTCTGGATTGACGTGCTGACGCGCAGCGGCCGGTTGAAACCGGGGCAGTTCACCCCCGAGGATATCGAGACCAACAGATACAACGGTCTCGGCACCCTTGCCGGGCCGTGAGCGGTATCAGCATGCTTCACAGCTGTGAACGACCCGCACCCGGTCTCGAAATCAAGGGTCTGGCGAAGTCCTTTGTTATCGACGGCAGGGCCCATCCGGTCTTCAGCGGGATCGATCTTGCGATCGAGCGCGGGGCGTTTGTGGTGATCGTCGGCGAGAGCGGCTCGGGCAAGACGACGTTGCTGCGCATCATTGCCGGGCTCGAAGCGGCCGATGCCGGTTCGGTTATGCTCGCTGGCAAAGAGGTGCAGGGCGTCAGCAGCGAGCGCGGCATGGTCTTTCAGGAGCCGCGCCTCTTGCCCTGGCTGACCGTGCGTAGAAACGTCGGTCTCGGTCTTGAGCTTCGCGGTCTGCCGCGCCCGATGATCAATCAGAAAGCCGCAGACTTTCTCGACCTCGTCGGTCTCGGAAAATTTGCCTCGGCCTATCCCAGCCAATTGTCGGGCGGTATGGCGCAGCGGGTCGGCATCGCCCGGGCGCTGGCGACCAATCCGGAAATCCTGCTTCTCGACGAACCTTTGGGCGCCCTCGATGCGATGACCCGGCTGCGCATGCAGGGCGAACTGGAGCGGATCTGGCAGGAACAGAAAGTGACGATGATCATGGTAACGCACGATATCGAGGAGGCTATCTATCTCGCAGACAAGATCGTCGTGATGTCCCGCGAGTGCGGCGGGATCAAGGAAATGATGCCGGTCCCGCTGCCGCGTCCAAGAGACCGCAGCTGCCGCGAATTCGTCGAGGTCCGCGAGGCGTTGCTACGGGAATTTCGCCTGAGTGCACATTAATCAACCGATCGATGCCCAGTCAGCGAGCCGGGCATTGCAAATGGCAGCCGCGTCCGGTCGAGCCCGCATAAAGCTGACGCCTCTAGCAAGAGCGAGCTGAGCATGCATTCCGTCAACTGGCTTTATACGTTTTCCGGTTTCTGCGTTGGCATGTTGGTAGGGATGACCGGGGTCGGCGGCGGATCGCTGATGACACCGCTCTTGATCCTGCTGTTCGGCATCCACCCGGCCTCGGCGGTCGGCACCGACCTGCTGTTTGCCGCCGGGACCAAAACCGCCGGGGCTACGGTTCACGGGGCAAACCGCGTTGTCGACTGGCGGCTGGTCCGCAGTCTGGCGAGCGGCAGCGTGCCGGCCGCTGCGGTAACCTTGCTGATCCTGTCGCAATTCAATCTCGCCGGCCGGGCGACGCAGCATTTCCTGTCGGTGGCGCTCGGCACGGCGCTGGTCGTGACCGCGGCAACCGTGATCCTGCGCCCGCATATCGTGGCTTGGTTCGCGCGGTGGGTCGGCGAACCGCACGCAGCAACGGCGAGAACCCTGACGGTCGCGACCGGCGCCTTGTTGGGATGTCTCGTCTCGCTGACCTCGGTCGGTGCGGGTGCGCTCGGTGTCACCGCCCTCGTCTTGTTGTACCCGCGCCTGCCAACGGCGCGGATTGTCGCTACCGATATCGCCCATGCGGTTCCGCTGACTCTGGTGGCAGGTGCCGGCCATCTGCTGCTGTCCTCCGTTGACATCCGGGTCCTGGGTTTGCTGCTGCTGGGTTCGCTGCCGGGTATTTTTATCGGCAGTCAGCTCGCGATCCGGGTTCCGGACACCATCCTGCGCCTCGCTCTGTCGGGCGTGTTGGTCATCGTCGGCGGCAGGTTGATTTTATAGCGACGGCGAGGGTCGCGGCCGGTGCTTGCCGGCTGGTCCGGTCTATCCTCACGCCGGCCAACCGGCTGGAAACAGGCAAGACGCCAAACCGGCTCCCCGAAATCGACATCGCCTTGCCAAAAGACATCGCCTTGCCAAAAGACATCGCCTTGGCAAAAGACATCGCCTTGGCAAAAAAGTACCTTGGCCGCGAAGCTTGCCCCACCCGCGGCGACAGCTGATATAGTGGCCCGGGAGCCCGGCGGCGGGCAGGCCTCTCGCCAATCCGGTCAGGTCCGGAAGGAAGCAGCCGTAACGAGTTGCGGTCTGGGTCGCCGATCCGGTCTCCCACCCTGATCTGGGGTTCGTGCATGACCGATCCGGCGAACGCCTATCGCGTTCTCGCCCGTAAATACCGGCCGCAGACTTTTGCCGAGCTGATCGGGCAGGAGGCGGTCGTGCGCACTCTTTCGAATGCGATCGCGACGGGCCGTATCGCGCATGCCTTTATTCTGACCGGAGTGCGCGGGGTCGGCAAAACGACGACAGCGAGGATCATAGCCCGCGCGCTGAACTGCATTGGTGCCGACGGCGCCGGCGGACCGACCGCCCAGCCCTGCGGCGAATGCATCCATTGCTGCTCGATCGCCGAGGATCGCCATGTCGACGTGATCGAAATGGATGCCGCCTCGCGCACCGGCGTCGACGACATCCGCGAACTCACCGACGGTGTGCGCTATCGCCCGGTCTCGGCGCGCTACAAGGTCTACATCATCGACGAAGTCCACATGCTCTCAAAGAATGCCTTCAACGCCTTGTTGAAGACGCTCGAAGAGCCGCCGCCCGCGGTCGTCTTTGTGTTCGCGACAACCGAGATCCACAAGGTGCCGGTCACGGTCCTGTCGCGCTGCCAGCGCTTTTCATTGCGCCGGGTTCCGGCCGAGATGCTGGCTGAACATTACCGCCAGGTCGCCGCGGCCGAAGGGGTGGAGGTCGAGGCCGCGGCATTGGCGCTCTTGGCGCGCGCCGCCGATGGTTCGGTCCGCGACGGGCTCTCCCTGCTCGATCAGGCGATCGCGCTGTCGGGCGGCCGGGTCAGCGAAGCGGCGGTACGCGACATGCTCGGCGTCGCCGATCGAGGGCAGGTCTTTGATCTGCTGGAGATGGTGTTGCGCGGCGACGCGGCCGCAGCATTGGCGCAATTCGACCGGCTCTACCAAGAGGGCGCCGATCCGCTGCTGGTCTTGCAGGATCTGCTCGACCTCTCGCATTTTTTGACCCGGCTCAAGCTGGCTCCCG
>DATJLK010000155.1:0-20374 GCA_035509615.1 Allostellaceae bacterium | reverse complement strand
GCGCGCGCCGCCTTGAGGCTCGTGAAATCGAGCCCGCCCAGTGGCGGCAGATTGGTCAGCAGGATCCCGCCGCCGGCGCCGGGCGCGGTGACGAGCGCCCGGGCGATCTCGCGGCCCTCGGGCTTGTCGAGCGCCAGTGCCAGCGAGCGCTTACCCTTGTTGAGCCCGGCCCAATAGAGGCTGGCACCCGCTCTGGTGACCGGCCACCGGGCAAAATCGATGCCACCGCCGATCGGGTCGATGCGGATGACCTCGGCACCCATCTGCGCCATTGTCATGCCGCCGAGCGGGGCGGCGACAAAGGCCGAGATCTCGATAATGCGCAAATCTGCGAGCAATCGGTTCATCACTCGATCCTGTCCGCGAACACTGTTGCCGCTGACGCTGAGCGGGTCCGCTACGTCGCGGGTTTCGCGGTGCTGTGCGCTTCAGCCTGGCGGCGCAATGCCGAGAGCGTGGTGCGGGTGGTGATGATCTCAGGATCGATCGCGAGTTCGATGACCGCGGCGCGCTTGCCCGCCGCGGCTTCGTCAAATGCGGGGGCAAATTCCTCGGTGCGCGCCACCCGCGCGGCAAATGCGCCGTAAGCGCGGCCGAGGGCGACAAAATCGGGGTTTTTGAGCGCGGTCCCGACCACCCGCCCGGGAAATCGCCGCTCCTGGTGCATCCGGATGGTACCGTACATTGCGTTGTTGAACAGGAGGATGATCGGGCCCACCCCTTCGGCGAGCGAGGTCGCCAATTCCTGTCCGGTCATCATAAAGCCGCCATCGCCGCAAAATCCGACCACGAGGCGGTTGGGATGGATGATCTTGGCCGCGACCGCAGCCGGTACGCCATAGCCCATCGCCCCGCTGGTTGGCCCGAGCTGGCGACCGGGACGGCGGTATTGCAAAAAACGGTTGGGCCAGCCGCTGAAATTGCCGGCATCGCTGGTGACGATCGCATCGTCCGGCAGCCGCTGGCGCAGCCAGGTCATGACCGCGCCGAGATCAAGCGTGCCGCCGCCGGTCGCGGGCGAGGGCTCAAGCCCGGCCTCGTATTCGCGGCGCACCGCGGCCCGCCACCCCGCCCGATGCGCGGCCGCCAGCGGTTCGAAGGCCGCGGCGTCGGCGGCAAATTCGGCCATGCCCGACTGGATCGCCAGGGTCGGGCGGAACACGCGGCCCAGTTCTTCGGCCGAGGGGTGGACGTGGATCAGCACCTTGCCAGGCTCGGGGATGCCGAGCAGCGTATAGGATTGCGAGGTGATCTCGCCGATCCGCGCGCCAACCACCAGCAACAGGTCGCTTTCCTTGATCCGTGCCACCAGGGCCGGGGCGGCGCCGGTGCCGAGATCGCCGACAAAACACGGCCGGCGGTTGTCGACGATGTCCTGACGACGGAAGGAACAGGCGACCGGCAGATCATTGGCCGTGGCGAAATTGGTGATGTCCCGGCAGGCGGCATCGCTCCACCCGCCGCCTCCAACCAGCATCATCGGCCGCCGGGCGGCGGCGAGGAGGCGGCGGAGTTCGGCGAGATCGGCCGCGCCGGGATGGGCGCGTACCGGGCGAGAGGGGCCGGCAATCTCGGCGGCGCGGCGGTCGCGCAGCATGTCCTCGGGCAAGGCGAGTACCACCGGGCCGGGCCGCCCCGAAATCGCCACCTGAAACGCCTGGTTCACCAGTTCGGGCACGCGCTCGGCCATGTCGATCTGAGCCACCCATTTCGCGAGCGGGGCGAACATGCGGCGGAAATCGACTTCCTGAAAGGCTTCGCGGTCGATCTGATGGCGGGCGACCTGGCCGACCAGCACCACCATCGGCGTCGAATCCTGAAACGCAGTGTGGATTCCGATCGACGCGTTGCATGCCCCCGGACCGCGCGTCACCAATAGCACGCCGGGCCGGCCGGTCAGCTTACCGTAAGCCTCGGCCATAAAGGCAGCACCCCCTTCCTGACGGCAAGTCACGAGCCGGATTTCGGGTGCGTCAAAAAGCGCGTCGAGCACCTCGAGATAACTTTCGCCGGCGACGCCAAACGCCGTGTCGACGCCATGCGCGCGCAACGCCGCGACGACCAGTTGACCGCCGCTGAGGGGAGAAAGATTGGTTACCATGGATCGGCCTCGAGCGCTGATCGGAACCGCGCCATTTGAGACGATCAGCGGTCCGGACGAAAGAGATTTGCCAAATCGGGATGTTGCCCCCGGCCGCCGCTTATAATCGGCGGCGGTGAAAGGTGCTGACAGCAATCGGGACGATCCGGTTTTGGCTTGATAAGCTCGCGCAAACGCGATTGAGCAGGCAGGTATGGACAACCACAGCAATGTTTTCGCGCGCGAAGGGCAGGCCGAAATGCCCGACAATGCCCGTCGCGAACCCGCCGGTCGGGTCGGCGAACCGCGCGAGCTTCGAAGGCCGCCGACGCGCCGGTCGTGGATCGGGGTGGTCGTGTGGGGAGTATTGCTGGTGGCGATCGTCGCTGCCGCGGCCATCTACCTGCCGCGGCTGGCGCATCACCGGGGCCCGGGTGGCGGCGGGCGGGTGATGTCGGCCGGCCCGATCCCGGTTGGCGTCGCGACCGCGGCGAAAGGCGATATGCCGGTTACTTTGAGCGGGCTTGGCACCGTCACCCCGCTGGCCGTCGTCACGGTCAAAACTCAGATCAATGGCTACCTGATGAGCGTCGGGTTCAACGAAGGGCAGCACGTAAAAAAGGGGGATTTCCTCGCCCAGGTTGATCCGCGACCTTATCAGGTGGCGCTCGCACAGGCGCAGGCGCAGCTCGCCAAGGACGAGGCGATGCTGACCGACGCCGAACTCGACCTGAAGCGCTATAACACGCTCGTCGCGCAAAATTCGATCGCGACCCAGACGCGCGACACGCAGATCGCGACCGTTGCCCAAGACCGGGCGCAGATCATGCTCGATCAGGCCCAGATCAACACGCAAAAGCTCAATCTCACCTACGCCCACATCATCTCGCCGGTGACCGGCCGGGTCGGGTTGCGGCAGGTCGACCCGGGCAATTACGTCCAGACCAGCGATCCCAACGGCATCGTCGTCGTGACCCAGCTGCAGCCGATTTCGGTCATCTTCACGCTGCCGGAAGACGACGTGCCCCAGGTGCTCAAGCAGTATCACGCCGGGGCGGTGCTGCCGGTCACCGCCTATGACCGCACCGGGACGACCCAGCTCGCGGTCGGCCGGCTCGACACGATCGACAACCAGATCGACCCGACGACCGGCACCGTAAAGCTGAGGGCGACTTTCGATAATACGGATGAAAGCCTGTTTCCAAACCAGTTCGTCAATATCAAGCTGCTCGTCAATACACTGCATGATACGGTGCTGGTCCCGACCGCCGCGATCCAGCGCGGCGCTCCCGGCACATTTGTCTATCTTGTCAAGCCGGACCACACCGTCGCAATCCAGACCGTCAAGCTTGGCCCCGGCAATGGTCAGCAGATCGCGGTCCTCTCCGGGCTGGACCCGGGCGCGCAGGTCGTCGATGACGGTGCCGACCGGCTGAAGGATGGCGCCAAGATCACGGTCGCCCCGGCGCCCGGCTCGGCCCCGACGGCAGGGGTCGCGCCGCCGCCTGGCACGACGCCGGCAGCAGGTGCGGCCGCGGCGACGGCGCCTCAGAGCGGCTCGCGGCACTCCGGGCAGGGCGTCGGTCATCATCGGCAGCATCACGGCGGCGCGCAACCGGCCGCCGAATGACCCCGTCGCGCATCTTCATCCTGCGCCCGGTGGCGACGACGCTGCTGATGGCGGCGATCATGCTGGTCGGGCTGTTCGCCTATCGCTTCCTGCCGTTGTCGGCGCTGCCTGAAGTCGATTATCCGACGATCCAGGTGCAGACGTTTTATCCTGGGGCCAGCCCGGATGTGATGACCTCGTCGGTCACCGCACCGCTCGAAGTACAGTTCGGGCAGATGCCCGGGCTCAACCAGATGTCGTCGACGAGCTCGGCCGGCGCTTCGGTCATCACCCTGCAGTTCAGCCTCGATCTGAGCCTCGACGTCGCCGAGCAGGAGGTCCAGGCGGCGATCAACGCGGCCGGCAATTTGTTGCCCTCCGACCTGCCGGCGCCGCCAATCTATGCCAAGGTCAATCCCGCCGACGCACCAATCCTGACCCTGGCGCTGACCTCGAAAACATTGCCGATGACCGAGGTCGAGGACCTCGCCGACACCCGTCTTGCGCAGAAAATCTCGCAATTGCCCGGGGTCGGTCTGGTCAGCCTGGCCGGCGGCAACCGGCCGGCGGTCAGAGTACAGGCGAACAGCCTGCAGCTTTCCGCCTACGGCCTCAACATTGATGACCTGCGCACCACGCTCGCCAATGCCAATGTCAACACCCCCAAGGGCAATTTCGACGGGCCAAGCCGCTCCTACACGATCAACGCCAACGATCAGATCCAGAAGGCGAGCGAATACAACAATCTCGTGATCGCCTACCGCAACGGTGCGCCGGTCAAGCTGTCCGATGTCGCACAGGCCAAGGAGGCGCCCGAAAACGCCGAACTGGCCGCCTGGGTCAACACCGAGCCGGCGATCATCGTCAACATCCAGCGCCAGCCCGGCGCCAATGTCATCGCCGTTGTCGACAGCATCCAGAAGCTGCTGCCAAAGTTGCAGGCCTCGCTGCCCGCCGGGGTCGACGTCCAGGTCGTGACCGACCGTACGACAACGATCCGTGCGTCGGTCGCTGATGTCGAGTTCGAACTCGGCCTCGCCGTCGTGTTGGTGGTGATCGTCATCTTTGTGTTTTTGCGCAGCCCGTCGGCAACGCTGATCCCGAGCCTGTCGGTGCCACTGTCGCTGGTCGGCACCTTGGCGGTCATGTATCTCTGCGGGTTCAGCCTGAACAATCTGTCGTTGATGGCGCTGACGATCGCCACCGGCTTTGTCGTCGATGATGCGATCGTCATGATCGAAAACATCTCGCGCTACATCGAAGCAGGTGATCCGCCGGTGCAAGCCGCCCTAAAGGGCTCGGCGCAGATCGGTTTTACGATCATCTCGCTGACGGTATCGCTGATCGCGGTGCTGATCCCGCTGTTGTTCATGCCCGATGTGGTCGGACGGCTGTTTCGCGAATTCGCGATCACCCTTGCGGTCACGATCGTGATCTCGGCGGTGGTGGCACTGACCCTGGTGCCGATGATGTGCGCCAAGATCTTGCGCCATCAGCCGCCCTCCGAGATGTCGCTGGTGGCGCGCAAGAGCCAGGAATGGTTCGACCGGCTGATCGCCGGGTATGGCCGGTTGCTGAGCTGGGTGCTCGACCATCAGCCTTTGACCCTGCTGGTGGCGGTCGCGACCCTGGCACTGACCGTGTTCTTGTACATCGTCATCCCGAAAGGCTTTTTCCCGGTTCAGGATACCGGCCTGATCCAGGGGATCTCGGTCGCCTCGCCGTCGGTTTCGTTCGCGGCGATGTCCGAGCGCCAGCAGGCGCTCGCCAACGTCATCCTCAACGATCCTGACGTTTTGAGCCTGACCTCGTTCATCGGTGTCGACGGCACCAACACGACGCTGAACAGCGGCCGCTTTCTGATCAATCTCAAGCCACGCGATCAGCGCGACCTATCGGCAAGCGACGTTATCCGCCGGCTGGAGAACGAGGTGGCGGGGGTGCCGGGCATCACCCTCTACATGCAGCCGGTGCAGGATCTGACGATCGACGCCACGGTCAGCCGCTCGCAATACCAGTTCGTCCTGGAAGACGCGAATGCCGCGGAATTCGCGAAGTGGGTTCCCAAGCTGATGCAGCGGCTCCAGCAGATCCCGCAGATCACGGATGTCGGCAGCACGTTTTCCGACAACGGTCTCTCGGCTTACGTCGATATCGATCGGGCGACCGCCGCACGGTTTGGCATCACCCCGGCGACGGTCGACAACGCACTTTACGATTCCTATGGCCAGCGCATCGTTTCGACGATCTTTACCCAATCCAACCAGTATCGCGTGATCCTTGAGGCCGATCCGGCGATGCAGCAGTCGCTGAATTCGTTGGGGTTGATCTATCTGCCGTCTTCGACGGCGCAAAACGGGCAGGTCCCGATGTCGGCGATCGCCCGGATCGAGGAGCAGACCGCCCTGCTGGAGATCCAGCATCTGGGCCAATTCCCGGCGACAACGGTATCGTTCAACCTGGCGCCGGGGGCCTCTCTCGGTGCGGCGGTCGATGCGATCCAACAGGCTGAGAAAGACATCGACATGCCGATCAGCATGATCACCGTTTTTCAGGGTGCGGCATTGGCATTCCAGGCCGCGCTCGGCAACGAACTGATCCTGATCGTCGCCGCGATTATTACAATGTACATTGTGCTGGGGGTGCTTTACGAGAGCTTCATCCACCCGGTCACGATCCTCTCCACATTGCCGTCGGCTGGCGTCGGTGCACTGCTCGCCTTGATGATCGATGGCAGCGATCTCAGCGTGATCGCGATCATCGGCATCATCCTGTTGATCGGCATCGTCAAAAAGAACGCGATCATGATGGTCGACTTCGCCCTCGATGCCGAGAGGCACGAGGGCAAGTCGCCGCGCGAGGCGATCTATCAGGCATGCCTGCTGCGCTTCCGGCCGATCCTGATGACGACGATGGCGGCATTGTTTGCCGCCTTGCCGCTGATGCTGGGCACCGGTACCGGCTCTGAACTGCGCCACCCGCTCGGGGTAACGATCGTCGGCGGTTTGATCTTCAGCCAGCTTTTGACCCTGTTCACGACACCGGTCATCTATCTGGCCTTTGACCGGCTTGGCGCCGCGTTACCCCGCCACCGGGGTGTCGGCACGGCCCCCGAGAGCGCGCTTTAACCGATGGCTTTGTCAGCCGCACATCAACTCGTCACCTCTGTGCAACCGGGAAGCCGGGGCGGCCGCACCCGGTTCGTCCAGGGTTCCCGCTTTCCCCACGGGACAAGCCCGTGGGCTGAAGGCGCACGGAATGACGGTTTGATTTGAGCGGGGACCGCTCCAGTGAATTTTTCGGCAGTCTTTATTCGCCGGCCGGTTGCGACGACCCTATTGACGATCGGCCTCGCGCTGGCCGGCATCTTCGCCTATTTCAAATTGCCGGTGGCGCCGCTGCCGCAAGTCGATTTTCCGACTATCGTGGTCAGTGCAACAATGCCGGGGGCCAGCCCCGATACGATGGCGACGACGGTGGCGACACCGCTCGAACGCCATCTCGGCGTCATCGCCGACGTGAGCGAGATGACCTCGTCGAGCACGGTCGGCAACAGTCGGGTCGTCCTCCAGTTCAATCTCAATCGAAATATTGACGGTGCTGCGCGCGATGTCGAGGCGGCGATCAATGCCGCTCGCGCCGACCTGCCGACGAGCCTGCGCCAGAACCCGACCTACCGCAAGGTCAACCCCGCCGACGCGCCGATCGCAATTCTGTCGATGACCTCCGACACCCTGACCCGCGGACAGATCTACGACGCGGCCTCGACCGTCATGCAGCAGGCCTTGTCGCAAATCGACGGCATCGGCCAGGTCTCGATCAGCGGCAGTTCGCTGCCGGCGGTGCGGGTCGAACTCAACCCGCAGGCGCTTTTCAAATACGGGATCGGTCTCGAAGATGTCCGCGCCGCGCTGGCCTCGGCCAATGCCCACAGCCCGAAAGGTGCGCTCGAACAGGGTGATCGCCGCTATCAGATCTACACCAACGACCAGGCCAATCACGCCGCCGATTACAAGCCGCTGATCATCGCCTACCGCAACGGTGCGGCGGTGCATCTGACCGATGTCGGCGAGGTCAAGGATTCGGTCGAAAATGTGCGCAATCAGGGTTTGTCCAACGGAAAACCCGCGGTCCTCGTGATCCTTTACCGGCAGCCCGGCGCCAATATTATCGACACCGTCGATCGCGTGAAAGCGATCCTGCCACAATTGCAGGCCTCGATTCCGCACGCGATCAATGTCGAGCTGACGATGGATCGGACCACGACAATCCGCGCGTCGCTCCACGATGTCGAGCGCGCGCTGCTGGTCGCGACGGCGCTCGTGATCCTCGTCGTTTTTGTGTTCCTGCGCAACGGACGAGCGACGCTGATCCCAAGCGTCGCAGTGCCGGTTTCACTAATCGGTACATTTGGCGCGATGTGGCTGTTGGGCTACAGCCTCGACAATCTGTCGCTGATGGCGTTGACGGTATCGACCGGGTTTGTCGTCGATGACGCGATCGTCGTCCTCGAAAACATCACCCGCCACGTCGAAGCCGGCATGACCCGGATGGAGGCGGCGCTCCTCGGCTCGCGCGAGGTCGGCTTCACGGTCATCTCGATGAGCCTGTCGCTGATCGCGGTGTTCACCCCGATCCTGCTGATGGGCGGGATCGTCGGGCGGCTGTTCCGCGAATTTGCGGTGACCCTGTCGGTGGCGATCCTGATCTCGCTGATCGTGTCGCTGACGACGACGCCAATGATGTGCGCCCATGTGCTGGCGAACAATCGCCAGCACCGGCATGGCCGCCTTTATCATATTGCCGAGCGCGCCTTTGACGCGGTGCTGGCGCTCTATGATCGATCGCTGCGCCAGGCCTTGCGTTGGCCGGCCTTGGTTATGCTGAGCCTCGCGGCGACGATCGTGCTCGGCTTCTATCTGTTCACCGTTGTCCCCAAAGGCTTTTTCCCGCAGCAGGATACCGGCCGCATGATCGGCGGGATCCAAGCCGACCAGAGCATCTCGTTCCAGCTGATGGAAAAAAAGCTGGCGCAGTTCGTCAACATCATCCGGCACGATCCGGCCGTCGAAAACGTGGTCGGCTTTACCGGTGGCTTTCAGACCAATGGCGGATTTGTCTTTGTGGTTTTGAAACCGCTGTCGGAACGTAAAATCTCGGTGATGCAGGTCATCGGCCGGCTGCGTCCAAAATTGAACCAGGTCGCCGGCGCGCGATTGTTTCTGCAGGCGGTGCAGGACGTTTGGGCCGGGGGCAGACAAACCAACGCGCAATACCAGTACACCTTGCAGGGCGACAGCGCTGAAGAGATTTATAAATGGGCGCCCAAAGTCGAGGCGGCGCTGCAGAAAATCCCGATCCTCACCGAGGTCAACCTCGATCAACAGCAGAAAGGGCTGGAGAGCGACCTGGTCATCGACCGCAATACCGCGGCGCGGCTCGGCCTCAACGTCGCCGAAATCGACAATACGCTCTACGATGCGTTCGGCCAGCGTCAGGTATCGGTGATCTGTGCCGCACAGAACCAGTATCACGTGGTGATGGAGGTGGCCCCCGAATATTGGCAGAACCCGCAGATCCTGCACGACGTCTATGTCAGCACGTCAGGCGGCACGGTCAGTGGCGTGCAGTCGACCAACGCGCTGGCCGGCACTGTGAGCGCGACCTCATCGAACAACAACGCCGCGACCGCCGCCCGCTATAACGCGGCGACCGCAACCGCCAATAATGCTGCGACGGCCACTGTCAACAATGCAGCAACTACAGTAACCAATTTCGCCGCCAGCACGACGACCAATAATGCGGTAACCAATACCGCGGCCAGTACGAGCACCAGTGAGATTGCGAATGACGCCCAGCGCAATCTGGTCAACAACTCGCTCGCCAATACCGGCCACGGTGCGACCTCGACCGGCGCGGCGGTGACGACTGCGGCCGAAACCATGGTGCCGCTTTCCGCCTTCAGCCATTTTGGACCGGGCAACACACCCCTCTCGGTGAATCATCAGAGCTTGTTCGTCGCCTCGACGATCTCTTTCAACCTGGCCCCTGGGGCGTCGTTGAGCCAGGCGCAGCAAGCGATCGACCAGGCGGTCCGCCGCCTCGATATGCCGGCGACAGTCCATGGCAGCTTTCAAGGCACTGCCAAAGTTTTTGAACAATCCTTGGCCAACGAGCCGATATTGATCGCCGCCGCTTTGCTGGCCGTCTACATCGTGCTCGGCGTCCTCTATGAGAGCTATGTGCATCCGATCACGATCCTCTCGACATTGCCATCGGCCGGGGTTGGTGCGGTGCTGGCGCTGCTGGTCACCCGGACCGAATTCAGCATCATCGCACTGATCGGCGTGATCCTGCTGATCGGGATCGTCAAAAAGAACGCGATCATGATGATCGACTTTGCCCTTGCCGCCGAGCGCAGCCAGGGGCTCAGTTCGCGCGAGGCGATCTATCAGGCGTGCCTGAAGCGTTTTCGGCCGATCATGATGACGACGATGGCGGCGATGCTGGGCGCGGTACCGCTGGCCATCGGCTTTGGCGAGGGGGCGGAGATCCGCCGGCCCCTCGGCATTTCGATTGTCGGCGGGCTGATGGTCAGCCAGGTCCTGACGCTCTACACGACGCCGGTGATCTATTTGTACCTTGACCGCTTCCGGTTGTGGTCGCAACGGCACTGGCGCATCCGCCGTCCGCGGTTTTTTCCCGGCCACGTTCCCGAACCCGGCGAATGATCGATCGAGGGGGGATGCGGCGCCTGTTCTGCACGGGTGCCGTTGCCGCGGCTGCAGGACTATCGGCATGCACGTTCGGTCCGAACTACCGGCGTCCGAGTGCTCCGGTCCCGGCCGAATACAAAGAGGCCCAACCGCAGCCCGGGTGGAAGATCAGCCAGCCGAGCGACATGTTCAATCGTGGCGCATGGTGGTCGATCTATGACGATCCGGTGCTCGATGGTCTCGAGCGGCGGATCGACATTTCGAACCAGAACCTGAAGGCCGCGGCGGCCGCCCTCGCCCAATCGGAACAACTGGTTGCTGAAGCCCGCTCCGGCTTTTTTCCGACCACCGACGTGAACCTCGCGGCCCAGCGCGAGCGCCCGGGTGGCGGGCTCCCGATCACGAGCTTGTTTACCGACCAGGTCACGGCGAGCTGGACCCCCGATTTCTGGGGCCTGATCCGCCGCGAGGTCGAAGCCAACATCGCCAACGCGCAAGCAAGCGCCGCCGATCTCGCCAGCGCCAGGCTGTCAGCGCAGGGTACATTGGCCGGCGATTATCTGCAGTTGCGCATCGCCGACGAACTCTACCGGCTGCTCACCCGATTGTCCAAGGATTATGCCGAGTCGCTGCGCATTACCAAGAACCAGTACGCGGCCGGGGTCGCGGCGCAATCGGATGTGTCGCAGGCCGAGGCGCTATGGTACTCGACCCAGGCGCAGGCGGTTGCCACCCGCCTCACCCGCGCGCAATTCGAGCATGCGATTGCCGTATTGATCGGCGTGCCGCCGGCCGATCTGACGATCGCTCCGACCGATTACTACATCCAGATCCCCGATGTTCCGCCCGGTCTGCCTTCGACTCTGCTCGAACGCCGGCCCGATATCGCCGCCGCCGAGCGGACGATGGCTTTGGCCAATGCCGAGATCGGGGTGCAGGTTGCCGCCTTCTACCCGACGATATCCCTGTCGCTCGATGCCGGCACCGAGGCGGCGACCATAGCCAAACTGTTCCAAGCGTCGAGCGGCTTCTGGTCGGTTGGCGCCAACCTGGTCGAGACCGTTTTCGAGGGCGGCCTGCGCCATGCCCAGCTTCAGGCGGCAATCGCCGTCTTCAACGAGGATCTGGCGAATTATCGGCAAACCGTGCTGACCGCGTTTCAGCAGGTCGAAGACGAACTTGCGGCTTTGCGCATCCTGGCCGCCGAGGCAAAAGTCCAGGACGACGCGGTTGCGGCGGCGCGCGAGGCGGTGCGCGTGTTCAACAACCAATATCTTGCCGGGACCGTCGCCTATACCAGCGTCGTTGTCGCCGAGGAGACCGAACTCGCGGACCTCGAAACCGCGCTGACCATCCGCGAGAACCGGCTGGTGGCCAGCGCCAGCCTGATCCAGGCGCTAGGCGGCGGCTGGTATGCCGGCGAGTTGCCGAGCCCGGCGCAAGTCAAGGCTACCGCACCGCTGAACTTCAACCCGTTGCCGCCGCGTGTGCCGGTTCAGGGCCAGGGTCCCTCCTGAGCCCGCCGCGCTGCTGCGGCGCGTGGTTCACTCAGGTCGGCCCGGCAAACGGCAGGCGGCGGAAGAGACGGCGGTACAGCGCCAGATAAGCCATTTGAAACAGCCCGGCCGCAACGAACGGCGCGGCCAGCAAACCTGCCTCGAACAAATAGCCGCCGAGCAGTGGTCCCAACGCGCGCGGGATCTGGTTCGATACCGCTCCGAGGCTCGCCGCCAGCCCGCGGCGCTCGGAGCTGACGAGTTGAACCGTCAGCGCCTGCCGCGCCCCGGCGGTGCCGCGGTTGAGCATCGAGCGCAGGATGTGCAAAGCGGCGGCAATCCCAAAGCTCGGCGAAAACGGCAGCATCAGCAGAAAGCCAAGCCCCAACAGGCGCATCACAATGACGGCATCGACCAGGCCGAGCAGTGCGATCAGCCTGCCGCTGGCCAGTGTCGACAGCCCTGCCAGTACAAACCCCGCGCTCATCACCGGCCCGATCTGCTCCGGGCCCACGCCAAACCGCCGATGAAACCAATAGGCGATAAACGGTCCAACCATGCTGATGCCAAGACCGTTGATCAGATTGATGCCGGCCAGGCCGGCGAGGCGGCGCCGCTCGTCGCTGCGTTGCTCTGGCTGCGGCGGTGCTGGCAGAGGTCGATCGGGAATACGGCATAGTAGCGCGAAGCAAGCGATGGCGGAGAGGCCGGCGAGCCCGAATATCGGGCGATAGGCGAGCGCTCCGGGAAGCCAGCCACCCACCACGCCCGGCAATATCGCCACGACCGACCCCGACGCCATCCCGAAAAAACCTGCCGCGACATTGCGGCGAAAGGCCTGTGCGATCGCCGCCGAATCCAGCCCGCTCGCCAGCCATGCCTGCTCAATCGGGCTGAATGGGCCGGTGGCACCGTTAGCACCCCGGCCATAGCTGCCGAGGATGGCGGCAAGCCAGAGCCATCTCGGTGCGCTGGTCGCGAGGGCGATCGCCGCGGCGGCGATCTGGATCGCCTCATACGCTAATAAAAAGCGCTTGCGGCCAAGCCGGTCGCTCAATGGCCCGATCGCCAAAGTCAAGACAATGCTGAACAGCATCCCGGCCGCGAATAGTGCACCGATCGACACCGTCGACCAGGACAGCGCGCGCAGATAGAGCGTGAAATCGACGACGAGCGCACCCTGGGCGATCGCCCGCAACCCGCGCGCTGCGATCAGGCGACGGGTTTTGCGATCCAAATTCTCCTTCATATGCCCTGTTCGCCGGCAACCGGAGGGGTCGGGGTGGCTTTGTATCGCACGGCTTACAGCAACATGGAGCCGCGATTAAATCCGTGCAATGCGGGGATTCACGGGTACGTCTGCAACCCTCGCCACGTAGATCCAGACGAGGGGTGATCGCCCCGTTTGCAATGAGGACGACAATGACGTGTTTTCGTAAGTCTTTGATGGCGGCAGCGTTGTTCGCCGGCGTCGCGGGCATCGGGCTGACGCCTGCTTTGGCGCAAACCGCGACGGTGCCGGCTAATGCCACCGTCGCCGCGTCGCATCATCCCCGGCCGGCGCGGATGATGCCGGGGCAACTGGTAAACGGTCGCATCGCCTTTCTGAAGACCGAGCTGAACATCACTCCGGCGCAAGAATCGCAATGGCAGCAATTCGCCACCGTCATGCAGCAGAATGCACGATCGCTCGATCAGACGATCGCCACCGCCCGCCAGCACCGCGCCACCGCAACGAATGCCGTCGACCGCATGGAGATGCAGGCGCAATTTGCCAAGGTGCGGGCCGAGAATGAGGCTCGTCTCGTGACCGCGTTCCGGCCGCTTTACACGACTCTGTCGCCCCAGCAGCAGCAGGTGGCAAACGAGTTGATGATCCACGGCGGGGGCTGGCATCACGGGTGGCATCATCGCGCCTGAGCGCCGCCTTCTGATCACCAGCCTTTCGCGCTCCAAAGCCGCCGGGTCCGCCCGGCGGTTTTTTGTCCTGATGGCGGCGGTGTCAAGCCGCAGGCACGAGCCGGCGCCGGTCATCGCGATGCTGCGGTTGACAGCGCGGCGGCCGGCGCCAAAGATTTCGACCGATTAGCGGCATTTAAAGCGAAAGGTTGAGGCGTGGCAGAGGGCGGCAGGCTGGGTGTGGATATCGGCGGCACCTTTACCGATGTGGCGCTCGAGCGCGGCAAACGGCGGTGGAGTGCCAAGATTCTGACCACCCCCGATGCGCCCGAGCGGGCGGTCATCGAGGCGATCCACCGGGTGCTGGGCGAGGCCGGTCTTGCCCCCGCCGATCTGTCGATCATCATCCATGGCACGACCCTGGCCACCAACGCCCTGATCGAACGCAAGGGGGCCAGGACCGCGCTGATAACGACCGAAGGCTTTCGCGATACCATCGAGATTCGTCACGAAAACCGCTTTGAGCAATACGACGTCAATATCGATTTGCCGCCGCCGCTGGTGCCGCGCCGGCTGCGCTTTCCGGTGCGCGAGCGTATCGACGCGCAGGGCCGGGTGCTGGTGCCGCTCGACGAGCCGGGGGTCGCCGCCGTCGCCGAGCGTCTTGCTGCGCTGGGTGTCGAGGCGGTGGCAATCGGCTTTTTGCACAGTTTCACAAACCCGGCGCATGAGCGCCGCGCCGGCGAGATCCTTGCCCGCCATCTGCCGCAAATCGCGATCACCTTGTCGAGCGAGGTGTCGCCGGAGATGCGCGAATACGAGCGCTTTTCGACAGCCTGTGCCAATGCCTATGTCCAGCCGCTGATCGGCCGGTACATCACCAATCTCGACACCGTGCTGCGCCGCGAGGGGTTCGCCTGCCCGCTGTTTCTGATGCTGTCGGGCGGCGGGCTGACCGCGGCCGAGACCGCGATCCGTTTTCCGGTTCGGCTTGTCGAATCGGGGCCGGCCGGCGGCGCGATTTTCGCCGCCGAAATCGCCCGCCAATGTCGCATCGACAAGGTCTTGTCCTACGACATGGGTGGCACCACCGCCAAGATCTGCCTGATTGACGACCTGAAACCGCAGACGAGCCGTGCTTTCGAGGTAGCGCGCGTCTATCGCTTCAAAAAGGGCAGCGGTCTGCCACTGCGCATTCCGGTCATCGAGATGGTCGAGATCGGCGCCGGCGGCGGCTCGATTGCCCGTGTCGATCCGCTAAAGCGGATTACCGTCGGCCCGGACAGCGCCGGCGCCGATCCGGGCCCAGCCTGCTATGCCCGCGGCGGCAGCGCACCGACCGTGACCGACGCGGACCTGGTGCTCGGCCGCATCGATCCCGCCGGGTTCTCTGGTGGCAAGATGGCGCTCGACAGCAAAGCGGCTGCGGCCGCATTGCGCCGCGCGGTCGCCGATCCGCTGTCCTTGCCGGTCGAACTGGCGGCCCTCGGGGTCAGCGAAATCGTCGATGAAAACATGGCCAACGCGGCCCGCGTCCATGCGATCGAAAGCGGCAAGGATGCGCGCGGCCGCACACTCATCGCCTTTGGCGGGGCGGCGCCGCTGCACGCCACTCGGCTCGCCGAAAAGCTTGGGCTCGATCGGGTGCTGATCCCGTCCTATGCCGGGGTCGGCTCGGCTGTCGGCTTTCTGCGCGCGCCGGTCGCTTATGAGATTGTGCGTTCGGCGCTGCAGCGGCTCGATCAATTTGACGTGGAGGCGGCTAACGCGCTCGTCGCCGAGATGCGCGCTGAGGCCGAGGCGATCATCCGCCGCGGCGCCCCCGATGCGGTCTTGACCGAGACCCGCTCGGCATTCATGCGGTACCGCGGCCAGGGCCATGAGATCGCCGTCCCATTGCCGCTGCGCCGGTATCGAGACGACGACGCAGCGGCCCTGCGCGCGGTGTTCGAGGATGCCTATCGCCGGCTCTACCACCGGATCATCCCCGGCGTCGAGGTCGAGGTCTTAAGTTGGGTCTTGCGGCTATCGGCGCCGCCACTCGCCGAGCCCGAACCGCCGCCCGCCACGCCGACCGCCTACGCGGCGATCCCCGACCGTCACCGCGCGGTCTTCGATCCCGAACTGGGCGAGTTCGTCACCGTCGCGATCCACGAACGCCGCGACCTGAAACCTGGTGCATGCATCCCGGGCCCCGCCATCATCGTCGAAGACGAAACATCGAGCGTGGTCACCCGTCTCTTTACCGCCCGGATCGACCGGTTCGGCTATATCGAGCTCACCCGCATCGTGAGCTAATATCGATTAGCCGGAACCCCGCTGCGGTTCAGCCGCCCGCTGGGGCTTAGTCGATAGCCGTCGGTCACCGGTAGCCGTCGGTCAGCGTCTTTAGAAAGGCGATGATATCGTCTTCATCTGCGGGGCTCATCGCCGGTGCGTCGCCCGGCTTGCGGTCAAACGGCGGGTCGGTCACATCGATATTGCCGAGATACTTTGGCCGGATGTCGTCAAATTTGGCCAGCCTCCCGTCGGCGCGGCGCGGGTAGATCTTTTGCGGTTCGACATCGCGGAAATCATAAAAATCCAGCACCTCTTTCAGTGTGTGAAAAACCCCATTGTGAAAGAAGACCTGCCGCGTCGCGACATTGCGTAGTGTCGGGGTCAGAAACAGCCCGCAATATTGGGTCTCATTGGCGATGTCGGTGCGATAGGGTCCGCAAATTCCGAGATCGTAGAAATCTGGATCGTGATTGACGGCGAGAGCCGTGTTGCGGGGTGCGCCCAATGCCTCGAACTGATGGTCGGTAAAGAGCGGCGGCCGGCCGTCGGCAGTGGGCTGATCGAGATGGCAACCGCCACAATTGGCCTTTTGCGGATCATTGAACAGCAGATAGCCGCGCAGCTCGGCGGCGCTCAGCCAGGCCCGGCCCTCAAGCCAATAGTCGAATTTGCTGGTATAAGGGTGAAAGCTCGGATCCTCGATTTCGTAACGAGCGACCGCGAACAGGGCTTCGGCAACCGCCAACCGCGGCACATCAAAGACCGCGCTGCCGAACAATCGGACAAATCGCTGCGCATAGGGAGCCTGCCGCAATTTGGCAGCTACAACGTCGACGCTGCCACCATCCATCTCCAGCGGGTTCAACAGCGGGAAGACCGCCTGCTGCTGCAATGTGTCGGCGCGGCCGTCCCAGAACAGCCCGCCTTGCGGCACCAGATTGGCGCTACTTGCCGAGGTGTCGAGTACGGTCTTTTGCACCCGCGCCGTATCGCGGCCGATTGCCGCCAGATCCGCAAGGCTGACGGTCTCGTTCTCCTCATCATCCGGGCCGATGCTGAAATTCGGCTGCCGTTCGAGATACGTCAACGACGGCACTGCGCGCACGCCCTGGCGCGACAAGGCCGGGCCGCCAGACATGACCGGCGCCGAACCAGGCGGACCATAGGCATGTTCGGGGCTGTGGCACGAGGCGCAGGCGAGCCGGCGCGAGGACGACAGGCTGGCGTCGAAAAAGATCAGCCGACCCAGTTGCGCCATCGCGGAGAGCGGTTCCGCCGGCGGACGGACGAGCCGCACCGGATAGGGATTTTCACCCTGTGCGAGCCTGAAACTCGCGACCGGATGCGTCACCCAGGCGCGCAACGGCAGCGGGCTGCTGGCGATCTCGGCGGTCGCCGCGGCACCGGCGAGCACCAAAAAACCGATCCCCAGGCCCCGCCCGCCGCGAGGAAGGCGCGCCCAGCCGGTGCGCGCCCAGCCGGAGCGCGCCCGCTCGCTCTGCACCCGGCTGGTGTCCGCCCGGTCGGTGCCTACCCAGTCAGTGCGGGGTGGGCGGCGGCGATACCGGCGTGCCGTTCGCAGGATCGAGAAAAAGCTTCGCATTGTTGCCGCTGCTTTTGAAGTCGAACATCCCCATGACCGAGCCGGCGGTGGCGTCGAACGAGCCGCCGCCCAGCCGCTCGCCATGCAGCCAGTTGTCTTCGATAAACCGTACGACCGAGGCGAGCGACACCCGATCATGGTCGACAAAATTGGCCTTTGCCCACGGCGAAATGACAAAAAGCGGCAAGCGTGTTCCCGGTCCGCAGCGGCCGTTTACCGGTTTGCCGTCGAGCCCGTCGGGCGGGGTGCCGGCGCCGCACTTGCCGGCTCCGTCGAGCTGGTCGGCGGCGGCATCAAAGGACGGGCTCGTCACCTTGGCAAAGGCGTGATCGTACCAGCCGTCGGAATCGTCCCAAGTGATGATCACCGCGGTGTTGCTCCAGGCGGGTTGCTGTTCGAGGAAATTGATCAGGGTGACGACCCCGGTCTGCTCATCGAGCGGATCGGAATACCCGGCGTGTCCATCCTGGTAGGCCGGCATCTTGATATAGGATACCGAGGGAAAGTCCCCGGCCTTAACCGCAGCGTAGAAATCGTGCAGACCGTATTCATGGTTGGCCGGGTCGCGGGTGGTGCCGTCATGCTCAAAGCTGTAGCCGATCGCGGCGACCGAACTCGGCCTCAGGTGTTTCGGATTGGCGGTCGATGCAAAGTACTGAAACCAGTTGTGGTGCGGGATGTAGTCGACAATGTTGCCGCCGACCACGATCGAGTGCGTCGTGCGCTTGCACCCGGTAGTTCCGTTCGCATTCTTCGCATCGAGATTGAACCCGCCCATAAACCCGCCCCAGCTGATGCCGGCCGCGTTGAGCAGGTCGCCGATGTTGCGGCCCAGCATGACCGCCTGGTCCTTTGGCGCAGAGCAGACGTCATAGCCGGGGTCGACATCGCTGATCATGGTAAAGCCGCCCTGCCCGTCCTTGATGTAGTAGGAGACCGCAGTAACGGTGGATGGCTTTTTTGTGGTGGCGATGATCTTCATGCCATTGGTTTGACCCGCGACCAGTTCCAGCGCGCCCGGCGTCGACGGGCCGTAGGTGTCGGTATAAGCGTTGTCGTCAAGCGCAAAATGCTGCGCGTACTGCCACATCGCCGTAACGGTATTGCCGTCGAAATAGCCCATGACCTGGCCCTTGGTGCCAAAGGCGCCGACCCCGCCCGGCGTGCCCTTGCCGGTGTATTTTGGAAACAGATCCGCCTTGCCGCCATTATAGGCCTGCTGTTCTGCGGTATAGGCGTGGTTCTGGTCAGCGGTATTGGCCTGGGTACGGTCGAGCCGGAACGGTTCGGCGGCGTCGCTGCCGTTCTCCTTGTTGGTGAAATTGGGATTGTTGGTTAACAGATCGGCGGTGACAAGATTATCGACCTTGGGAGTATCGGGTGCAGCGGCGAAAGCCGGCTCGCCCGGCGGGTTGGCGGCCTTGGGATAGGTCGCAAAATAATGATCAAACGAAACATTCTCTTGAAAAATCACGACTAGATGCTTGATCGGCGTTGCGGTCTGCGGGCCGGCATCACCGGCGCGCGCAGGGGCCACTGCGCCGACCGACGCTGCTGTGGCTGCGTTGCTCCAGAGGGCAACAATCGTGATCACGACGCTGGCAGCCGCCAGCGCAGACGGGCGGAGGTGCATGGGTTTCCTATGGTTCAAGAGCGGCGTCTTCATCTAGCGCATCAAGCGTGACGCTATTGTGACAATCGACAGCCGGCTCGGCTAAGCCGGAGCGTGATCGCGGGTTGGCGATCGGCGCCGCCGCTGTCCCGCCTCGGATGCGGATCAAATCATCGGAGCGGCTGTTAGGCAGATGACTGAAACTCGCCAGGAGGCGGAGCATGAAATCCGTATTCGCCGCATCGCCCGCACTATTGCTCGCAGCAGCAATGTTTGCCGTACCGGCCTCGGCGCAGACGATGGCGCAGCCAGAGACAAGCCAGCCGATGATGATGACCCAACCCTACGCCGGCCAAGCGATGCCGCCGCAGCAAACCGCGGCCGGAACACTGCCGCAAGGGCCCTATCTCAACGAATGCAAAGAGGTGCGGATGCTGCAGGACACATTGACTGCGTTCTGCCCGAAAGGCGACGGCACCTGGCGTACGACGCAACTGGTAAACGCCACCGGCTGCCTCGGCAGCGTTCAGAATGCAGGTGGCGATCTGGTCTGCACGCCTCCAGCCGAAGTAGGCTCGACCACCGCGCCGGAGAACTATGGAAGCTCCGCCGGCGGCACCTACGAGACCATGCCGCCGCCGGCGCCCGGTTCTGTACCGGCGATAGCCGCTCCTGCCCCCGGTCCCTACCCGCCGGCTTATCCCGCGGTCCCGAGCCAGAGCTACGCCGCTCCACCCTATTACGGTTATGGGCCCAGCCCGTACCCGCCGGCAAACCAGTATATTTCGCCTTCGGCGACGCGGGCAGCGCAGCCGCCTTATTGAGCGGTCGATGTACCACTATTTGAGCGCTAGACGATCGCGTCCGGCGCCGCTTCCCTTGATGTGAGGAAGCGGGCGCCGTCTCGCCTGGAGGTGCGTCAGGGGGCTGGCTTGATATCGCCGTGGAGCCAGTCTTCGACCAGCCGGCGGGCAATTGAATCGAGGCGCGGCAAGCGGAAATCGTCGTCATCGGCATGCGACAACAGCCAGCCGCGTTCGACCCAGCGCGCATCTTCCAATTCGCCGGGATCGATCGTG
>DATJLK010000154.1:0-3821 GCA_035509615.1 Allostellaceae bacterium | reverse complement strand
GCCCCAACGCCTGCCCACGCGCGACGGAATGCACTTTCTCGACGTGCCGAGCGGGAATGTCGAGCGGCAACCTGGAACGGATCAAGCCGGCCATCGGTCATTCCATAAAGAAAGACAGACCAACAGCGTCGTTATCTGCCGTCTATTGCAAACAGATCACCATACCCTAGACCGGGTATAAATTGTGTGGCAGCGGCATCTATGTGCTGGCCCATGCTATCTGATCTCTTTCATTGGTTACGGGTGCGATCACCGGACACCGCGTCGATGATGTGGGAGGAGCGCGAGCGGTCAGCTTGTAAACTTTTTGTGACCCTCAGCGAGCAGCACCACTCGCCGGGTCGGTCCGGATCGGGATTAACCCGCTCGTCTTGGCAATCAACCGGCCAGAGGCTGCGGCGCAATCAACCGGCCAGAGGCTGCGGCCCCACCGGAATGGATTGCGGCCATCGGCCGCAGCTCCTCTGCGGCTCAGCGATGCGATCGACGGGCATTTCTACCGCGGCGCCAGGCAAGGAAAAGGGTACCGCCTTCGGTGTGGCTGCAACGGCCGAAAGGTTTTCGCTGCGCTCCGAGCGGGTCGTCAACAACCGGCCGATCCAGGATCACCCCCTTCTTGAAGGAGGGGTGTCCCTTTACAGGAGCTTGTTCAAGCAGCTTGCCTCGAGAATGCAAGGGTCAACATCGGCGCCGGCCGGGTTGCAAAGGGCAGTTCCAATCCTTTCCAAACCTGGCGCAGCGCATCGGCGAGTTCCCCGATCAGCCGATCGGCGTGGAACGGGGTAGGCGTAATCCGAAGCCGCTCGGTGCCTCTGGGCACGGTCGGATAGTTGATCGGCTGGACATAGATGCCAAACCGCTCCAGCAGACGGGTTGATGCTTCGCGGCAGCGGACGGGATCGCCGACCGGGACCGGAATGATGTGCGATTGCGACGACATCATCGGGATGCCAGCGGCACGCAAGGCCTGGCGCGTTTTGTCGACCTGCAGTCGATGGGCAATCCGTTCGGCCACGGATTGCTTCAGATGGGCAATGCTTTGCCGGGCGGCGGCGGCCACAGCCGGCGGCATCGCCGTCGTAAAGATGAAGCTCGGCGCCGCAGAGCGGATCGCGTCGCAAATCACCGCATCGGCGGCGATATAGCCGCCGACAACACCAAAGCCTTTGGCCAGCGTTCCCTCGATGACATCAACGCGGCTCATGACCCCGTCGCGCTCGGCGATGCCGCCGCCGTGCGCCCCGTAAAGACCGACGGCGTGGACCTCATCGAGATAAGTCAGGGCGCCATACTGCTCCGCCAGATCGCAGATCCGGCCGATCGGAGCGATGTCGCCATCCATCGAATAGAGCGATTCAAAGGCAATGACCTTGGCCCGACGGGGCTCTGAATCGTCGAGAAGCCGTTTGAGATGGTCGAGATCATTGTGTCGGAAAATCCGCCTTTCGGCGCCGCTCGCCCGCATCCCGGCGATGATCGAGGCATGGTTTTTCTCATCCGACAAAATCAGGCAGTTCGGCAGCAACCGGCCGATCGTGCCGAGCGCCGCCTCGTTCGACACATAGCCGGAGGTGAAGACCAGCGCCGCCTCTTTCTTGTGCAGGTCGGCGAGTTCCGCTTCGAGCGCCAGGACCGCATGGCTGTTGCCGGCAATGTTGCGGGTGCCGCCGGCGCCGGCGCCCATTCGCACCGCCGTCTCGGCCATCGCGTTGATGACCGCGGGATGGCGTCCCATCCCGAGATAGTCATTGGAGCACCACACAACGACTTCGCGGACAGCGCCTTGGTTGCGCCAAATCGCAAAGGGAGGCCGATCGGCCAGCCGTTCCAAATCGACGAAGGTGCGATAGCGTTCTTCGCGCCGCACGGCATCGAGATATGACTGAAAATGGTCGCGCAGTTCCATCACGCTTCCCTTGCTCAAAATTGTTGACCGCGCTTGCGGCGCCCGCCGGCAACGGGGCGCCGCTCCCGGGCTCATCTGGATTTATTCTGCAGCCTGGCGGACGCCGAGGCCGAGGGCACGAGCCACGCCCTCGCCATAGGCAGGGTCGGCGCGCCGGCAATTGGCGATATGCCGCTCCTTGATGTGCCGGCGCGCATCGCCCATCGCGCGGGCGGTATTGTCGAACAGAGCCTGCTGCTGGATGGGGGTCATCAGCCGAAACAGGTTGCCCGGCTGCTCCCAGTGATCGTCATTGACGCGATGGTCCCAATGCGCCGCCGCACCTTCGAGCGGTAATGGCGGCTCGGCAAAATCCGGTTGATTGTCCCACAGCCCGTCGCTGTTGGGATTGAAGGAAAGAGTGCGGCCGAGATTGCCGTCGGTGCGCATCTTGCCATCGCGATGATAGCTGTGAAACGGGCATTGCGGCGCGTTCACCGGGATCTGGTTAAAGTTGACGCCGAGCCGGTAGCGCTGCGTGTCGCCATAGGAAAAGAGCCGCGCCTGCAGCATCTTGTCCGGCGAAAAGCCGATGCCGGGGACGATATTGGCAGGCGAGAACGCCGCCTGCTCGACTTCCGCGAAATAGTTTTCCGGATAACGGTTGAGCTCCATGACACCGACTTCGATCAGCGGGTACTCCGCCTTTGGCCAGACTTTGGTGAGATCGAAGGGATTGTGGCGATGGGTCTTCGCCTGCGCTGCCGTCATGACCTGGATGAAAAGCGTCCAGCGCGGGAAGTTGCCCTGTTCAATCGCATTGAACAGGTCGCGGCCATTGCTTTCACGGTCTTTAGCGACCAGAGCTTCGGCTTCTGCGTCCGTGAGGTTGGCGATGCCCTGTTGGGTGCGGAAATGAAATTTGACCCAGACCCGCTCGTTGGCTGCATTGATCATCGAAAAGGTGTGGCTGCCAAAGAGGTGCATATGCCGGAAGCTCTTTGGGATGCCGCGATCCGACATGACGATCGTGACCTGGTGCAATGCCTCGGGCAGCAATGTCCAGAAATCCCAGTTGCTATCCGCACTGCGCAGCCCGGTGCGCGGGTCGCGTTTGATCGCATGGTTGAGATCCGGGAAGCGGAGCGGATCGCGGAAAAAGAATACCGGTGTGTTATTGCCAACAATGTCCCAGTTGCCTTCCTCGGTGTAGAACTTCAGTGCAGTGCCGCGGATGTCGCGCTCGGCATCGGCGGCGCCGCGCTCGCCGGCGACAGTCGAAAAGCGGACGAACATCGGTGTCTCTTTGCCGACCGCGCTAAAGATCTTCGCCTTGGTAAAGCGGGTGATGTCATGCGTCACCGTGAAGGTGCCGTAGGCGCCCCAGCCCTTGGCGTGCATGCGGCGCTCGGGGATCACCTCGCGGTCGAACTGCGCCAGCTTCTCGATCAGCCAGATGTCTTGCAACAATGCCGGACCGCGCGGACCGGCAGTCATGATGTTGGTGTTGTCGGCGACCGGCTCACCGGTGGCGTTGGTGAAGCGCTTTGTAGCGGACATGGCAGGTTCCTCGGGATTGGCAGGGAAGTCCGAAAATGGCGGATGGCGGTGGGTCGGTACTCAACCTGCCCGACTCACGGGAAAATTCCCGAGCCGGATGCTTGTCAAAAATGTCGGCTTTGACATTGCAAGAGGTTGTCCCGGAGTTGCGATGAATGGCATCGCGCCAGGCGTGGATGAGCCCGAACTTGAAGCGAAAAGCCCAAACCTGAAGCGCCTGGCCTTCAAGCACTGGCTCGAAGCGGCGGCTCGAAGCGGCGGGGGTTGCGCGTGGACCGCGGTTGGAAGCCCGGCCTCGGCGATCTCGGCGAAAGCAACGCCGAGGCAATCTGTTGAGCCAGCTTTCAGCTAGGGACAACAGGGCCCCCCATCATCC
>DATJLK010000153.1:0-2622 GCA_035509615.1 Allostellaceae bacterium | reverse complement strand
CAGTTGTGGGAGGCGAGCTGGGAAGACGGCGCCGTGCGGCGCGACAAGAAGAGCCGCATCTTCGCCGATCCCGCCAAAATCCACCCGGTGCGGCATTTCGGGCCCCGCTATCAGGTGGATGCCATTCACCTGTCCGAGCCGTCGCTGCAGCGGACGCCCGTGCTGTACCAGGCGGGCTCGTCGAGTCGTGGCCGCGAGTTTGCCGCGACGCACGCCGAATGCGTCTTTGTTTTCGGGGCCGACAAGCGTATCACCCGCGACCTCGTCGCCGACATCCGCAGCCGGGCAACCGCCCATGGCCGCGATCCGAAGGAGATCCTGATTTTCTACAACCGTGCCGTCGTCGCCGGCCGCACTCGGCGCGAGGCCGAGGACAAGTATCGGGAGTACCGCGAACATGCCAGCATCGAGGGCGCGCTGGCGCATTTCTCGAGTTCGACCGGCCTCGATTTCTCGCACTATGAGCCCGACGAGCCGATCCGCTATGTCAAGAACGATGCGATCAACTCGGCGGTCGAGACCTTGACGACATTGAGCACCGAACCCTGGACCTTGCGGCGCATCGTCAGCCGGATGGGTCTGGGCAGCCGCAATCCGGCCATCGTCGGCTCGGCCGAGGAGGTCGCCGAGGACCTGATCTCCTGGGTCGACGAGACCGACATCGACGGCTTCAACCTCAGCCGCATCGTGACCCCCGAGGGTCTCGAGGATTTTGTCGACCTGGTCGTGCCGATCCTGCAAGAGCGCGGCGTCTACAAGCGCGACTATCGCCCCGGCACCTTGCGCGAGAAACTGTTCGCCGGCGCGCCGCTGCTGCCGCCGAGCCACCCGGCCGCCGCGCACCGTCGAAATGGGCAAGCTGGCCCTTGTGATGGGAACCGGGGATGACACGGACACAGCCGTTCTCCGGCCGCGAGGGCGTCAGCGCCACCCAGGCGATGACGTGCTCGAACGGCGCCAGTCCGAAATAGGTCGCGTCCTGATGCCAGGGGACGTGGTTCTCGCTGTGGGGCGGCTTCAGCCAGACCGTCGTGTGAAACACCAGGATATCTGGCCCGATTATGGCTTCCACCAGGTCCAGGATGCCGGCATGGCGCACCAGTTCGCCCGCCCAGGGAAACAACAAATACGGCTTCACCCGGTTCGAGGCGTGGCGCTTCAGACTGTACGGGTTCTGATCTCCGAGCACGAGCGGCTCGGCGCAGCTGCGCAGACAGTCATCGCGAAGGCGCTCCGCCTCCGCCGCCGACAGCAACCGTCGTCCGGGCAGACAGCCGTCCCGCCGATAGAGTTCGACTTCTTCCCGCGACAGCATCGCTATTCCCGTCGATCGGACTGCGTCGACACTAAATGGACGCCTGATCAGTGACGGACGGCAGTGATGCTGCTCCAATCAAAAGACGGCGTGCGGCCTGCTACCGGCAGGATGCCGCGGCTGCGGATACAGGGATGCACCGGCCGGATCGGCGTGTCGAGCCACAGCCGCAACAAGTGACGACGCGCGTCCTCCGGCGCGTCGCCGTCGTCGAAAGCGGTGCGTGCGTGCAGGATCGTATAGTTGTTGATGAAATACGCTTCACCCGGCTGCAGCGTGAATTCGAGCATCAGTTCCGGCCGCTTCGTCACCGCCTCGAACGTGTCGATGACGGCGCGTACCGCCGACCCGATCGGCCGCCCGGCCGCTGCCTCACCGGCCTCGATGTAGGAGCGCACATAACGCGCCGACACCTTGTCTTCGACATTTGAATAGACCGGGATGCGATAAGGCGTGTAGGGCAGTTCGCCCGGCTGCTCCTCGCCGCGCCGGTGGCGGACATAGCCGCGGTAGAGCGCCTCGAGCACATCGGGATGCTCCGCCAGCAGCGCATTGTGCACCGAAATGGCGCTGGTCAGCCGTGACACACCGCCGCCCGCCTGCGCGTTGCGCAGGCACAAGAGACCAACGAGGTCGCACGAATCCGTGTGCGGCGACAATTCCTGCTTGTTGCGGTAGGCGCGCGCCCCCGGGTCCTCTCGGCTGAAATCCTTGACGTGCCCGAGCCGGTCGCCCAAGACGCTCTGCGACAGCCCGCGTCCGAGATGCGTGCCGATGCCCCAGAAAATCAAGCCGAGATCGTCTTTCGCGTAATCCTCGATGGGCAGCCGCCGCAACAGCACGAAGCCGCGCCCGTCCTCGACCTGCCGGCGGATTTCCTCGACGACCGGGCGCAGCGAGGGCACCTCGAAATGCTCGCGCTGCAACCCGTCGAGGCCGATCCCGGCCGCTTTGATATGCCGCACGGCAGCAGCGATGTCGCGCAGCTGCGCCGGATCGAGGTCGACCGAGTAATCTGCCGGCGAGCGGAAATCGGCCACCTCCAGGCGCTCGGATGCCGGATCGGCGCGGCAAAGACCGGGGTCGCCGGCGTGTCGCTGTCCTGCGCTGGGCGCGCCTCAAGGATTGTCGTCATTGTTCCGGCCTCCAGCTGTTTCGCCGAATCTGTAGCGCCGAAACCACTCCCGTTCAACGCGGCACGGCCGCTCCAGCGCGCGCTACGGAAAATCGGCCACGGGAGCCGCACCCGCAGGCAGTCCGCGCGAACGCCGTTTGCAACGAGTTCCCATCTGGCGCGCTCAGCGACC
>DATJLK010000152.1:0-11397 GCA_035509615.1 Allostellaceae bacterium | reverse complement strand
GATTTTATCGGAGCCCAGGTGTCGATGCGGCGGCGTCTCCGATTCGTTCCTACGACACGGAACGTGAATCAACCATAACGCGATAAGTCCTGGAGCGTCACGGTTTTCTGATAATGCGCTCGATCTCGTCGATATCTGTGCCGTAGAGCTCGGCGACCTGGCGAACGGCCATGCCGTACTTCACCCAGGTGCGGATGCGCGAAAAATGCGATTCCGAAATCTTGCGTATCGGCCGTGGTTCGGATCCGACCGTAGCGTTGGGCTCCTCAGCTCTTTTTGGGAGTGCGGCGGTTATCTGCGGCACCCGCGGCTTGCGCGCGGGTGAGTCAGCGGGCGCGGCGTCCGGAACGGAATGTCTGGTCTCCGGCGATTTCGATGTGAACAACGCTTCGGCGGCTTGGCGCGCTCTGGCGATTTGCTCGCGGTCATCGCCGCGATGCTGCGGATGGTGCTGTCGCGTTAAGCAAGATTTGCTCCGAAGGGTGAACGAGGTGAAATCGAAAATAGAGTTCGTGAGCTTTGGCAAGGAGCTAGATCAAGAAGTAGCCCCCTGCCCTTCTGAGGAAACGCCACGCCGCTTTTTCCAGGCCTTCAGGCCCCCGAGTTTGTCGTTTCCGCTCGCTCAGTGCACCGGACCGGAGGGTGTGGTGTTCGCGAGCTGGGCGACGGCATCGACGATCAAGCACCAGATCGCGGCGCCGTCGCGATCCTTCTCGGCCGCCAACTCGTCGGCACGTTTGGCGCTCTCCTGTTGGGCATTGTCGCCATAGCGTTTCAGCATCAGGGCCGCGGCCCGCCAGATGTCGACGTCAGGGATCACCGGAGGATCGCCATCAATGCGCGTTCCACTCAAGATAGGCAAAGCTTGGCACGCGCGGGAGAGGGCGCTTGCACGATCCCCAACATGCCGCCGATTTTGACTGCCTAATCGCGGCGAGACGGTGCCGGTCTCCTGGGTCGCGCCGCGACTGCCCCCTATTACCCACCCTACGGATACCGGCTCCGAATTGCGCTGCTCGTAGTGACCTAATGAGACAGTCCAGGCCCGGCGCAATCCTCGCCGGCCTAGGGATCGTAAAACACGGAGAGGATCGAGAAGCGCCATGCACAAGTACCGTAAGCTGATCCTCTCAACCCTCGCCGTCCTCGCCCTCGTCTTTGCCGCAATCGGGGCCGCTTCTCGTCCGGCGCTCGCGCAGGCGACGCCGGCTCAGCTTGGGCCGCAGATACTGGTCACGCCCTATCTGTGGCTGGCGGGCATCAATTCCACGATCAAGACACCGCGACCGGAACTGCCCACGGTCGATTCGAGCGTCGGGGCCTTCCAGCTCCTCGGTCATTTGAACGCGGTGCCGTTCATGGGGTCGGCCGAGGTGCGCGACGGGCCTTTCAGCCTGCTCGGCGACGTGCTGCATGTCCCGGTCGGCACCAACGTCACCACCCGCAACATTTTCTTTCAGGGCGGCAACGCGGCGCTGACAGCCAATATGGGCACCGCGCTGTTTCTTTACCACGAGGTCGATCAGCCGTTTCAGGAATTGGACGTCGGCGGCGGCTTTCGCGCCTGGGGGTTTTCGACCCGGTTGACCTTGAACGCCGGACTGCTGCCAACCGTCAATGTGACGCGCGCCGCGGGCTGGGGCGATCCGCTGCTCGCCGGGCGCTATCACCGCGATTTCAGCGACGGCTTCGGGTTGACCGTCTATGGCGATTTTGGTGGGTTCGATATCGCCGGGGCGCATGTCGATTGGCAGGTGATCGGCACCCTCGACTATACGCTCAAGCCGTGGGCCACGCTTCGGCTCGGCTATCGCAGCCTCAACTTCAACTATCAGGGTGGCGACAACGTCGGGTTCAATGTGCACATGAAAGGGCCAATCATCGCCGCCACTTTCCGGTTCTGAGTCGCGAACCGGTCATTCGTTGGGGAAGCAGGACAGCGGAAGGTATTTGACGCCAGCAACGCGTCGGCAGGCGGCGAGCCGAGAGATATTTCGCCATCATTGCTGCGCTTTTTGCCAAAAATGAATAGTCGGCGCGCAACGCTATCCGCAATGCTGACAAGGACGGGCATGCCCTCACGGTGCCAGCGGGGCTAGCGATTGGGAAATGCCAGGCAGCGTCACGTCGGCCTTCAGCGAACAGGAGGATTTCGAGGCGGCCTTGCGCGCGGAGGGCTGCCTCGGCCTGTTGATCACCGGCCGTGGCGAGTTTCGTGCGCAGCTGACCCAGATTACGCTGCACCGCCTGCGCGTGTCGGCCGCAGAGGAGCGATTGTCGCGGATCGCCTTTGTCGCAGTACCTGTCGACATGATCCTGATGTCGTTTGCGACCGGGACCTCAGCTTTGCCGACCTGGGGTGGGATCGCGGTGCGAACGGGCGAGATCGTGATCCTCGGTTCAGGTCAGCGTCTCCACGCGCGAACCGAAGGAGTCAGCCGCTGGGGCATGATCCGTTTGCCGGTCGAAGATCTGACCCGGTACGGTCGCGCGTTGACCGGAGCCCCGTTCGCCGTGTCATCCAGCGTACGGTGTTGGCGGCCTCCGCCCGCGGCTGGCCGGGAGCTGTGCCAGCTCCATGCGGCTGCCATCCGCATGGCCCAAGCTCGGCCGCAGGCACTGGTCGACGCTGAGGCAGCGCATGGACTGGAGCAACAATTGATCTATGCCCTGGTCGATTGCCTCTCGGCGGGGTCGGCGGAAGAGGCTACACCGGTCAGGCACCGGCATCAGGACGTTATGGTTCGCTTCGAGGGTCTGCTTCAGACCCGGCCGAGTCAGAACCTTACTCTCAAGGAAATCTGCACAGGGCTCGATGTCTCCGAAAGGACCCTGCGCACCTTATGCGCGGAGCAATTGGGCATGAGCCCCACCGGTTATCTTCGCCTCCGCCGGATGTCACTGGTGCAGCGCGCCTTGCGGCGCGGCGACGCCGACGCCGTAACCGTCTCGGAGGCCGCGATGCGCCAAGGCTTTCGTAGCTTTGGCCGTTTCGCAGCCGACTATCGTGCACTGTTTGGCGAACTGCCGTCAGTCACCTTGCGGCGCCGCTTACGTGCAGGAATGCCTGTTCTCGCACGCCGCCGATCGCACCTTCGCGTGTGACGTTTTCGCGACGCGTCGAGATAGTTCAACATAAGAGCGAAGCGGCGGGTTATCTCCCTATTTGGCCTGGACCTGGACCTGGTGACGAAGGGTGAAATGCCGTCGAGCGCGGTCCATACATTCACCGATCCCGGCGACTACGCGGCGGCGATCCGCGCAACGACGATCGATCTGACGGTCATGGGGCGGAGGCAGTTCACCGGAAAGCGCACCCGGATCGATCTGCATCGCCTGTGGATGCAGCGCTTATCCGAGAACATGGCACGGGTTGTGCCTTCAGCCTTCGTACCTGGGCGCGCGATCATCACCTTCCGCACACACACCGGACCCGGCCTGGCCTGGAGCGGTTCAGACTTGCAGCCGACCACCATCATACGACACATCGAGGGTGAGACCGCCTTTCAGCGTTCCTCCGGGCCGGCCTCCTGGGGCGCCATGTCGCTGCCGATCGCGGATATGGTAACCTTTGGAGCGGCGATCGCCGGACTTGACCTGACTCCGCCGAAAGATTCGCTGTTCCTCACCCCCTCACCATGCGCGATGGCCAAGCTCCACCGGCTGCACGCCGCGGCAGGGCAATTCGCGGAAGACGCCCCCGAAATCATCGCCAACCCCGAGGCGGCACGCGGACTGGAGCAGTTGCTAATTCACGCCCTGGTCGAGTGCCTCAGAGTCGGGGAGGCCGACGAGGACCGCTCGGCGCGGCGGCAGCACGTGTTGATCATGCGTCGGTTTCGCAGGGCAATGGAGGAAGATCCCGATCATGCGCTTTATATCCCGGATCTCTGCGGGGCGATCCGGGTGTCGGAGAGGACATTGCGCTCGTGTTGCCAGGAGCAGCTTGGGATAAGCCCCAAGCGATACTTGCTGTTGCGTCGGATGCATTTGGCGCGGCGGGCCTTGCGCGAGGGTTCTCCGACCACGACGACCGTGACCGAGATCGCCGCGCGCTATGGCTTCTGGCAATTCGGGCGCTTCGCCGGCGAATACCGGTCGCTGTTTGGCGAATTGCCCTCCGCGACACTGAGCCACCCCCGCGAGTGACATCGGGACGTCGGCTTTTCCGAAATTTTGCCGAATCTGAATAGCGCACCGATTCGGCTCACCCGCACAATGTTGTCCGGCATCTTTGTCGAGCTGTCGATTATCGCAGGCGGAAGATGAAAGTGCGGCATCTCACGTTGCCAGAACTCGGCGCACCTGCCGCTAGACCGTTGCCGACTGCGGTTGCGGTCCCCAACCCGGCAAGGGGCGCGCCAGATTCCGACCAACATCGTCACGCCGATGGCGGTGGTAGACGCGCAGTTGCGCGTCCGCGAACGCAAGAGCCCGTGCTTGATCGACGCGTCGATCAAGCCGACCCCGGTGGGCAGCAATACCAACGCGCCGACGATCATGATCGCCAAAGCGGCGAAAATGATCCGCGGGAGCTGACCGGGAAGGCTCGTGTCAACCTTGCTCGCGCGCTTGAGCCTGTTGAAAGGAGGGGCTGGTGAGTTCTCCAACAACGACTGAGCGGCCACCCGGCGCTTCGTCTCGGGAGGCGCCTTCCTACCCGGACATGGCATGGGTTTCCGGCGGTAGGTTTCGCATGGGGTCGGACGGGCATTACCCGGAGGAAGCGCCCGTTCACCACGTGCATGTCGACGGCTTCTTTATCGATCTCTATCCCGTGACCAACCGCCAGTTCCGCCGGTTCGTCGAGGCGACCGGCTACGTCACCGTCGCCGAGCTGGCACCCGACCCGAAGGACTATCCGGGGGCATTGCCGCATATGTTGAAGCCGGGCTCGCTGGTCTTCACGCCGCCCCGGCACGCGGTCGATCTGAAAGATTGGTCGCAATGGTGGCGGTTCGAGTTCGGTGCCAACTGGCGCCGCCCGAACGGCCGCGGCCGCTCCAACCAGGGCCTCGAGGATCACCCGGTGGTGCATGTCGCGTATAAAGACGCCGCAGCCTACGCCGCGTGGGCGGGCAAGGACCTGCCGACCGAAGCCGAGTGGGAGTACGCCGCGCGCGGCGGCCTCGACGGGGCCGAGTTTGCCTGGGGTGAGGAGCTGGCGCCAGCCGGCCGTCACATGGCGAATACCTGGCAGGGTACGTTTCCCCACGAAAACCTCGTCACCGACGGTTATGCGCGCACCTCGCCCGTCGGCGCGTTTCCGGCGAACGGTTATGGCCTGTTTGACATGATCGGTAACGTTTGGGAATGGACCGCAGATTGGTTCTCGACCCGGCACACTGCGGATCGGCCGAAGGCGTGCTGCATCCCGGAGAATCCCCGTGGCGGGCGCGAAGCCGACAGTTACGACGGATGCAGCCCATCCGTGCGCATTCCGCGCAGAGTGGTCAAGGGCGGCTCGTTTCTCTGCGCGCCGAATTACTGCCGACGCTACCGCCCGGCCGCGCGCCACGCGCAGCCAATCGATACTGGGATGAGCCATGTCGGCTTCCGCTGCGTTGTGCGAAGCTGACATCAAGTAAGGGGAGTTCGATGCCCGATGCCGAGCCCCAGAAACTGAGCCTCCTGGCGAAACTGGTCGGCGCATCGATCGTCGTGCTGATCGTCGCCGGCATCGTCTGGCACGGCGTTACCGCCGCAACGTTCGAACGCATCTGGCGTCAGCTCATCGAGCGGGCGGACGCGCCGATGAGGTTCCGCTTCATCCTGCAACCGTTGATGGCGGCGATCGCCGCGGTCTTGAATGGCTTCAAAGACGCGCGGACCGGCCGTTCGCCGTATTTTTGGACCATCCTCGGCAAACCGGGCGAGCGCGTCGGACGGCTCGAGGAGGGATTGAACGCGACCGCCCGGATTATCTTTCTCGGGCTCGTCATGGACGCAATCTATCAGGTCATCGTGCTGAAGCGGTTCTATCCGGCCGAGGCGGTTATCGTCGCTTTGCTGTTCGCGTTTGTCCCGTATGTGATCATCCGCGGGCCAGCTGCGCGCATCGCACGCCGGTGGTTCGGGGTGCCTGCGGAGCGAGCCTCGTGACAGCACCGCTATGAACTGTCGGCAAAAGGGCATCGAGCATGGCAGATCCATCCACCGCGGGGAGGTTCGAGGTAAGGGCAACCGCAGACAGCCATTTCGGCTGGATCCGCACCCGCCTCAGTCTTGAGCGCACGATGATGTCGTGGTTGCGCACGGCCGTGGCGCTGATCGGTTTCGGCTTCGCGATCGTTCAATACTTCAATCATTTGCAAGAGATCCCCGGAGCCCGCCCCGCCTATCTTCCAACCGCTCCGGAATATCTGGGGCTCGCGCTGATTTCGTGCGGCATCCTGGCGCTGGTGGTTTCAATTTGGCAGTACTGGTGGACGGTTCGTTATCTGTGGAGCGGATCGTTCGCGCCACTGGCTGGATTGACCAAGGAGGGAATGCAATCGCCGGTTATTGCGGTTGCCATCCTCCTTATCGGCATCGGCCTGTTCGCCTTTTTCGCCGTGCTGTTACGCCTCACCTAGCCGCCAGGCCCAGCAACCAAGACCGATGAGCACGTTCGAAACCACCCGACCAACGAAAGGAGATCGAGATGGCTAGATCCAGAGCAGCAGCCAAGCCGAATATCGTCGTCATCTGGGGCGATGATATTGGCCTTACCAATTTGAGTTGCTACAGCAACGGAGTAATGGGCTATCGCACGCCCAACATCGACCGCATCGCCCAGGAGGGCATGTGTTTCACCGATTATTATGGCGAGCAGAGCTGCACGGCGGGACGATCGTCGTTCATCACCGGTCAGCACGGGTTGCGCACCGGGCTGACCAAGGTCGGGTTCCCGGCAGCCACGGTCGGCCTGGCCAAGGAGGACCCGACGATCGCCGAACTGCTGAAGCCTTTGGGCTATGCGACGGCGCAGTTCGGCAAGAACCATCTCGGCGACCGCAACGAATACCTGCCGACCGTGCACGGTTTCGACGAGTTCTACGGCAATCTCTATCACCTCAACGCCGAGGAAGAGCCGGAATTACCGGATTATCCGAATCCGCGGGATTTTCCGCAGTTTCGCGAGCGGTTCGGTCCGCGCGGCGTCATGGACTGCAAGGCCACCGACACCGATGATGCGACGGTCGACCCGCGCTTTGGCCGGGTCGGCAAGCAGACCATCCGCGACACCGGCCCGCTGACCATGAAGCGCATGGAAACGATCGACGACGACATCGCCGGCCGCGCCGAAGAATACATCAAGCGGCAGGCCCAGGCCGGCCAACCGTTCTTTCTGTGGGTCAACTTCACGCATATGCATTTCCGCACGCATGTGAAGCCGGAGAGCCGGGGCCAGGCCGGCCGTTGGCAAAGCGAATACCACGACACGATGATTGATCACGACAAGAATGTCGGCCAGGTGCTGAAAGCGCTCGACGATGCCGGCATCGCCGACAACACTTTTGTCATGTATGGCACCGACAACGGCCCGCACATGAATTCCTGGCCCGATGGTGCGATGACGCCGTTCCGCAGCGAAAAGAACACCAATTGGGAGGGCGCCTATCGGCTACCCTGTCTGGTCCGGTGGCCGGGCAAGATCAAGCCCGGCACCGTGTCGAACCAGATCGTCGCGCATCACGACTGGCTGCCGACCTTTCTCGCCATGGCCGGAGATGCCGAAATCAAGGATAAGCTGTTGAAGGGCCATACGATCGGCGACATGACCTACAAGGTCCATCTCGATGGCTTCAACCTGGTGCCGTACCTGACGGGTGAGGTCGACAAGAGCCCGCGCGAGTGGTTCCTCTACTGCAATGACGACCAGCAGCTCGTCGCATTGCGCTACGACAATTTTAAGCTGGTATTCTCGGAGCAGCGGTCTCCCGGCACGTTGGAGCTGTGGGCCGAACCGTTCACCAACCTGCGCGTGCCGAAGATATTCAATCTCCGTACCGACCCGTTCGAGCGCGCCGACATCACCTCGAACACCTATTGGGATTGGATGATCGGCCACGCCTACATGCTGGTGCCGGCGCAGGCCTTTGTTGGGGAATTCCTGCAGACCTTCAGGGAATTTCCGCAACGCCAAAAGGCTGCCAGCTTCAATCTCGACGATGTGCTTCGCAAGATCCAGGAGCCCACCCACTCGTAACCCGGTTTGCGGGGAAAGGGCCGGGGTGAGGGGCCGATGCAGGAATGGCTGCATCTCGTTACGAAGGACATGGTCGCCATCATCGACGCGATGGCGTTGATCGTTGTCGCCATAGGGACCATCGAGGCGTTCTTGATCGGGCTGCGGGTCGCATTTCCTGCGAGGGCGGCAAACCCGCGGTTCCGCGAGGTCTTTCAACGCTACGGATGCTGGCTGGTCGCCGGCCTCACGTTCCAGCTCGCCGCCGACATCATCGAGACGTCGATTGCGCCGAGCTGGGAGGAGGTCGGTCAGCTCGGCGCGATCGCGGTGATCCGAACCTTTCTAAACTTTTTCCTCGAACGGGACTTGGCGGAGCTGAACGAGGCCGGCACCGAACCGCTCCGGACTGGGCGGGTCGGAACTGGTGGTAAAACTGCGGATCGGCGTTGAGTGGCAGGAGTAAAAGCTATGGCTCGGGAAGAGACGAGAACATCAGCGCCCTGCGGTCCAGCCGCCGCGGTGCGCGCTTTTTACGATTGCCACCCGTATCCGGCGCCACTCGGTAACCTCGATCGGCATCGCGAACTTTATCGCAACCCGGATCGGCGTCGGGTAGCGTCCCTGCTGCTATGGCCGACGGCGAAGCCGCGGGCAGATCGCGAGATCCTGGTTGCCGGCTGCGGCACCTCCCAGGCTGCCACCTATGCGCTGCGCGAGCCCGATGCGCGAGTGACGGCGATCGATGTCAGCGAGACGAGCCTGCGCCACACGCGCGAACTCCAGCAAAAATATCGCTTGCGAAACCTCGATCTCCACCGGCTGGCGATCGAACAGGTCGGAGAGCTCGGCCGGACATTCGACCAGATCGTCTGTACCGGTGTGCTCCATCATCTGCCCGACCCTGATCTTGGCCTTCGATCGCTGCGCAGCGTGCTTATGCCCAGTGGGGCTCTGCAGCTGATGGTCTATGCCGCATATGGGCGCGCCGGCATCTATATGATGCAGGAATATTGCCGTCTCCTCGGCGTCACCGCCACCGAGGCGGAGCTTCGCGACCTCGGCAGCACGATCGGGGCGTTGTCTGCCGACCATCCGATCGCCGGCGTGGCGCGGCGGGCCAAGGATTTCACCTATCCCGCAGCGCTCGCCGATGCGCTGCTCCACCCGCAGGATCGCGCCTACACCGTGCCGCAACTCTATGCGTGGCTCGAGCGGTGCGGCTTGTCGTTCGCGCGCTGGTATGAACAAGCTCCCTATCTCCCGCGATGCGGCGCAATCGCGAGCACCCCACACGCCGCGCGGCTCGGTTTGCTGGCGCCACCGCTGCAGCATGCCGCAGTCGAACTGTTGCGCGGGACGATGACCAAGCACCACTTGATCGCTTATCGCGACGATCACCCCGGCGAAATTCAGCCGATCACCTTCAACGGCGATGCCTGGCGAGGCTATGTCCCGCTGCGTTTGCCATGGACCCTGTGCATCCGGGACGGTACGCCCCCCGGTTCCGTCGCCGTCCTGATCAATCGGGCTCACACCTATCCCGACCTCGCCCTCCCGATCGATGCGGCCGAGCACCGCATCTTCGCGGCAATCGACGGCAGGCGGCCTGTCGCCGAGATCATGCGGATCGCCGCCCAGCCGGAGGGAGGCGAGCACTCCCGCAGGCTATTCGAACGGCTCTGGCAGCATGACCAGATTGCGCTCGATGCCAGCGGCGTCTCGTGCTGACTTCTGCGCTCGCGCCCCGGACTCCGCCCGTCGCCGATGCCGAAGGGCATCGTTTGCGCGCCGCGCATTCCGGATTCCGCTCCGCGTTTCTGCTGAGACTGAACAGCCGTCGCATCGGCTGTACAGGATAATCGCCTGTCGCATCTTCGATCGCCCGGTCGCAGTCCGGTGAAGAACAGGCGTGAATGTGCGCGTTGCATGGGCGTTGCCCGAGGGACCTGACGATCGAGGGGAGTGCGATCATGTCGTTGCAGAACAAGGTTGCCGTCGTCACTGGCGGCAATAGCGGGATCGGTCAGGGCTGATCCGTCTATCGGTTCAACCGGAGTCGAACGGGGGAGACTGAAATGACCCGGCGCGAAGTTATCGTTCTCGCGATCGTTGCGATGGCCGCGGTCGGCGCCGGCGCAGGGATCGCCCTATACTTCGCGTACCCGAATCAGGTGAGTTTTTGTCGGCGGTGAGACGCGCAGCTTCCTCATGTCGCTGAACGCTCCTCCGGGGAGCCTGACGACGGAAGAGAACACGGCTTACAAGGGCGCTCCGGCCCCGACCCCTGCGCCCGGGACCCCACCGGCCGCCGCAGCCGCAGACTGGCCCAGCTACAACAAGACGCTCACTTCGGAGCGTTTTTCGGACCTGAGCCAAATCAATACGCAGAACGTCAGCAAGCTCAAGGTGCTGTGCACCTATGACAGCAGAGATTACGGGAGCTTCGAGAGCGACCTGATCATGGTCGATGGCGCCCTGATCGGCACGACCGAATTCGATATTTGTTCGCTCGACCCGGCGACCTGCGCCCAGAATTGGCTCACGCACGAGGATTACCCGGGATACATCCTGCCGGTGAACCGGGGCGCCGCATACCTCGACGGCATGCTGTTCCGCGGCACCGAGGACGGCCGGGTGCTCGCCTATAATTTCAAGACCGGCAAGCGGCTCTGGGAAACCACGATTGCCGATCCAAAAAAAGCGAGACTGTACCCGCCGCGCCGATCGCCAGGAACGGTCTCGTCTTCATCGGCAACGCCGGCGGCGACGAAAAGGGCGGCAAGGGGCGCATGTACTCTAAGTACGCGGTAATCAACGGTGTCATCTATCTCGCGGCGGGAAAGCACTGTTGATGGCCTGGCCAGGAGCGACGCAGACGGTTCTGAGGGACGCGGATTTGTCGGGAAACGAGCAAGGACTGATCCGCGTAATTGGGTTGTCCGTTGTGGTCATTGGCTGGCTCTAGCTGTTCGGCGGCGATATGGGCGGACGGCAGGTTGTCGCTGTATCGGTGATCGACCGATTGATCTTGGTTTCGATCGTGCTCCTGCCACTCGCATTCGCCGGCGTATTCCCGCATTTGCTCGTAGCCTTCACGATCCTCGACATGACCCTCGCCATCGGCGCGTGGCTGCTGTTGTCGCGAGCCGGTGAAAACATCACGTGAATTCATGTCCCGCGCGGGTCTTTTTTTCTCTCCGGCCGCTCGCGGAGGAGAGACGGCT
>DATJLK010000151.1:0-4709 GCA_035509615.1 Allostellaceae bacterium | reverse complement strand
CATAGGGATCGAATTGACCATAATTGTTAGCTGCCGCATCGGTCCATTGGCCATAATCGCCGTTTGTGACATCGAACCAATATTGCAGCTGGTCATATTCCGCTTTGACATCGGGGTAGTAGTGCCGGTCCGTCGGCTCGGCGTAGCCGGGCGTTTGCTCCAGCAGATTGACATTGGCTCTGCAGCCCGAATCGGCGTTGAACGGCCCCCAGCCATAGAGATGCGCCAGCATCACTTGCTCACTGAGAGTCACCGGCGGCATCGTGCAGCCCCAGTCGTTGTCTCCGGTCCCGCTCCACTTTCCCTTATCGGTGTCATAGACGTTCTTGTAATTGTCGTAATTCGCCTGAAGCAGGGCCGTGACGTCTCTGATTCGCCCACAAATATTGTAGTTTTTGCCGGGGGTCGCCGTGCAGTCCTCCCATAACGTCTTCATCCGGATGATCGGCGCCGATTGGGACGGCGCCGGCGAGTAATTGCTGGTGTTATTAAAGCTGTTGTAGTTCAAAAAGATCTCGAGAGCCGACGGGACCTTGCTGGGCACCGTGGCCTTGGGGTTTGTCGTGCTCGACTGGTCGACATAGGCTGGCCAGTCCGTCCCGAGCGAGGAGGCGCGCCAATTATCAAACGCGGTATTGATAAAGTCGATCGTGGCTGTCGATCCGACCCAGCCGATCGCGCAACACGTGCCGATCAGCGAGTTGCCGTAAGGTTCGATTGCCGCCGGCATATAGCTGTAATTGACGTTGGAAACGTCGTAATCGACATTATCGGGGACCCACAAGTAAAACGGGTCGCTATCGGATGTCGCTTGCGTATTTTTCGGGGCTGCGGCCAACGTATATTCGATCAGCTGCTGGGGTTCCCAGTTCTCTATCGAAGCAGTCGAGACAAAGGGATGCAAGCTACAGCCGGTGCCGCAAGTCGGCGGGTTGCTGTAGGGCGAGATGCCCCGGTTCTGATTGTTGTCATCGTTCCAGTGGCTTTCCAGTATCGGCGGCGGCGACGTGTTCCCGTTCGGAGCGCGGTAGACGTTGATGCCGCCGCCTTGCCACCAATCAATAAATTGCGCGGTTCCTGTTGGATCGATCTTCTTGACCAAAGGCGAATAGAACGGGAGCGTAATGCTCACCGAGCCGGTTGGCGGAATGCCGTTTTCGCCGGCGGCGCAGCAGTCGACATAGAGTCGGTATTGGCTGGCCCGGGGATACGGGGAAGCCGCTATTTTATTGGCAGGGACCTTGAAACACGCCTGCATCCATGTATCCGTGTTGGATTTTGCGCCGGCAAACAGCACCGGATAAATGTTGAAATCGGTGGAGTTATTGTAAATTACGATCGTCATATTCGGCCCGGGGCTGCCGCCGGTGCAATCGATGTTTTGTGCGGTCGCATGACTCACACCGCCAAACACCAAAACCGCGAGCGCCAGAAATGCGGCGAGCGTCGTGCGATGTGCCTTCATCCTCCAAGCTTCCCAAAATAGCAGCGAATATAGAGGCATCATAAAACCCGGTGCGCGATAGCGAAAAATCTTTACCAAGATGCTTCTCCCTTTGGTAACCTTGCAGCTATTGTTATCAGGCCGCCCGATCGGCGCATTAATCGCTAAATTTCGATCCCGACGTCAAGCTAAATTGGGGATGAGAGCCCTTGCCGGTACGTCAACCACCGCGGCAACTTGCTCGCAGGCTTATCCATCACCGGGCGCGAGGCGGTTGGGCACGCCATTCGCATATTTGACCCTCGGCTACGACCATTATGACCGAACCGGCAGCACCGCCGGTTGTTCGCCGGCATCATCGACGACGCGATCCGCGCCGAGGGTCGCGGCTGCAGCACTCATAGGTCAAGCAGTGATGGCGCGGTTGACGAGCGCCGCTACCTCTCGCGACAGCAACGACAGCGCGGCGTATCGGCGATAACCATCTGGCGGATTAGCAGCGCCGCTCGATATCCGACACGGAGCGATCGGTCACGACACCGGATATAAATGATGAGCAGGAAAGCCTCAATCGCCAATGGCATTACCGTTTTCGTCTTTGCCGCGCTGTTGTTTGGTGCGGCCGGCCGGTTCGATTGGCGCGCGGCATGGGCGTTTTTGATCCTGTTTTTCGCACTCTCGCAACTGGTGATGATGCGGCTGGCGCGGCATGATCCCGCATTGCTTGCCGAGCGGCTGAAATCGCCGATCCAGCCGGCACAGCCGCTGTGGGACAAGATCTTTATGGCGAGCCTGATGGTGCTGTGGGTTGGCTGGATCGTTCTGATCGGTCTCGATGCCAGGTTTGGATGGTCGGCGATGCCGGCATGGCTGCAGGCCGCCGGCGCCATCGGGGTCATCGCCGGTTATGCGGTCATCATTCGCGTTTTTGACGAAAACACCTTTTTGGCCCCGGTCGTCAAACTGCAACCGCAGCGGGGCCATCATGTCGTCGACACCGGCCCCTATGCCGTGGTGCGCCATCCGATGTATGCGGGTGCGACGATCATGATGCCTTCGATAGCATTAATGCTGGGCTCGTGGCCGGGGCTTGCCGCCTCGTTTGTCATCATTGCCGGGGTGGCGTTTCGCGCGGTCATGGAGGAACGCGAACTCAGCAGCCGGCTTGACGGTTATGCCGATTATGTCGCGCGAACCCGCTGGCGGCTGATCCCGGGCATCTGGTGACTTGGCCGCGTGGTGTTTTGGGCCGTGGTGTTTATGGGCCGGTGTTTTTGGGCTGTGGTGTTTGGCCGCGCTTTTAACGGCTTGGCCAGCCCGCGCCCGGCGCGCGGGAGGGATTGGGAAGGTGACGGAGGAGAGACCGGACGCGCCCGGCCTCTCCTCCGGCCAGCTGCCGTCAGGTGTGACGGGCCTGGTAGTAGGAATTGCGCAAGACCCGGCCCGGGAGTGCGCCGGTATGCTTGCCCTCGCTATACAGCACCTCGCCGTTGACCACCGTGGCAACGATACCTTCGGCCGGCTCCTTGATGCGCCAGGCGCCCTTCGGGAAGTCGCGGACGACGGTTTCGTGACCGCATTTGACCGTCGCCGGGTCAAAGATCACGACATCGGCGACCATACCCGGGCGCAACAGCCCGCGATCATAGAGCCCGAAGACCGAGGCCGCGTCAAAGGTCAGCCGGCGCACCGCCTGCTCCAGGCTCATGACCTGCTTTTCGCGTACCCATTCGCCCAGGAGCTTGGTCAAATAGCCGTAGCCGCCGTGGAACTGAACATGGGCGCCGCCATCACCGAGCCCGATCACCGCGTTCGGGTGGGTCAGGATCCGGGTCAATGCCTCGTCGTCGACATTGTTCTCGGCCTGCAGAAAGCGGGTTTCGAGGTTTTCCTCGACGACGAGATCGAGAAAGGCGTCGATCACCCGCTTGTTCTGCGCCTCGGCGATCTGGCCGATCGACTTGAACTGCATCCATTGATTTTTTTCGAGCGCCGGCTCGTTGACCCACATGTAATTCCACCAGGTCTTCGAAAAGCCGACCGCGGTGTCGGGCTTGTTGACCACCGCTTCATCATGCAGTTTGGCGCGGATCTCGGGGTCGGCATAGGCCTTGAGCTTGGCCTCGTCCGACGACAGCAGGATCGGATGCCAGGTCGGCAGGCCGCGGAACACCTGGCAGTTCTTCATCGTGAAGTCCTGGGTGACCCGGTTCGGGCTGCACATCGGATAGGCGCGGATGCCCAATGACGCGGTCTCTTCAACCCGCTTCATGTGGATCTTCCACTCCTCGGGCTTGCGCATCGTCTGCGACAGGCTGTTGTAGACGACGGTGCGCCCGGTCGCCTCGGCAAGGCGGCGGATCATCCCATCCTTGAGTTCGACATATTGACCGCCGCCGGCCTGGATCGTGCCGGTGCCCATCTCGCGCAACACGTCGCCGAGTGCAAAAATTTCTTTTTCGTCAGCCCACAATGCCGGGATGTGGACGCCCTGCGGGTCATAGTGGCCCTGCTCGCGCGACACCGAAAGGCCGAGTGCGCCGGCCTCCATGCCGTCACGGACGACATCCTGCATCGCCTTGATCTGGTTGTCGGAGGCACCCGGTTTCTGGCACTCGTCGCCCATCACGTAATGGCGGACTGCGGTATGGCCGATCAGATTGCCGACATTGACGCCGAGGCATTTGTCGAGGCGGTCCATGTATTGGCCGGTCGTCTCCCAGTCGAAATTGACCGTCCGCAACACGTCCATCGGTATCGCTTCGACATAGGAGAGGAACTCGGCAAGCCGCTCCTCGGTGCCTTTGCGCACCGGCGCCAATGACAGCGAGCAATTGCCAAAGATCACGGTCGTCGCACCGTGTTCGGGCGAGAAGGTGCACAGCGGATCCCAGGTGACCTGCGCGTCGTAATGGCAATGATTGTCGATGAAGCCGGGGGCCACGGCGCGGCCCTGGGCATCGATCGTCTTTGCCGCCGTGCCGCTCAGTTTGCCGATCTCGACGATTTTGCCATTTTTGATGCCGACATCGCCGCGGAACGCCGGCATCCCCGACCCGTCGACGATGAGCCCGTTCTTGATCAAGAGATCGTAGGCCATCCGTTTTTCCTTCTGCAGAATAAGCCGCCGCTTGCGGCCACGAAAAATAAGCCTTCGCCAAAGACCCGCTCTGGCCGTCCCGCCCCGAAGTCTACGCTGTTGGGTCGCGGACACAACGCCGGCTCGGCACTTTGGCGCCGCGGAGCCATGTCTCGGGCGCGCAGG
>DATJLK010000150.1:0-34324 GCA_035509615.1 Allostellaceae bacterium | reverse complement strand
AATCGTCAAAGGATCTCGTATACCGGCATTACATCGGCAATGCCGCGCAACGCACGATCCTGCGCCACCGGATCGAGGCCCCGCGTCTTCAACAGGTTCGAAGACTGCGGATGGGCGACGACCGGTCGCGTCGCCAGGATCGTGCGCGAATCGGCGAGGCCTTGCACACGGGCGGCGATGTTGACGGTTTGCCCGAAATAATCCTGCCGGTCGTTCAGCACGACCGCAAGACACGGCCCCTCATGAATGCCGATTTTCAGCAACAGGTCCTTGCCGTTGTGACCATGGTTCAGATCCTGCATCGCCTCGCGCATGCGCAATGCCGCGGCGACTGCGCGATCGGGGGTCGGAAAAGTGGCCATCACCGCGTCGCCGATGGTCTTGACCACCGCCCCCGCTTCGGCGGCGACGATTTCGTTCAATACCTTGAAATGCGCCCGCACCAGATCGAACGCAACGAGATCGCCCACCCGCTCGTAAAGCTCGGTCGAACCTTTGAGATCGGTGAACAAAAATGTCAGGCTGGTGATCTTGAGCCGCTGGTCGAGGTCGATCGTGTCGGTGCCGTAGATGTCACGAAACACCTGGTTGGTCAGCAATCGTTTCGCGGTCAGGAACGGCCGGCGGCGATGCAGCAGGTCCTCGAGCTGTTGGTTTGCCAACCACAACCCCGGTAATACGCGCATATCGGTGCGGTTTTCGAGCGACAGCCGCAGCGGACCCGGACGCAGCTCGACCCGCTCCACCGCTGTGCGCAACCGGTCGAGGACCAGCGACAGCGTCTGGCGTTCGCGGGTCGGTTCGCCTTTGACATCAATAAACACGCCAGTGTGGGTTACCGGGTCGAGAAAAATCACAAACTCGGCCGGCAATTGCAGTGACAGCAGGGCCTTTTCGCCCGCCGGCAATTCGACGGTTTCGAGCGTCAACTCATTGATCACATGGTCCAGATTGTCGGGGAGATCGATGCCCGAGCTCCAGAAGACCTGGCGGAAATATTCGCCATAGGGCAGTTCGTCGGGATCGTGCGCGGCGATCCGGCGCACGCGACGGCTGACCGTGAAGGTGACCTCGACAATATCATCAAGGGTCGGTTCATAAGCGGCGGCGCACCACGCGCAATGATATTCGCCGCGGTCGACATTCTTCAGCGTTGCTGCGGCCTCGAGAACACCACTGCAGCTCGGGCACAGCACGTTCCACGACAGCTCGAACAGCCCGATCCGGGCCGCGTGCAGAAATGCGGCGATCGTTCGTTCCTCGTCGAGGCCGGTCTTGGCAGCGAAATCGAGCACATTGATGCGGCAGAGCCGATGGTCCGGCGCTTCGGTGACCAATTGCTCTATCGCCGCTGCAGCATCGTGATCGGCCGACTGACGCAGCGTCGCAAAAAGGTCCTCATTGCTCATTGTGAGACATCCCGGCAAAGCGACGGCAGCGCAGGAATCCCCGCAAGCTCACCGGCCCGAACGGGTTGGTTCGGCTCCCCGTCGCTTCCTTTATTTGGGGTGTCGCGCGTTTTGATCAAATCATGTCGTTACGTCGCCGGCCGCAATCTGCGCGCATCAGCGGACATCACGACGCGTTCCGCCGCTCCCGACCCGACCCGCGCTCGGGGCGCGCGGAGGATCGGGGATGGAGGTGCGGCGCGGCGGCGGCAGTTATTCGGCGGCTTCGGCCGGCTCGCACACCGGCAACGGCTCCGTGCCGGCCCACGGATGTTCGGCAACATCGAACAGGATACCCTCGGGGCCGTAAAATTTGACCTCAAAGCCGCCCACCCGCTCGGCTTCCGCCTGGTCCATATAATGCTTGCCGCCAAGGCCCTCGAGCTTTTTGCCGGCAGCTTCGACATCTTCGACCAGCACCCCGAAATGGTGCAGGCCGGTGTAATCGAGCCCGCGGCCGAGTTGGTCGGTCTTGAACCGCAGGATTGCCAGATCGATGGTGCCATCGCTTAGGTGATAGCCATAGGCGAGAGGCCCGTCTGACTTGCGGACCTCCTTGAAATCAAATGCCTTTTTGTAGAACTCCGCCATCGCGTCCGGATCTTTGGCGGCGATGGCGATGTGGCGCAGTTTGGCCATGGGGCCTCCTTTGAGCTAGATGTTGTCCTCGTCACTGCGGAACCGAAAACCCGGAGCCCGTCCCCGGTGCCAACCGGAAGGTGAGCGTTGCGAACCTGGCCCGGGCTTCCCGCTTTCAGCAGGAATAACAAGAGAACTGCAGCTCGCCGGTTCCGCGAGCTGGCGATGCAGCTACTCCGCCGCCTCTTTGATCGGTTCCGGCAACGGCTCCGACCCGGCCCAGCCATGCTCGGCAATGTCGAACAGCACATGTTCCGGGCCATAGAATTTCTTTTCGAAATAACCTGCCTGCGCGCCGCCGTGGCCCTGGTCGATGTAATGTTCGGCCCCGAGACTTTCGAGCTTCTTGGAAAATTCGGCGACGTCTTCGACCAGAACGCCGAAATGATGGATGCCGCGAAACTCCATGCCCTTGCCGAGCTGATCGGTCTTGAACTTGAGGATCGCCATGTTCAGCGTGCCGTCGCTCAAAAACACGCCGTCGGCGAGCACGCCGTTGGGCCGGCCGACCTCGACAAAATCAAACGCCTTTTTATAAAACTCGGCCATCGCTTCGGGATCTTCGGCGGCGATGGCGATGTGGCGCAGCTTGGGCATAAGCGATCTCCTCGCGTCAGAATTGACCCACCCTAGCACGACCGCCATCTCATTTCGAAGCGTGGTTTATCGCATCATGGCCGATCTCGGTCAAAACCCGCGCCATATTCCGGCCGACCCGGCGCAGCGCCTCATCCCAGTCGAACAGTGCGAAGCGATCGAATTCCGGCAACACCGTCCCGTTTGGCAACGTGAAGGTCGAAACGCATACAAGGCTTTGCGGATCGGGCGGCACCGGCGGCGCCCAGGCAAACAGCGCCAGATCCTTGCCGCGCAGATAGCGATGCACGCCGAGCGCGGTCAGCGCCGCCGGCGCCGCCAAAAGACCGGTTTCCTCGGCCAATTCACGCGCCGCCGCCGCGGCGAAGTCTTCGCCCGGTTCGGCCTCGCCCTTGGGGATGTCCCAGCGCGGCGAGCGCGTCGCGTGGCCCAGCAGGATGCGCTCGCCATCGCCGACAATCACGCCGCAACTGGTTCTTGCCGCAGTCATGGCAGACCGACACCGCCACCGGTCATGCCGCCATAAAAGCCGCTGTTCCGATCATTCCCCGAATTGTCGCCGGAATTGCTCCCGGAACCATAATTGCCGGCATTGGCGGCGCAGCCGGCACTCAGCAGCAACAGCCCGATCACCGCCATCCGAGATCGACGCCGCCATTTTCCCCGTCTTTTGATGCCGTCTCGCCTGGCCATGCTGGCACCGCCATATTTCGTCGATCACATGTTTTCTGGATAATATGCCGGCAGCAACGCAAATGCGGAGATCGGATGTGGCAATCGACATGCAAACTTATCGACCGCTGATCATCGGGCGGCGTGGTGCTGTGGCGGCAAATCATCCGCTTGCCGCTCAGGCCGGACTATTGGCCCTGCGCGCCGGCGGCAACGCCATCGACGCCGCGGTTGCGACCGGGCTCGCACTCTCGGTGGTCGAGCCGATGATGTCGGGGCTCGGCGGCGATGCGTTCTATCACGTGTTTGATGCCGCGAGCGGCCGAGCGGTCGTTTTTAATGGCACCGGCCCGGCACCTGCCGCCGCAACCGCGGAGCGATATGCCGGCGGTATCCCACGCACCGGGCCGCTCTCGGTCTCGGTGCCGGGGATGCTTGCCGCCCTCGAGATGATGCATCGGCGCTATGGGCGGCTGCCGTGGGGCGATCTCTGCGCCGAGGCGATCGATCTCGCCCGCGGCGGCTTTGGCGCGACCAGCGCCTATTGCCATTTTGCCGAGGAGTATCGCCCGACCCTGCTCGTCGATCCGCGCACGACCGCGCTGTTTCTTACCGACCGCCGCCCGCCGCCGCCCGGGTCGCCGATCGTCCAGCCGCAACTGGCGTGCACGCTCGAAGAAATCGCCGCCGATGGTGCGGAGACCTTTTACCGCGGCCGTTTGGCGCGGCGGCTGGCAGCCGGTCTCGAGGCAGCGGGCACACTCGTGGGGGCGGCCGATCTCGCCGAGTTTGCCGCTGAGGAGCAGGCGCCACTGACCATCGATTATCGCGGCTATACCGTCCTCGAAGCGCCGCTGAACTCGACCGGCTTTGTGCTGCTCGAGGAATTGAAGATCCTCGAGCATCTCGATCTCGCGCGAATGGGACTGCTGTCGGCCGATTGGGTCCATGCCATGGTCGAGGCGAAAAAGCTCGCTTTTGCCGATCGTGAGCGCTGGGGGGCCGATCCACGCTCGCTGTCGCCGCCCTTCGATCGGCTGTTGTCGGCCGAATACACCGGCGGGCTCGCCGCCCGGATTGACATGCGCCGCGCCGCCCCGACCGGCGTCGCCCAAGCCGCCGATAGCGACACGACCTATTTCGGCGCCGCTGATGGCGATGGCAACGCCGTCTCCGCCATCCAGAGCATCAACAGCGGTTTTGGCGCCGGCATCATGGCCGGGGACACCGGCATCCTCCTCAACAACCGGATGGCCTATTGGCATCTCGAACCCGGCCATCCGAACCGGCTCGTCCCCGGGCGCCGCGTCCGCCACACGATGAACCCGCCGATCGTGCTGAAGGATGGGGCATTGTGGTGCGTCTTTGGCACCCCCGGTGCAGACAATCAGGTGCAGGTCAATCTGCAGGTGCTGAGTGCGATGATCGATTTTGGCCTTGATCCGCAACAGGCGGCGGAAATGCCGCGCTGGACCTCGCACATTTCCGGGCAATACGCCAACTGGCCGCATGACGGGCCAACCGAGCTCGTCATCGAGCGCCGCTTCCCGGAAGACGTGCGTGCCGATCTCGCGCGCCGCGGCCATCGCCTGAATATTGTCGGTGATCTCGACGGCCCGTGCAGCATCGAGATCATCCGCCGCGATGCGGCGAGCCGGATGCTGCTCGCCGGCTCCGACCCGCGCCGCGACGGCTGGGCCGCCGCCTGGTAGCTCGTCGACGCTTCCCTGCTGCCCTGTGGGCGAGCGGATGGGCTTACAATCGCCGGCGCGATATTAAACTCACCGTGCCCATTTGAAGGCATGTCAGGGGGAGGGCCGCCATGTACCGACAATCATCGCTTCGAAGCTGGCCGCTCGGCGCTGTTCTGATGGCGCTGCTGCTTGCCAGCTGTGCCGCCGAGTCGCCGCGAGCTCCGGCGCCGCCGCTTGCGCCCGGCATGGCCCGGGTGTGGTTCCTGCGCCAGGGTGAACCGACCGGCGGCAATATCTATGCCGCGCAACCCATCGTTTACATCGATCGGGCGGCGCTCGTTACGATCCAGCAAGGCACCGCGTTCTTTCACGATTTCGTGCCGGGACGCTATCGGCTCTCAGCACAGGCTAGCGGCGGGGCGACCTATGCCGGCCAGCACGATATTCTGCACCTCGATCCGGGGACGGAAACCTATGTGCAGATCATCGCCGTCGGCAATTGGGAGCTCGGCTCACCGGTTGGCGGCTACAGCTTTGCGGTGCTGCCGATGGCGCCCAACGTCGCCAAGCAGTATTTGTCGACCCTGATCGATCTCGGACAGCGCTGAGCCGATTCGCAACAAACCGGCGCGGGAGAATTGCCGTCTGCCACTGCTGCCGGTAGCTTGTTCCCGAGGTCAAATCCGGCATCCGCGCCGCGGGTCGCCGCACTGGGTCGAGCGGCGAGTGGGAGGAAACGATGAAGGCCGACTATGTGATCACCGGTGCCGGCTCGGCCGGCTGCGTGCTCGCCAACCGGCTCAGCGAGGATCCGCGCGCTCGGATCCTGCTGATCGAGGCGGGCGGGCGCGACTGGAACCCCTATATCCACATCCCCGCCGGTTTTATGAAGCTGCTCGATCACTCGAGCCTGACCTGGGGTTATCACGCCGAGCCCGACCCAGGCACCGCCGGGCGCGCAATCCTCTATCCGCGCGGCCGGGTGCTCGGCGGTTCGAGTTCGATCAACGGCCTCATCTATGTCCGCGGCCAACCCGAGGATTTCGACCATTGGGCGCAGCTCGGCAATCGCGGCTGGTCGTGGGACGACGTTCTGCCCTATTTCAAAAAAGCCGAGAATTGGGAGGGCGAGGCCAGCGAATGGCGCGGCAAGGGCGGCCCGCTCTACACCTCGCGCATGACCGACATCCCACCTTTGTGCCGGGCGGCGATCGAGGCGGGGCAGCAGATCGGGCTCGAATATCGCGACGACGTCAACGCTCTGCCGCATGGCGGCATCGGCTATTGCCAGCAGACCCGCGGCGGGCGCCGCCGCGCCAGTGCGGCGCGCACCTATCTGCGGCCGGCGATGAAGCGGCCGAACCTGCAGGTCGTCACCAAGGCTCTGGTGCACCGCATCCTGTTTGATGGCAAGCGTGCTGTCGGCGTCGAATTCGCGCGCGGCGGGGCGGTCGAGCGCGCCGAGGCCGATCGCGAGGTGATCCTCTCGGCGGGTGCGGTCAACTCGCCGCACATTCTGCAACTTTCAGGGATCGGCGCGCCCGAGCACCTGACCCGGATTGGAATCCCGGTCCATCATGCCCTGCCGGGGGTCGGACAGAACCTGCAGGATCACTACATCGCCCGCATCAGCTATCCGGTAGGTGGGGCGGCAACGATCAATGAGCGCTCGCGCGGCGTCGCCCTGGCAAGCGAGATCCTGCGCTATCTCGTCACCGGCAAGGGCATGCTGACCTACAGCGCCTCGTTGGCGGCGGCCTCGGTCAAGGTGCTCGAAGAGTCGGCGACCCCCGATGTGCAATGCAGCATCGCCCCCGGCAGCTTCAAGGACGGGCAGATCGGGGCGCTCGATGATTTCCCCGGCATAACCGCCGGCGCCTGGCAGATGCGGCCCCTGTCGCGCGGTTACGTCGAGGCCAGGTCTGCCGACCCGAGGGAAGCGCCGGCGATCAACCCGCGTTATCTGAGCGATCAGACCGACCGCCGCGCACTGGTCGGCGGTCTCAGGTTCATCCGCCGCCTGTTCGCCGCCCCTGCGCTGGCGCGTTATTGCGGTACCGAGATCCTTCCCGGACCCGCGGTCGCGACCGATGACGAACTCCTCGACTATGCGCGGCAAAAGGGGTCGACCGTCTACCACGCGACCTGCACCTGCAAGATGGGCGGCGACCAGATGGCGGTGGTCGATGACCAGCTGCGCGTTCACGGGCTCGACCGGCTGCGGGTCATCGACGCCTCGGTGATGCCGACGGTGACCTCGACCAACACCAACGCGCCGACCATCATGATCGCCGAGCGCGGCGCCGAACTGATCCGCCAAAGCGCCCGCGAGGCCGCCACCCCGACCGCTCGCGCCGCCTGAGCCGCGCCCGCCCGAGGGTGTGTACCCTGCCGGGCCCCGCTTTGGCCCGCTATCGCCGCGGGGGTGGCCTCGGCCATTGCGCCATGCCGACCAAGCCGCCGTCGCAGGCTGATTAAGACTGCCGCGCTCACTGAGGCGAGCCATGCTCAGGCTCGCTCTCCGGGGCCGTCCGCAATCGCGCTCTGCGCCGCAGCTCTGCGGACCGGGATTCTGCCGGCCGAAGCGCTATTGCGTTACCTGGGTCGTTTGATAGGCCGCTTGTGTCGAGGCCGCGGCCGCAACAGTCCCTGCCGGGCCGGCTGCCACCGGTTCGACCGCGACCGCGGCGACACCCGCGTGGATCATCCCAAGCTCAGCCGCGGCGCGCGGTGACAGATCGATGATAAAACGGCGGTTGTAGGGGCCGCGGTCGTTGATCCGGACGATCACCGAGCGCCCCGTGTCGAGACTGGTCACTTTTGCGCAGGAGCCCAGTGGCAGCGAGCGATGCGCTGCTGTCGGCGTCACCGTGTCGAGACGTTCGCCGCTCGAGGTGCGGTCGCCGACCAGGTCGTACCACGCCGCCTGACCAAATTCCTGATAACCCGTGGTGTGCATCGGGCCCCAATCGGGATCGGCGGTGGCGGAGTTCCAGGCGACATCGCCGGAGCGGCGATAGCGCGATCGCACGCTGCGGTGAAAGGCGAGCCGCGTCGGCCAATGGAAATGCCCCGCCCGCTGCAGGCTGCGGGTTTTGCCGGATCTTCTCGCTGAGTTTACGGGTTCGGCCTTATAGGATGCGCTGGCATGAGGCGCGGTGCTCTTTTCGGGCGCTTTCGCCATCGCACCGGTTGAAGCCATCAACAGCGCGAGGGAAATGCCAATCGTCTGGCGCAACGGCATCCGATTGCGTCTCCTTTTTGTAGGGCATTCCTCGGCCGTTTGACACAGGCGAGCGCGCCGCCGTGCCCCATTGTAATGGTCTCGGCTAGAGAATGCAGATTGGCGTCGTCCCGGATTGTGGTCGATCTTCCGGGTAGGACAGGCAGGAACCTAACAAGCTAAACAGGGCATATCCGGCTTGTCAACCACACATGCATTTTCGCTGTTGGGTGGTTTATCGTGATCAGCGGCGGTTCAGCTGGGCCCTTCTGGATACCTTTTAGCTCCATTGCTCTCGTTCTTCGTTTTTATTCTTGAGACGGACAAGATGTTCTTGAGACATCTCGCAGGGCAAGAGAACGGCGCAGCGCCGGTGAATTAAAGACGAAAAAATTTGTTAATGAATTTTAAATCCACACGCTTAAGCGCCTCGAACGTCAATGATTTGGCTTTCTATCGTCAAACCGAGACCATATCTCGCCGCCGACGGCCGGGCGGTTCTGTGCGGCTCGCAAACTCACCACCGGCGCGTTCAAGGCGGGAGAGCGGGCTATAACGGGGCCGTTGATCCGGCAACTCGCGATTGATAAGTGAGAATGAGCATTGTTCGCAGCATGGCGCCTGTCCGCACCTCAGCAGAGACCTCCGCCAAAGGTTCTATGCTGCTTTCGGCAGGACGCTGTTTTGCCGTCTTCGGTCCGGACATTGTCAGGCTGGCCGACGCCGATCTCGGCAGTTCGCCGCAACCGATATCGGGGGATCATCTGCCGTGAATGATCGGCGTTCGAGAGCGAGACCATGATTCACGGTATCGGATCGCAGCGCCGGGGGTGCTTCGATCCGGGACGATCATGGTCCAAGGCCGAATCCCGCCGCCCGGCGTCACAAAAAGCTGTAGGGATCGATATCGATCTGCAGCCGTGCCGAGCCGGCCAGACGCACCCGCGACAGCCAATCGCGCAATACGGCCTGCAAATTGACCTGGCGATCGGCCTTGACCAGAAACCGGCGGCGGTGTCGGCCGCGCAGGATCGCGAGCGGCGCCGGGGCCGGCCCCAGCACGATGACGCCCGGCCATTGCGGTGCGGCGCGGGCGATCGCCTGGGCCGCAAAATCGGCGGCTTGCGCATCGACGGCGCTGATGATCAACGCCGCGAGCCGGCCAAAGGGCGGCAGGCCGGCGCCGCGCCGTGCGGCCGCCTCGGCTTCGAGAAACCGCTCACGCTCGCCGGCGGCCAGCGCCTGCATGACCGGCTGCTCCGGCATAAAGGTCTGGATCAGCACCTGGCCCTTGCGCTCGGCGCGCCCGGCGCGGCCGCCGACCTGATGCAGCAATTGATAAGTCCGCTCTGCCGCGCGCAGATCGCCGCCGACAAGCCCAAGATCGGCATCGACCACGCCCACCAGGGTCAGCATCGGGAAATGGTGGCCTTTCGCGACAATCTGGGTCCCGATCAGGACATCGATGCGCTGTTCGGTCATCGCCTGAGTGAGTTCGGCCGCGGCCCGCGGCCCGCTCAGCGTGTCGCTGACCATCACTGCCGCTCGCGCTGATGGAAAGTGCGCCGAGACCTCGTCGAGCAATCGTTCGACCCCCGGTCCACACGGCACCAGAACGCCGGCCGTCATGCATTCCGGACACAAAGCCGGCACCGCCTCGGCATGGCCGCAGTGATGACAGAGAAGCCGGCGGGTAAAGCGATGCTCGACAAGCCAGGCGCTGCAATTCGGGCATTGAAAGCGGTGGCCGCAGGCGCGGCACAGGGTCAGCGGCGCATAGCCGCGCCGGTTCAGAAACAGCAGCGCCTGCTCGCCCGCGGCGAAGGCGCCGGCGATTGCGGCGACCAGCGGCGGCGACAGGAACCGGCCGGTTTCGAGGCGCTCGCGTCGCATATCGATAAGGCGGATCGCCGGCAGCGCCGCCTCGGCATGGCGGCGCGGCAGGCTGACGCGCTGATAACGCCCGCGCGAGACATTGACGACGGTTTCGAGTGAGGGCGTCGCCGAGACCAGCACGACCGGAAAGCCCGCCAGCGAGGCGCGCAACACCGCCATATCCCGCGCCTGATAGCACACCCCGTCCTCCTGCTTGTAGGACGGGTCGTGCTCTTCATCCGCAACGATCAGGCCCAGTTCGGGAAATGGCAAAAACAGTGCCGAGCGCGCACCGACGACAACCCGGACCCGGCCGGCAGCAACCGCGCGCCACGTATCACGGCGCTCGCTCCGGCTGATCTCCGAATGCCATTGCGCCGGCAAGACCCCAAAGCGGTTGCGAAACCGCTGCAGCCACTGCGCGCCGAGTGCTATTTCCGGCAGCAATACCAGGACTTGCCGACCGGCGGCGAGAGCGGCGGCGACCGCCGCAAAATAGGTCTCGGTCTTGCCGGAGCCGGTGACGCCGTCGAGCAGGGCGACCCGGAAACCGCCGCTATCGACGCAGGCGACAAGCCGGCGCGCCGCCGCCGCCTGGTCGGCTGAAAGCTGAACCCCCGAAACCCGCCAATCCGGTATCGGCGGCACCGCGGGCTCGGTCGGAACGATCCGTTCTTCGGCAAGACCGCAGGCGACAACATCGCGAATCACCCCGGCGCCACATTTCGCCAACCGGGCGGTTTCGGCAAACGGCATTGGGGGGTGGTCGCGCAAGGTTTCGAGCACCCGGCGGCGGGTGGCGCTCAGCGGCGTCGCCGGCGCCCTCTCGGCAAGTGCCGCCAACCCGGCGGCCGAGATGGCGCACAGCCGGCGCGGGCGCGGCGGTTGCAGCGCCTCGGGGACACTCATCGTCATGCGCAGCACTGCACCCGGCGAGGCCATCGTGTAAGCCGCCACGCGGTCGATGAAGCGGCGCAGTGCCGCGTCGAGAGGTGGTAACGGCAGCGTTTCGCCGATCGGCTTCAGGCGGTCGGCCGCGAGTTCCGTCCTGTCATCGCCTGCGGCGCTCCGCTCCCAGACCACGCCGACGAGATTGCGGCCGGCGAGCGGCACGCGGACAAAGCTGCCCGGTGGCGGCGGCTCGCCGCCGGGAATCCGGTAATCGAGCGCATCGGGCAGAGGCAATGGCAGCAGCACGCGCACCCGCTGCAGCGCCCGGCTGTGGGCAGCGGCTGCCGCCGTCTCCCCGGAGAGGTCGGCCATAGACGCCTCGGAACTGGCATGGCGCACGGGCATCGGCTACACTTGCTCGACATAGGGCAGGCGGCAAGCGTTCTCGACTTCGCTCAACTGTCTCGAGAAAGGTCTCGGTCGTTCGCCATGAATCGGTTTTCGCCGCTGTCGTCTTTCGAGGCCGCGTGCTAAGCGGCGCAACAACGTGGAGTTAGCCTTGGCCGATCGCCCGCACGACCAGCCAAAGCCGCTTGGCAGCGGCGAGCCGCAGCCAAACCGGGCAAGTGCCACCCGCGCCGCCGATGTGATCGGGTATTTGCGGGAGCATCCCGATTTTCTCGACCGCCACCCTGACGCGCTGCATTTGCTGAGGGCGCCCAACCGCAACGGCGACGGGGTGCTCGATTTTCAGCATTTCATGCTGGAGCGGCTGCGCAGCGATCTGCAGCGGGTACAGGATGAGCACAAAAAGCTGATTGCGCTGAGCCGCGGCAATCTCGCGACCCAATGCCGGGTGCACAAGGCCGCGCTGACGATGCTGAAGGCCGCAAGCTTTGAGCACCTGTTGCAGATCGTTACCACCGACCTCGCCGTGTTGATCGATGTCGATGTCATCACCCTCGGGATCGAGAGTTCGGTGGCGAGAACCACGCGGCTGCCGCTCCCGGGGATCCATCTGTTACGCGCCGGTGTGGTCAACCAATTGCTCGGCCCCGATCGCGATGTGATGCTGTGCACCGATGTCATCGGCGACCCGACCCTGTTCGGTGCTGCAGCCGGGTTGGTGCGCTCGCAAGCGCTGGTGCGATTGTCATTCGGTCGCGGGGGGCCAGTCGGGCTGATGTGCATCGGCACCCGCAAGCCCGGCACTTTTGACCCCGGTCTCGGCACGGAGTTGCTGAACTTTCTGGCGCGCGCGGTGGAGATCACGATCGGTCAGTGGCTCGAACGCGGTCACTGAAGGCGGAACCCTGCCAAATAGGGGTGGATATTTTGGCGCGCGATCGCCGTAAATCCGGCCAAACGGTGAGGAAGCCGAGCTTTCCGCCGACACCCGAGCCGGTGCCGCTGTCGCGGTTTGCCGCCCGCGACGATCTGCGCGCGGCCCTCGGGTTATGGTCCGGTTGGCTCTCGGGCGAGCGTCGCGCCTCGGCCCATACGATTGCCGCCTACGGCCGCGACCTCTCGGCTTTTCTTGAGTTTCTGACCGAGCATCTCGGCGCGGTCCCGGGCCTCGCCGCACTCGAGGCGCTGCGCCCCGCCGATTTTCGCGCTTACCTCGCGCACCGAGCCGGCGATGGCGTCGAGCGCAGTTCGCTCGCGCGGAACATGTCCGTGCTGCGCAATTTCATGCGGTTTTTGCAGCGCCGAGGGCTTGCCGCGACGACCGCGCTCGCGGCGCTGCGCTCGCCGAAATTGCCGCCCGGGGTGCCAAAACCGTTGAGTGTTGATGACGCCGTCGCAACCGTCGAGGTGGTTGGCGAGGCCGCTGGCGAGGTGACCCGAAAAGAGTGGCTGCGTAAGCGCGACACCGCCCTGATCGCGCTGATCTACGGCTGCGGGTTGCGGCTGTCGGAGGCGCTTGGACTGCGCCGCGCCGAGGCGCCTCTCGGCGAGACGCTGACCGTCACCGGCAAGGGCAGCAAGACGCGGCAATTGCCGGTCTTGCCGGCGGTGCGCGCCGCGATCGCCGATTATCTCGCTGCCTGTCCTTATCCGCTCATCGCCGATGACCCGCTGTTTGTCGGCGCCCGCGGCGGGCCGTTGCACCCGCGTCTGGTGCAGCTGCAGATGGCGGCGGTGCGCGGTTATCTCGGTCTGCCGGACACTGCGACACCGCATGCGCTGCGCCACAGCTTTGCGACGCACCTGCTCGGCGCCGGCGGTGATCTGCGCGCGATCCAGGAATTGCTGGGGCATGCTAGCCTGTCGACGACGCAGCGCTATACCTCGGTCGACACCGAGCGCCTGTTGGCGATTTATGACAACGCCCACCCGCGGGCCCGGATAATGCGCTAAACGCATTTCCGCCAGATCCGAACCGGCACACAGGAGGAACGGGCTCGACATCGTTGTCGTCAATGCCACCACGTTGGTGCAGGCGATCGACGGAAATTCCTGGCACCGCAGCCTTGAGAGTAACGTCATGGCACGCCACAGCGGCATTCCGACAGCGAGCGCCTGCCGTACTCGCTTCGGATCGCAGCCCGCGTCGAACCGAGACCGATCCGCGATTTGTCGATCCCATCATGCGGACGTCGCCCGATACGGCGCCGATATCGGGTCCACCCTTTCGCCTTACCGGGAAATCGAAGCGGAACCGAAGGTAAAAAGCAGATGTTTTGTCAACGTCGGAGTTTAATAAAGAGGAATGCCGTGACAAAAAAGAACCTCACCGCTGCAGTCGCAGCGATCCTGATGGCAACTTCGCCGCTCGCTTTTGCGCAATCGGCCACCGCGCCCCAGGAGAGTGCCACAACCGCGACGAACCCCACAGGAACCCAGATCCATTCGGACGAATTCCGGGCGAGCAAAATGATTGGCAGCTCGGTTTATGATATGCAAAACCGTGACATTGGTTCGGTCAAAGACCTCGTCATCAACAAGGATGGGCGGGTCGTGGATGCAGTCGTCGATGTCGGGACGTTTCTCGGGATGGGCGGCAAGTACGTCGCCGTCCCGTTAAGCACTATCAAGACCGACAACAACCGGCTGACTTTGGATATGACCAAGGAACAGCTGCAACAAGCGCAAGCCTATAATCTCGAAAACACAGAAACTGGCGCCGGCAGCACCACCTCTCCGGTCACCGGCGGGCATCTCGGCTCTGCCAGCGGGACCGGCCGCTAAGCCTGGAACATGTCTCCTGGAGAGCGGTTGTTGCCGCTTTCCGGCGGCTGCCGGCCTGATCGGGTCGGCAGCGATTGCCGTGCAGGCAGAGCTCGGCTATAAGCTCGTGCCTTTGGAGGCCGGCAGGATGAAAGCAGGAATTCACCCCGATTATCACGAAATCACGATCGTGATGACCGACGGGACGACGTATCAAACCCGTTCGACCTATGGCAAGGCAGGCGACAGCCTGCGCCTCGACATCGACCCGAAATCGCACCCGGCCTGGACCGGGGGACAGCAGCGGCTGGTCGACAGCGGCGGCCAACTGGCGCGCTTCAACAAGCGGTTTCAGGGATTTGGTATAAAACCCTGATCCCTCTCCGGCAGTCGGGCAAGCTGTGCATGCCCTCTTGACTCAAGCTCCAGCGGCATTATCTGGACATTGTGCAATCGCCGATGATGGGATTGCACGTGAACCGAACCGGCATCCGGCGATTTTCGCGGGTGCCAAACCCATTGCTCGATGGAGAATGTGGCTATGGACCATTTCGATTTTTCCCCGCTGTTCCGGTCGACGATCGGCTTCGACCGGCTGACGCGCCTAGTCGACGCGGCCAGTCGTGTCGACACTGCGGCACTTGCCTATCCGCCCTACAACATCGAAAAAACCGGTGAGGATGCCTATCGTCTGACGATGGCGGTAGCCGGTTTCTCGTCCGACGAGGTCGATGTGACCGTGCACGAGAACTCGCTGCTGGTCACCGGCAAGGCGAAAAAGGACGAGGACGGAACTCGCTATCTGCATCGCGGGATCGCTCGGCGTGCGTTCGAGCGCCGCTTTAGCCTGGCCGACCATATCAAGGTCGTTGGCGCCAGTCTCACAAACGGCATGCTGCACGTCGACTTGGTGCATGAAGTGCCGGAAGAGGCGAAGCCGCGCAAGATCGAGATCGTCAGCGGGCAGCCGCACGATCCGGCAGCAGTCGTGGAGCACAAACAAGCAGCTTAGGGCCAAGGGTTCTCCTGACCATTCCAACCAAGGGTTCTCCTGACCATTCCAACAGCGTCGAGCGCCCCCGATATCGGGGGCGCTTCCGATTTCGGCATGTCAGCTAAATTCAGAGCCAGCCACGAATTTTGAACCAGACCAGCGGCAGGATCGCGCTCAACACGATGACGGTCAGCCCATAGGGATAGCCCCAGGACCAGTCGAGCTCCGGCATATTTTTGAAGTTCATCCCATACATGCTGGCGACCAGGGTCGGCGGGATGCCGACAACCGAGACGATCGTCAACACCTTGATGATGTTGTTCTGCTCAATGTTGATCAGGCCCAAGGTGGCGTCGAGCAACAATTGAACCTTGGTGACGATGTGCATGTCGTAATCGCTGAGCGAGGTCACGTCGAGACGCACCGTGTCGAGGCGCGACTTGATATCGGGAGGGAACCAATCGGCGGCATGGACGGCGACATATGGCGCGATCCGGCCAATGCCGTGAAGGCTGTCCCGGATCTTTGACGCGAGATCGCCGCTATGGCCGATGCGGCGCAGGATGAACCTCAAATCGGCGCTTTCGCGTGCCGGCGGGCGCCGGCCGTTGGGCTCGGTCGCCGGGCTGCGAAACAGCCGGTGCGACAAGGTATCGAGTTCGCCGGCGATATTCTCCAGAATGTCGGCAAGGCGGTCGGCGATCGCGTCCATCAGCCCGGCAAAAACCGCGCCGCTGCTCAGCGGGTCGGTCTCCGCGGCGAGATCTTTGCCGGCAAAATTGCTGAACGAGGGCAGCGTTTCGAATCGCACCGTGATCAGCCGCTCGCGGGTCAGCACGAACCCCACCGGCGTTGATACCGGAAGATTGGAGTCGGCGTTGTACACCAGAGGCGCACTCAGATAGATCGCGCCATCCTCGCTGTGCAACCGGCTCGAACTTTCAATTTCGCTGAGATCTGCGATGGTCGGCACGTCGAGACCGGTGGTTCGCTTGACAAATGCGACCTCGTCCGGCTCCGGCCGCAACAGGTCGATCCAGGCGACATTTGCCGGCAGGCTCGCGCTGGCGAGATTGGCCGGCCGTGTGCCGCGTGCTGTGCGGCTGTCATAAAGCATAAGCATCGCCGCGAGATTACCGCGTCCGCAAACCGATTTCCTCCGGATTGACCCAGGGCTGGACTGATCCGGGGAAAAACCGCCGATCGGGCGCCCGATGCGCCATCGCCGCCATATCGGCTCGCGGCAGGCTTCCGGCACCGTGGTTTTGTCGCGGTCCGCTCGGTGAAATCGCCGTCCGAAGTGGTTGAACCTTGGCTCGGCGGCGAGAGACGGAAGCGGCGCGTCGCGGCATGCGCCTGATTGCCGCGGGCGTCGCTGCTGGTCATCGCCGCGCGCCGGCGTGACCGGTGTCGGCTGATGCCACCACGTTGATCCGGCGGCGGGTCGGCCCTATGTTCCGGCTCGCATGACGCCGCTCTCGCATATCCGCAATTTCGCGATCATCGCGCATATCGACCACGGCAAGTCGACATTGGCCGACCGGCTGATCCAGGCTTGCGGCGGGCTCGAAGAGCGCGAGATGCGCGAGCAAGTGCTCGATCAGATGGAATTGGAGCGCGAACGCGGCATCACGATCAAAGCACAGACGGTCCGGCTCAACTACCGCGCCGAGGACGGCGAGAGCTATGTGCTGAACCTGATGGACACGCCGGGCCATGTCGATTTTTCGTACGAGGTCAGCCGTTCGCTCGCCGCATGCGAGGGTTCGCTGCTGGTCGTCGATGCCAGCCAGGGCGTCGAGGCGCAGACCTTGGCCAATGTCTACCAGGCGATCGATGCCGGGCACGAGATCGTCCCGGTCCTGAACAAGATCGACCTGCCGGCGGCCGAGCCCGAGCGGGTCAAGGAGCAGATCGAGGACGTGATCGGCCTGTCCGCCGCCGATGCAGTCCTGATCTCGGCCAAGACCGGGCTCAATATCGATCACGTGCTCGAGGCGCTGGTCACCCGCCTGCCGCCGCCCCAAGGCGAGATGCGCTCGCCGCTCAAGGCGCTGCTGGTCGACAGCTGGTACGATTCCTATCTCGGCGTGGTCATTCTGGTGCGGGTCAAGGATGGCGAGTTGCGCGTCGGGCAAAAAATCCGGCTGATGGCGACCGGTGCGGTGCACGCGGTCGAACGGGTCGGGGTCTTCACCCCGAAAGGGGTTGCGGTCGACGCGTTGGGGCCGGGCGAGATCGGCTTTATCACCGCCGGGATCAAGACCGTCGCCGATTGCCGGGTCGGCGACACGATCACCGAAGATCGCCGCCCGGCCGCCGAGCCGCTGCCCGGCTTCAAGCCGGTGCAGCCGGTGGTGTTTTGCGGGCTGTTCCCGACCGACGCCGCCGATTACGAGCGGTTGCGCGACAGTCTCGCCAAATTGCGGCTTAACGATGCGAGCTTCGAATACGAGCCGGAGACCTCGGCCGCATTGGGGTTCGGCTTTCGCTGCGGGTTTCTCGGCCTGCTCCATCTTGAAATCATCCAGGAGCGGCTGACGCGCGAATTCGACCTCGACCTGATCACGACCGCCCCTTCGGTGGTCTATCGCGTGCACCTGACGAATGGCGCGATGCGCACCCTGCACAATCCGGCCGATATGCCCGACCCGGTCAGGATCGACCATATCGAGGAGCCGTGGATCAAGGCGACGATCCTCGTCCCTGATGCCTATCTCGGGCCGATCCTCGCGTTGTGCGAAGAGCGCCGCGGCGAACAGGTCGATCTGACCTATGCCGGCAACCGTGCGATGCTGGTCTACCGCTTGCCGTTGAACGAGGTCGTATTCGATTTTTACGACCGGCTCAAATCGGTCAGCCGCGGTTATGCCAGCTTTGACTATCAGATCGACGGCTATCGTGAGGGCGATCTCGTGCTGATGAACATCCTCGTCAATGGCGAACCGGTCGATGCGTTGTCGATCATCGTCCATCGCCACGAGGCAGAGCGCCGCGGCCGGGCCTTGTGCGAGCGGCTCAAAGACCTGATCCCGCGCCAATTGTTCCAGGTTGCCATCCAGGCGGCAATCGGCGGCCGCGTCATCGCGCGCGAGACGGTCAAGGCGCTGCGCAAGGATGTGCTCGCCAAATGCTATGGCGGCGATGTGACCCGCAAGCGCAAGCTCCTCGAAAAGCAGAAAGAGGGCAAAAAGCGGATGCGCCAGTTCGGCAAGGTCGAGATCCCGCAATCCGCTTTCATCGCCGCCCTCAAAATGGGCGACGCCTGATCGTTATCGCGGCAACTCGCGGCCTAGCCGATCGGCAACGATGGCGCCGTCCTTGATCACCAACGCGATCTGCTCCGGGTTTTGCAAGATCGTGACGTCGGTAGCAGGGTCGCCGGCGACCACAACGAGATCGGCGAGCTTGCCTTTTTCGATCGTGCCGAGATCGTCGGCGCGCCCGATGCATTCGGCGGCCCAGCCCGTGGCCGCACGCAATGCCTGCAACGGGGGCATGCCGGCTTTGACCAGGCAGGCGATCTCGATCGCGTTCTTCGGGTGACCGTGCCCGCCGGCATCGGTGCCGGCGGCGATCTTGACCCCGGCGGCAAGCGCCATGCGCAGGCTCGCGACATGGTGCTCCTCGAGATCGCGGGCGCGCTCGCGGACATGCGGCTGCGGCGATTTGCGGTGAAAGTCATAAACGGCAAAGGTCGGCACGAAAAAGATGCCGCGTGTTGCCATCGCCTCGAGCAGGTCCGGCTCCTGGTCGAGATAGCAGCCGTGATCGATCGAATCGACACCGGCCTCGACCGCGATGCGCAGGCCGCGCCCCCCGAGCGCATGACAGATCACGCGCCGGTCGAGCGCATGCGCCTCCGCGACCAGAGCCTGCATCTCATCAAGGTTGAAGGCGCCATCATGCGGCCCGTGACCGGGTCGCGAACTGGCGCCACCGGTCGTGGCGCATTTGATCACATCGGCCCCGGCGCGCACGACCCGTCGCACCACCGGCCGGACATCGGCCAGGGTATTGACGACGCCATCGGGAAGCAGCGGGTCGTTGGGAACGCAGCAAGGGAAACCCGATGGGCTGACCCGGTCGCCGATGCCGCCGATCGGCGAGATGATGCACAATGACACGATCAGCCGCGGCCCGGCGATCAGCCCTTCGTCGATCGCCCGCTTGAAGCCGGGGTCGAGCCCGGCGGCGTCGCGGATCGTCGTGTAGCCGGCGGCGAGGGTCTCGGCCAGTACCTTGGCGGTGCGCAACGTGCGCGTTGTCTGCGGTTCGTCGATGCCCCAGCGCCGTGCCAGATCATAGCCATGCATTGCCAGATGATCGTGGCAATCGATCAGCCCGGGCAGCACGGTCATGCCGGTGACGTCGATGATTTCTGCGTCCGCGGGCCAGTCGCCGTGGGCGCGGGTTTCGACTGCCTCGATATGCCGATCCTTGACGACGACCATCGCATCGACCGGCCCGGCGCCGGTCCCGTCGATCACCTTTGCGCCCTTGAGCACCCGCAACATCACCGCTCTCCCTTTCGCCCCAACCAACCATTAAGCCCGACGGCAGCATCCTTCGCAATTTCGTCGCGGGTGGTTCCCGCATCGCCTTCTGCCGATCCTGGTTCTCGCCGGCATGCTGTTGCTAATTGGCAGCGGCGTGCTGCTCCTGTTGGTAATCCCGGTGCAAGGATCGGAGGCGGAGATCCTCGCCGTGGCCGGGCTGTTCGGGATCGGCGGCGGCGCGAGTGGCCAGCTGTTCTTCTCTCTGCCGGAGGCGTCCGCTACGATGACGCCGCAGCCTGGGAAGCGGGTTCGGGCATGTCAAACTCACGCGAGATATCGCGGTTCGTGCGATCCGGAAGAAACGCCGTGGCGCTGATGCTGACTATCGCGCAGAACACGATGTAGAGCGCCACCACATAGCCCGATCTTGTCGCCGCGAACAGTGCTGTCGCAATCAATGGCGCCGGTCCGCCGGCGATCACCGACGAGAGATGAAAGCCAAGCGAGGCACCGCTATAGCGCAGCCGTGGCGTAAAGCATTCGGCGATCAGCGCCGCCTGCGGGCCGTACATCAGGTCATGCGGGATAAACGACAGCACGATCGCCAGAAAAATCAGCCCCGGAACCATGCTGTTCATCATCGCGAAATAGACAAAGGCGAACGCTCCTGTCGCGACCGCGCCGATCAGGTACATCCGCTTGCGGCCGATGCGATCCGAAATGTAGCCGGCGAGCGGCGTCGTTACGCCGGACAGCGCGGTGGCGACCAAAACCGCGGTGAGCAGAAAATCGCGCGACGCGCCGGAGACCTTGGTTCCATAGACAAAGACAAAGGCGGCATAGACATAAAACGGGCCTTGCTCGGCCATCCGGCAGAACGCCGTCAGGATGATCTGTTTCGGCTGGCGCTTGATGACTTCGACTACCGGTGCCCGCTCGACACGGCGCTCTTCAAGGATACGCGCAAAAATCGGCGTCTCAAGGATGCCGAGGCGAATGTAGAGCCCAACCCCGACCATCACGATCGACAGCCAGAACGGCACGCGCCAACCCCAGGTCAGAAACTGATCGCCCGAAATTGCGCTGAAAGCGAGGACCGCGAGGTTGGCGAGGAACAATCCCGCCGGCCCGCCCCATTGCGGCCACGAGGTGATGAACCCGCGATGGGAATTGGTCCTCGCCCACTCCATCGCGATCAAGGTCGCACCACCCCATTCGCCGCCGATGCCGAGACCCTGAATAAAGCGCACCGCGGTCAGGATGACTGCCCCCCAGATGCCGATCGTCGCATAGCCGGGAATAAACCCGACCGCAAAGGTCGACAATCCAGTCAATAGCAGGGTCGAGATAAGCGTCACCTTGCGGCCGATGCGGTCGCCATAGTGGCCAAAGAGAGCAGCACCGACCGGGCGGGCGACAAAGCCGACGGCATAAATGCCAAAAGCTTGCAAAGTCCCGGCGAGCGGCGCGGACGCCGGGAAATACAATTTCGCAAAGACCAGCGGGGCAACGATCACGTAAAGCAGAAAATCATATGCTTCGATGATCGTGCCGACAGTGCCCGCGACGATTGCCCGGCGCAACTGCCGGCTGTGCTCGGCGGCAGAAAGCGGGTTCTCGGATGTACCGACTGCGCTCATGGCTCCTCCCCTGACACAGGCGCGCGACGGCGCCCTTTTCGTTCTTGGCTCCCGATGCTCTTGAGCAGCGGGGCTTTTTCCGACCTTAGCGTTCCCGGCTTGACAAGAAAAGTCCGGCGATCGCCGCCAATCGATTTAGCTCTATCGATCGCATCTCACCGGTAGCGCCGCCGCAATCCCGGCTCTGCCAACCCGTCGGCCTTCGCAACCGTTTGCTTCCGAAGCGCCGGCAAGGCATTCTCACGGCGCCGGGGTGGCCAGGGTTCATAAGACAAAATTTAACGAAGAATTCGGGCTCGGTCTGGACTTGCGTCGGTGCGCTGTTCGCCGGTTGCGCCGGCCTTGGGTCGCCAGCCCCGGCCGCAGTGCAGAGAGCCGCGTCTTATTGTTGGTGCGGGCGAGAGGACTTGAACCTCCACGCTCTTTCGAGCAACAGATTTTGAGTCTGCCGCGTCTGCCATTCCGCCACGCCCGCGCGAAGCGAGGCGGACTATAGCCGTGGCGAAGCGATGGTCAACCGCGGCGCCGCTGCGTCGGCGAGGAGATACAAATGGCGCGACATATCAACCGGGCGATCGAGCTGTTGGCCCAGGACCAGGCGATCTATTATACCGGCGGTCACAGCGGCCATGCCCTGACTCGCGTGCAAGGTCGTGAGGACGCTCACATCTGGGCCGACTACATCAATGTCGGGATGGAGCACGGCTCCTTTGATATGACGGGGCTTGGCGAATACATGGCGGGCCTGGTCGAGGGCGGCCCGACCCGCTCCGGCCACCGCACCCCGGCGGTCATCGTCGAGGCGCCGGTCAACGGCACCGACGCCGCCAATGTCCGCTTCAATGCCTGGCAATTCCGCCAGATCCTTGGTCGCGGTGTACACGGCATCTTGCTGTGCCAGGCCGAGAATGCTGATGCGGTGCGCGCTTTTGTCGAATCCTGCCGCTATCCACATCACGCCGCCGGCGTCGACCCGGCACTCCCCTCGCCGATCGAGCGGATGCGCGGTGCCATGCGTGAATCCCGCCGCGACGGGCTCGGCATCGGCACCCGCGGTCGCGGCTCGGAGTCGACCGCAGCCCCGATTTGGGGGATCACGGCCGAAGAATACATCGCGCGCTGCGAGCCGTGGCCGCTCGCCGCCGAGGGCGAATTGCTGCTCGGCGTCAAGCTCGAATCGCCCGAAGGGATCGCCCATTGCGAAGAAATTCTCGCGGTGCCGGGCCTCGGCTTTGCCGAGTTGGGGCCGGGCGATCTCGGCCTCTCACTCGGCTATGTCGCAGTGCCGCGCGAGCCCTACCCGCCCGAGATGCGCGAGGCGCGCCGGCGCGTTTTCGCCGCCTGCCGGGAACACCGGATCGCCTTTCTCGAAACCGCTCTGCCAGAAAACATCACTGCAAAGCTCGACGAGGGAGTGCGCGTCATCGCCGGCCATCGCGAGGCGACCGCCAAGATCGGTCGCGCCCATCAGCGCCGCACGATGCCGGTTTGAGCCACTGCCAGACCGGCCCCAGCGCCTTCAGGCTCGCGCCCAAGGGAAGCGCCGGTTAAACTGCCCCGGCGAAGCAACCGTCGAGAGGATCACGATGGAATACGGCCTGTTCACGATGCCTTCGCATCCGCCCGAGCGCGGCCTTTACGACGGCCATCGCTGGGATCTCGACACCCTGCGCTGGGCCGACGAACTGGGCTTTACCGAGGCCTGGATCGGCGAGCATCACACCTCTCCCTGGGAGCCGCACCCGGCGCCCGACCTCTTGATCGCTCAGGCCTTGATGGAGACCAAAAATATCCGTCTCGCCCCCGGCGGTTTTCTGCTGCCCTATCATCACCCGGCAGAATTGGCCAATCGGGTCGCGATGCTCGACCATATGGCGCAGGGCCGGCTCAATTTTGGGGTCGCGGCGAGCGGGTTGCCGAGCGACTGGGCAATGTTCCATGTCGACGGCTACACCGGCGAGCACCGCCAGATGACGCGTGAGGCGCTCGACATCATCCTGAAACTGTGGACCGCGGAGGAGCCGTTCGATTACGTCGGCAAATACTGGCAGATCAGCAGGACCGATTTGATGCTGCGCACCTTGCGGCCGCACATCAAGCCGTTGCAGAAACCCTATCCGCCGATTGGCGTAGCCGGCGTCAGCAAGGGCTCGGACACGCTAAAGCTCGCAGGCGAGCATGGCTTTTTGCCGATGAGCCTCAACCTCAATCAGACTTATGTCGCGAGCCACTGGGACTCGGTCGAGGAGGGGGCGCGGCGCAGCGGCCGCAAGCCGAGCCGGGCGCAATGGCGGCTGGTGCGCGAGATCTTTGTCGCCGACACCGATGCCGAAGCCTGGCGGCTGTCGGTCGGCAGCATGATGGGCCGCATGATGCGCGAGTATTTTATCCCGCTGCTGACCGATGTCGGCGTCGTCGAATTCCTGAAGCACAGCCCCGATGTCGCCGACAGCGACGTCACCCCCGAATATTGCGCCACGCATAATTGGCTGATCGGTTCGCCCCAGACCGTCATCGAAAAGATCGAACGGATGTATGACGAGGTCGGCGGCTTTGGCTCGCTGTTGCTGTTCTGCTTTGACTACAGCGAAAACCCGCAGGCCTGGCGGCATTCGATGGAACTGTTGGCGCGCGAGGTCATGCCCAAGGTGGCGCATCTGCTGCCGGCGTGATTTGCAGCTTCGACCGCCTCGTCCGTCGCGTGGATCGCGGCACTCGACCCTTTCTTCCGCATTGTGCCGGAGGGAGCCCGACCCTTCCGTTCGGCCGCCATTTGCGGGCGGGCCCGGCTGGGGTCCGGGCGGCTGGCTGGGGCCTCTGCGGGAGTGGTCCGCTTGAGTTGAGGGGAAAAGCCGATGCAATCGACCACATCAGCAGGTCCTGCCAGCGTGCATCTGGCGGTCAGGCCGGAATGGCTGGATCGCCACCGTGAAGAGATCATCGAGCCTGATCTGCCGATTGTCGACCCGCACCATCATCTGGTCGACCGGCCCGAGACCGGCCGTTATCTGTTGCCCGAGTTGCTGGCCGATCTCGACAACGGCCACAACATCACGGCCACCGTCTATCTCGAATGGCTGTCGATGTATCGCGCGCAGGGACCGGCCGAATTGCGCCCGGTCGGCGAGATCGAATTCGCCAATGGCGTCGCCGCGATGACCGCGAGCGGCGGCTATGGCGCGCATCAGGTCTGCGCCGGCATTGTCGGCTATGCCGATCTGGCCTTGGGTGGTGCGGTCGAGAAAGTGCTGGAGGCGCAGATTGCGGCCGGCGGCGGTCGGTTTCGCGGCATCCGGTTTATCACCGCGACGCATCCCGAGCAGGCGCAATGGGGTTCGATGCTCCAGCGCCCCGCGGGATTGCTGATGGATCGGCGGATCCGCGAGGGCTTCGCGCGGCTCGCCCCCCTCGGGCTCAGTTTCGACGCCTGGCTCTATCACACCCAGCTTGGCGAATTGACCGATCTGGCGCGCGCCTTTCCCGATACCCGGATCGTGCTCGACCATGTCGGCGGACCGATCGGTCTCGGCCCTTATGCCGGCAGGCGCGACGAGGTTTTCGCTGCCTGGCAGACCGGCATCCGCGAACTCGCCACCTGTCCGAATGTCTATATCAAGCTCGGCGGGCTCGGCATGCGGATGTTCGGGTTCAGCCATCACACCGGGGAATTGCCGCCGAACTCGCAACAACTGGCATCGGCGTGGCGGCCCTACATCGAAGCCTGTATTGCCGCTTTTGGCGCGCAGCGTGCGATGTTCGAAAGCAACTTCCCGGTCGACAAGGGCAGCTGCAGCTACCACGTGCTGTGGAACGCCTTCAAACGCATCGCCGCCGGCGCTTCCCCCACCGAGAAAGCCGCGCTGTTTTCCGGCACAGCCGCCGAATTCTACCGGCTGGGCTAGGGCCAGTTTGGCAAGATCCGTAGCTCGTAGGATGGGTTGAACAAAGTGAAACCCATCAGCCGGAGCCGAGGTCGACCGGTAGGATGGGTTTCGCCGGTAGGATGGGTTTCGCCAGCTCAACCCATCCTACGAGCTACGAGCTGTTCGCCGGCACCGCTATCAAATTCCACCGGCTTGGGTAGACCGTCAGCTTTTCAGCGTGTCGAGGCTGGGCAGGCGGTAACGGTCCTGCGGGTCGTCCCAGCCTTTGAAACTGGGCCGGCGCTTTTCGGCAAAGGCCGCTCGCGACTCGATCAGATCGCTCTTGGCGCCATGTTCGTGCAAGGCCTTGGCGAGGCGCTGCTGATCCGCGGAAGGTGCGGGGCGCATCTGGCGCATCATATGGACGGTGTTGACCCGCGACGCCGGCGGCAACGTCAATAGGTGCTCGGCCATCGCCACCGCACTCGGGATCAGCTGGTCGGGCTCGACGAGGCGATTGAGAAACCCGATCTCGTAAAAGCGCTCGGCGGTAAAGCGAAAACCGAGCGCCATCTCCATCGCAATCGGATAGGGCAGGTTGGCGATTTGCCCGTGATTATACCCGCCCAGCAGCCAGCGCTTTGCCTCCGAGACCTCGAACACCGCCCCTTTTGCGGCGACGCGCAGATCGGTGCGCTCGACCAGCATAAACCCGCCCCCCATGGCAAACCCGTTGACCGCGGCGATGACCGGCTTTTCGAGCGCCCCGGTCATAAACGGGTCTTCGATATCGGGGCGGCTGCCGCCGGGCCGCCCGGCGGCGAGCGATTCCTTCATGTCCTCGCCGGCGCAAAAGGCGCGGCCGGTACCGGTGAAGATTGCGACTTCCAGCTCGTTCGAATGACGGAACTCGGTCCAGGTTTCGGCGAGCCGGGTGCGCATTTCATGGTTGAGCGCGTTGAGCCGTTCGGGCCGGTTCATCCGCACGACAAGGACCTGTCCCAACCGCTCGGTCTCGACAACCGCCATGATTTTGTTCCCTTTCCAACGCGTGACGCCGCGGGCTGGCCAAGGCTACCATTCCTGCACCGCCGACCGCGAGGAGTTCCGCAGCGATGGGTCAACAGATCGAAGGGCTGGCGCAATTTGTTGCCGTCACACGGTGGGAGGATATCCCTGATACGGTGCAGTACCATGCCAAGCTGACAATGCTCGATACGCTCGGCGTGATCCTTGCCGGATCGGCGCGGCCCGAGGTCGCAGCATTGCGGCAGCAGCTGGCACCCGCGGCGGGAGCGGGAGCCACGGTGTATGCGGCCGGCTGGCCCAATGCCGATCCGCGCATGGCGGCGTTGCTCAACGGCATCGCCGGCCGCTCGATCGAATTGTGCGAGGGGCTGCGCTTTGTCTCGGGCCAGGCGGCGATGCAGGTATTGCCGGGGGTGCTGGCTGTGGCCGAGAACACCGGCAGCGCCGGCCGCGACATGCTGGCCGCGTTTGTGCTCGGCTATGACGTCGCGGCGCGTATTGCCGGCGGGTTCACTCCACGCCCATTGGCGCATCAAAACGGCCAGGTGTCGTTATTGGCCGCGGCGGCGGCAGGTGCCCGGCTGCGCCGGGTCGATGCCGAGGGCATCAGCCGCGCAATGCGGATCGCCGCAGTGCTGATGCTGACACCGAGCTATACAAATGCGGTCGCCGGCGCCACGGCGCTCAATATCGCCGGCGGGATCAGCGGGTTTGCCGGAGCCTTGGCGCCGGAACTGGCGTTGGCCGGGTTTGTCGCCCAGCCGGAGGCGATCGAAGAAGCGCTGGCCAATCTTGTCGGCGACGGGTTTGCCCCCGGCCGGCTATTGGATGAACTCGGCACCGTCTGGCATATCACCCGCAACTATTTCCGGCTTTATGCGTGCTGCAACCCGATCCATCCGGCGCTCGATTGCCTGGCGGCGGCATTGGCGGAATTGCACCCCCGACCGGATCAGGTCGAGCGCATCGACATCGCGACCTATCGTTTTGCCTCGGTGATGCGCAACCCGGAGCCGGCCAATTATTTCGCCTCGAAATACTCGCTGCCGCATGCCGCGGCAGTGATGGTCGTGCGTGGCGGCGCCGGGTTTGCCGCACTCGACGATACCGCATTGGCGGAGCCTGACATTGCTGCATTGCGCCCGCGCGTCCATATCAGTGAGGATGCGGCAATGACGGCACTGGCCCCACGGCTGCGGCCAGCGCGCGTCACATTGACTCTGAGCGACGGCCGGCAATGCACGCATTCCTGCCAGAGCCATCGCGGCGATTTTCAGGACCCGTTCAGTGACGCCGAGATCCGCGCCAAATTTCGCGAATTGGCCGCGGTTGTGCTGACCCCCGATGGCGTCGCGGCGGTCGAGCGCGCCGTCGATCGTTGCGAGCACTGGCGACACATTGGCGAACTGACCGGATTACTGCGCCAACATGGGCGCGCTTAGACCATGATCGTATCGGATGGAAGCGCCTGGCGCTCCGATTCGATAGGTGAATCATGGTATCGCCCTTGGAATCGAGAGCAGGATCAGAGCTGATCAGGCGCCTCACGCCGCCAACCGGAACGACGGATTGCTTCATCGCCGCGTTCCTCGCAATGACAACAATTCGCAATGGAACAGTTCAGGTGTCATTGCCAGCGCAGCGAGCCATCCCGATGTCAGCGAGCCGCCGCCTCACGCTTTCAGCAGTGCCGCCATGACCCGCTCTCGGGTCAATGGCAGATCGCGCAGCCGGGTGCCGAGCGCATGGGCGACGGCGTTGCCGATGGCGGCGACGGTCGGGCCGCCGGAGGCCTCGCCGACACCGAGGGGCGGCAGGTCTTTGGCAGCGCCCACCAGTTCGACCGTGACTTCGGGCACCTCGGTAAAGCGCAATACCGGATATCCCTCCCAATCGCGCGAGCTGATGCCGGCGGTGTCGAGCCTGACGCCTTCCTTCAACGCCCAGCTCGTGGCCTGGATGATGCCGCCCTCGAGCTGGTTGATCGCCCCGTCCGGGTTGATCACGAGCCCGGCATCGCAAACGCACCACACTCGGGTGACGCGAACGTCTTCGTCGACCTCGACCTCGGCGATGATCGCGGCGTAGGCGGCGATGTTTTTGTAGCGGGCAAAACCGAGCCCGCGGCCTTGGCCGGTGCCCGACGGCAATCCCGTCCGCCAGCCGCCGAGGCGCGCTACCTGCTCGATCACCGCGCGGGCGCGCGGATCGGGCAACACCGACAGCCGGTAGGCGACCGGGTCGAGACCGGCGCGCCGGGCCAGTTCGTCGATCGATGATTCGATCGCGAAGACGTTGAGGGTGGCGCCGAGACCGCGCAGCGATGACGTGCGCACCGGGGTTTCGGGGATTAGGTGATGGACGATGCGCTTTGCCGGAAAGCCATAAAGCGGCTCGCCGTTGCGGGTGCCGGCGCCCGGCGGGTCGGACGATTCGGTGGCGGGGGGTGCCGGCGGCGGGTCGGGCAGCGCCTCGGCGGCGAGCAAATTGCCGCCGCCGCCGGGCCGGCTCGAATGCCGGCCGCTCCAGATTTCGGTTGTCCAATCGAGTGGTCGTCCGGTTGCGTCGAGTGCTGCGCGCGCGGTCACGACCATCGCCGGGCTGACCGGTTCAAAGCCGAACTCTTCTTCGCGCCGCCAGCGCACCCGAATCGGCTTGCCCGGATTCTGCATCGCGATGATTGCGGCGTCGGCGGCGGCATCGTCGGCGCCGTTATGGCCATAGCAGCCCGGCCCCTGGACATGGGTAACCCGGATCCTGGCCGGATCGAGCTTGCAGGTGCGCGCCAATGCATCGCGCAGCGGATAGACGCCTTGCGAATGCGTCCACACCTCGAGCCGGCCATTCTGATAGAGCGCCACAGCGCAGGACGGCGCCACCGAAGCGTGGGCGATGTGCATCCGCGTATAGGTCGCCTCGTACCGGTTGGCGGCCGGCAGCGGCGCGGTCGATTGCGGCGCGCCGACGACCCGGTCGAGCGAGGGTTGCTGCAAGAGCCAGCGCGCCTCTTCCTGAAATGGGCTGATCGCGTCGACGCCGTCCCACACGACATGGCTCGGCGCCACTGCCGCGACCGCTTCGACGACGGTTTCGTCGGGACCGGTGATCGCCAGGAAATTGCCGACGCGGATGATTTCGATCGGGCTTTTCGCGGCGCGGCGCAGCGCCGCCTCGTCGACCGCCTTGATCGTCGCCCCGCGGCGCGGCTGGCGCACGACGCGCGCATGCAGCATGCCGGCCGGGCTGATGTCGTGAACAAAGACGGGTTCACCAAATACCTTGGCGGCAAGGTCGACGCGCGGCGCGCTGTATCCAACGACGCGATACTCGTCCGGTTTCTTGGTCGGTGCGCCGCCCCGCGCGGGTCGGCCGAGATTGACCGCAGCCGCGAGCGACCAGTAATCATGACCGGTGGGTTCGCTGTCGCGGGTGATGGCGCCGTCATCCACCGCGAGATCGGCGCGCGGCAAGCCAAACGATCCGGCGACATGATCGAGGAACAGGCCACGCACCTCGGCGCAGGCAAGGCGCAAGGCGATGCCGCCGAATTGGATTGATTGGCTGCCGGCGGTATAGCCCTCGTTTGGCGTCAGATCGGTGTCGCCCGATCGCAGCACGATGCGGTCGAGCGCCACGCCGAGCTCCTCGGCCGCGATCTGCCGCATCGCCGTCAACACTCCCTGGCCGATTTCGACCCGGCCGGTCGAAACCCTGACCTGACCGCGCACTTCGAAACCGACCCATTGATCGAGCCGCGGATTGGCGGCGAGCAGCGGCGGCAGTGCGGGTGCGGCGGCGCTCATCGGGCAATTCCTGCGGTACCCATCCGCGCGGCGGCGCGGGCGACGGCGCGCAGGATGCGGGTATGGCTGCCGCAGCGGCAGATATTGTCGTCGAGCGCTTCGGCGATTTCACGCCGCGATGGTGCCGGATTGCGGTCGAGCAAAGCCTTTGCCGAGATCAGGATGCCGGGAAGGCAGTAGCCGCACTGGCCGGCCTGCTCGTCAAGAAAGGCCTGCTGCAGCGGGTGCGGGCGATCGGGCGTGCCAAGGCCTTCGATCGTCAGGATCTGTTTGCCCGCCAGGGTGGATAGCGCCTTCCCGCAGGCTTTCTCAGGTCGGCCGTCGACAAGCACCATGCAGCAGCCGCATTGTTCGAGGCCGCAGCCGAATTTCGTGCCCAAAAGCCCGAGATGATTGCGCAGGATATCGAGGAGCGGGGTGTCGCCATCGGCGGTGATGCCGACCTCGCGTCCATTCACACTCAGATTGACTGTTGGCATTCCCGTCTCGCCGGCTATCGCAGGTCAGGAATTATAGCAGAGCCAGGGCGCAAGCGATGCTATCGCCAGAGCGGCAAAGCCGGGCGCCGGGCGGGCGAAGCGGGCCGGCTCAGGCGGCGAGGATCGTCTGCGCCGTCGCCAGGCCACTGGCGAGCGCCGCCTCGACCGTGCCGATATCCGGGCCGGCATAGAGTGCCTCCCCCGAAAAATGCACGGGATCACCATCAGCCACTTTCAGGATCGTCTGGGCGGCACGCGTTTCCGGGGTGGCGTAAGAATAGGCGCCTAGCGCGAACGGGTCGTTGCCCCAATTGATGGCTCGCGACGCGACGACGCTGCTCGCTAACCCCTTCGTCGACAGCTCGAAAATCCCGGCAAGCGCGGCGAGCCCCATATCGACAAACTCGCTCTCGCTGAGCGCCGACACTCCACCGGCCTTGGGTCCCGCGAACCATCCGGTCAGCACCGGATATTCGGCCGGATACTGGGTCCACCAGGTCGGAACCGTGGCGTTCGAAAACACAAAGGAGAGGTCGGTCAGATCATGCCCGCGCTGTTCGGCCCACCACCTTGTTCGAAAGCGCAGCAGAAGCTTGACGACATTGCCGAACCCGATATCGGCGCCGGCCGCCGCTCGCTCGCGTGCTTTCGCTGGCAGTGCGATCCGGGACAGCAGCGGAAGCGGCACGGTCAGGATTGCGGCATCCGCCGCGATCGTCGTGCCATCATGACAACGGGCGGCAATTCGCTCGCCTTGCTGGTCGATGGCCGTCACCGCCGCCCCCAGACGGATTGCCGCGCCAAGCCGGCGGCACTCGGCTGCAAGATAGTCGATCAGCGCGCCGTAGCCCTGCGCGATCCGCCCCTGCTGATCGAGTCCGCGACTCAGCCATTCGTCACGCAGCGCGAAAGTGCTGGCGCGGCGCGGGTCGGCCGCGTCGTAGCCCTCGACCATCCTGATGACGGCGCGCCGCAGTTCGTCGTATTGCCGGTCGGAAAAATGCGTCTCGAGAAATTCGGCGACCGGCAGATCGGTCCTCAACGCTTGCAATTCCTGGTGCAGGCGATCGGTATGCGGCGTCGCGTATTCGTCCGGGGATAACGGGCCGCGGCGGGCGCTCCAATCGGTTCCTCGCATTGGCGCCAGGGAAAGTCCGGCCTCGCGCATCAAGGCGCGCGTCACCGGTGCGGCACCGTGGATGAACTCGGCGCCGCCTTCGGCCGGGTAGCCGAATTCCTCGACCGGCAGCGGGTAGATGCGCCCGCCATATCGGTCCCGCGCCTCGAGAATCGTCACCCGTCTGCCTGCCCGCACCAGTTCCCGCGCGGCCATCAGACCGGCAGCGCCAGCCCCGATGACCAGGAAGTGGGCTGGATTGCGATCAGTCATCGCGCAGACCGGCCATCGGATCCAGCGCGGCGGCCGCCGTGGCGTTTCGTGTATGTGCGGCTGTCATATGCCGGCGGCGGCTCCCGACAGCCCGGCCGAAAAGGCCGGATCATCGAACACGCTCGGCGGCCAGTGCAGACCGTAATGCTCGCGCAGCATCCTGCCCTGGTACTCGGTCCGGAACAGCCCGCGACGCTGCAGGATCGGGATCACGCCGGTGCTGAACGCATCGAGTTGCGCCGGCAGCAGCGGCGGCATGATGTTGAACCCGTCGGCAGCGCCGTCGGCGAACCAGTCCTCGATCAGATCGGCGATCTGTTCCGGCGTCCCGGCGGTGACAAAGTGCCCGCGCGCGCCGGCGAGATAGCCGAGCAATTGCCGCAATGTCGGCCGGTCGCGGCGGACCAGGTTGAGGATCACCTCGGTGCGGCTGCGCGCCGCTTCGACCGAGGCCGGGTCGGGGAAATCCGCGACCGAGAGCGGTCGGTCGAGCGGCAGATGCGAGAAATCATAGCCGCCAAAGCGGCCCGACAGCCGCTTGCGTCCGACCTCCGGGTCGGTCAATTCGTTGACCTCGCGCACCAGCCGCTGCGCCTCGGTTTCAGTGCCGGCGATCATCGGGCTAAGGCCGGGGAGGATCAGCACCTGCTCCGGCATCCGTCCCTCTGCCTTGGCGAGCGTCTTCAGATCGGCATAAAAATCCTGCGCCGTCGCTTTTGCCATATGGGCGGTAAACACGGCGTCGGCGTGGCGCGCGGCAAAGCGACGGCCGGTGTCCGACGAACCCGCCTGCACCAGCACCGGCCGGCCTTGCGGGCAGCGCGGCAGATTGAGCGGCCCGGCAACGGTATAGAAATCACCGCGGTGGTTGATCGCGCGGATGCGGTCGGCGCGCGCATAGACGCCGCCGGCGCGATCGTCGATGACCGCGTCCGCCGCCCAGCTGTCCCACAGCGCGTTGACGACCGCCATGAACTCCTCGCCGCGGGCATACCGGTCGGCGTGGCTGACCTGTCCAGCGCCGCCAAAATTTTCCGCTGCGGTCGCGAGCCACGAGGTGACAATGTTCCACGCCGCGCGGCCGTTGCTGATATGGTCGATCGAGGCGAACTGTCGCGCCAGATTGAATGGTTCGGTGTAGGTGGTGGAGGCGGTTGCGATCAGCCCGACCCGGCTCGTTGCGGTCGCCATTGCCGCCAGCACGGTGATCGGCTCGAGCCAGGTGCGCGCCGCCTGGGCGACATCGCCGCCCAGCGCCAATTGATCAGCGAAGAAAACGGAATCGAACAGCGCTGCTTCGGCGCGCTGCGCCAGATCCTGATAATAGCGGATGTCGGTTAATGGCAGCGGCGATGTGTCCGGATGGCGCCACGACGCCTCGTGATGGCCGCGACTATGGATGAACAGGTTGAGGTGCAACTGCCGTTTCATTGCGCGATCCTTACTGCCGCACCGTGCCCGCCGGACAAAAGGGTGGACGCGTATCGGCAACCTATGCCCCGGCGGTCAGCGCCGGCAAGATATGCAGAGCAGAAATCTCGCCGCCATGCGGCGCTCCGCGGCGGCTTTGGAGCCGAAAAAGATGAGGCCTTGCCAAGTGATGCGGGAATGGAACTGACGCTCCCGCGGGTTTAGCCCTTAACTGGCGATCCCGACGAAGCGCCAGCGCAGGGTTTCGCCGGCGCGAAATGGGATGACCGACATCTCGCCGGCGCCGATGCGTTCGGGCACCGGGCAGGGCTCGCAACGCAAGCCGACGCGCTCGTCGTTTGGCGGCAGGCCGTAGAATTCGGCGCCGTTCAGCGCCGCAAAGGCCTCGAAGCGATCGAGGGCGCGTTCGTCGGCAAACACCTCGGCGTAGAGTTCGAGCGCGCAGGGTGCGGTAAAAATGCCGGCGCAGCCGCATGCCGTCTCCTTTGCGGGTTGCGCATGCGGGGCGCTGTCGGTGCCGAGAAAAAAGCGCCGGTCGCCGGAGGTCGCGGCGCGGCGCAGCGCGTGGCGATGCTTTTCCCGCTTGGCGATCGGCAGACAGTAGAGATGCGGCCGGATCCCGCCGGCAAACAGCGCGTTGCGGCTGATCTGCAGGTGATGCGCGGTGATCGTCGCCGCGAGGTTCGCGCTGGCGGAACGCACGTAATCGACCGCCTCTTTGGTGGTGATGTGTTCGAGCACGATCTTGAGTTCGGGCAGGCGGCGGCGCAGCGGATCGAGCACCTTGTCGACAAAGACCGCCGCGCGGTCGAAGATGTCGACCTCAGGGTCGGTGACCTCGCCATGCACCAACAGCGGCATGCCGATCTCGGCCATGCGCTCCAGCGCTGACTGCACCGCTCCGATATTCGACACTCCTGAAGCCGAGTTCGTCGTCGCATGCGCCGGGTAGAACTTGACCGCGGTAAACACACCCTCGGCAAAGC